>JAUWHP010000046.1 GCA_030605765.1 Dehalococcoidia bacterium
CACTTCGTGAGCCAGTATGGATACCATCTCGGGCACCGTTTGTTTTTCGATCAGGGTATCATAGAGAGCGATGCGCTTGTTGTGGCCGAAGCCAGTGAAGAAAGCATTTGCCCTGGCTGAGCGCCTCGAGCCATCCATGACGAAGACGTTTTTCACAGGGAAGCTAACGGAAGCAGCATAGTTGAATATGGCGTCTCGTAACTCGCCGTGTGCCATCGGGGTGAATTTGTTGAACAGCGGCATGATCCATGTCGGGGCAACGAACTGCACCACCAGGGAGTAGGCGGCCACGGCTGCCCAGCAATAGAGCCAGGCATGTGTGCCAGCGTGCTCCAGGAGTAACAGGAGGCAAGCGAGGAGCGCGCCACCAAGCAGCATCGCCAATCCAAGCTTCTTGAGGAGGTCCAGCACGAAGGTGCGCCGCGTGGTTCGATTGAAGCCGAATCGCTCCTCAATTACGAAGGTGGCGTAAATGCTGAATGGCAGGCTGAGCAAGGTATAGGCCAGCGCCAGGATGCCAATGTAGAGCAAGCCGTTGACCAGAGGAGTGAAGCCCCACCCTTGGACTACCTGGTCGAGATAGTTGAAGCCGCCGACAAACCAGAAGGCCAGCAATGCAACCAGCATAAAGACGCTTTCCGCGACAGTGAAACGTGTGTTCACTCGCGTGTAGTTCTGAGAGTTGTGGTACTTCTCCTGTGGATATATTCCTTCCAGCTCAGGAGGCAGCTCCAGCCTGAGAGCGCTGATGTTCAGCAACTTGGCAACGAGGTGCAGGAGGAATTCTACCGCGAGGGCAGCAAGGATTATTATGGAAAAGCAGTTTATCGTCATCTGTCAGTTGCGTCGTCCTGTGCCGTACAGGCGGAGAATGTCAGCCATTTAGCGTGGCTATTTTAGCAGCGATTGGAAGATAATGTAAACGCGGGCCTCTTCAAATCTCCACTCAAGTGGAGTAAAATAGATAATCTAAAAATTTGTATATCCAGGGAGGTAAGAATTTGGAAATCAAGGTTAGAGCTGGCGACATAACTCAGGCTGAGGCTGACGCCATTGTGGTGAATCTCTTTGAGGGGGAGCAACCCGGTGGTGCTACTGCCGCTGTGGACAAAGCTCTGGATGGAGCCATAACCCGGCTGGTTGAGAACGGCGGTATCAAGGGCAAATCTGGGGAGGTTAGCATTATTCACACCCTGGGCAAATTACCCGCGAGGATGGTGGCGGTCGCCGGGTTGGGTAAGCGCCAGGATCTCGATTTAGACAAAGTGCGTGGCGTAGCCGGTGGATATTGTCGCTCCCTGAGAAAATTGAACTGCCACAGGATAGCTACCATTGTTCATGGCGCTGGTATCGGCGGTATCGACGCTGAAGCTTCGGCTGAGGCAGTAGTAGAAGGTAGCCTCCTCGGGCTTTATAGCTTTGCTAACTACAAAAAGCCTGAATATGAGGATATTGCAGAGATAGTGATAGTAGAAAGAGAGGGAGATAAACTTCCATCTCTGGAGCGAGGGGTGTGCAAAGGGAAAATACTGGTGGAGGCTACCAGTTTGGCGCGTGATATGGTTAATGAGCCAGCCAACCACATGACACCCAGTCGAATGGCTGAAATAGCTGGAGAAATAGCGGGTAAAGGCAAGCTGGGGATTAACATTTTTGACTCAAGCGACATGGAGACAATGGGCATGGGGGCGCTTCTGGGAGTGTCAAAGGGAAGTAACCAGACGCCAAAATTAATAACCCTTAGCTATAAGGGAGATGAAAGCTCTGAACGTGCTATTGGCTTTATTGGCAAAGGTATAACCTTTGATTCTGGAGGAATTTCTATTAAGCCTTCAAAGGATATGGCGGAAATGAAAGGTGATATGGCTGGTGGCGCTGCAGTCATGTCGGCGCTCAGCGCCATCGCTCAACTAAGGCCAAAAATTAATGTTGTTGGCATCATTCCAGCTACTGAGAATTTACCCAGCGGTAGCGCACTAAAGCCAGGTGACGTGTTAAAAGCGATGAATGGCAAGACGATAGAGGTAATGAATACTGATGCTGAGGGGCGGCTTATTCTGGCCGATGCGCTAAGTTATGCTGTAAAGCAAGGCCTGTCTCCTCTGATTGATTTAGCTACCCTGACGGGAGCCTGCATTGTTGCTTTAGGCACTGGCTATAGTGGCGCTTTTAGCAACGATCA
The DNA here is from genome assembly GCA_030605765.1 of Dehalococcoidia bacterium. Classification (GTDB taxonomy): domain Bacteria; phylum Chloroflexota; class Dehalococcoidia; order GIF9; family AB-539-J10; genus JAGMDB01. Next base: position 2,183 of record JAUWHP010000046.1, read on the forward strand.
GAAGTTACTGGATAAGGTTCTTGAGGCTGCGGGCAGAGCCGGGGAGAAACTGTGGCGGTTGCCTCTGCCTGAAGAATACAAGGAGCAGAACAAAAGTGAAATTGCCGATATCAAGAATATTGGAAATAGACACGGTGGGGCTATTACTGCCGCCCTTTTCCTGGGTGAATTTGTTGATAAGACTCCGTGGATTCATCTGGATATAGCGGGCACTGCCTCCAGCAGTAAAGAAAGTGGCTATGTGGTGAAGGGAGCTACCGGGGTAGGGGTGGGAACTCTGGTTGAATTGGCTCTGTCACTGGCCGAAGGAGGGATATGTACATGAAAGTGAAATGGCTGGGTCATGCTTGTTTTTTGCTTGTTTCTGAGGTGGGGTTGAGAATAATTACTGATCCTTATATTGTAGACCAGAACCTCAGTTATTCTCCTATCAAAGAAATCGCTGATATCGTTGTGGTAAGCCATGACCATGATGACCACAATAATGTTTCAGCGGTGCAAGGGAAGCCTGAGGTGCTCAAAGGTAGCGGTCTGAAAGCTGCTAAAGGCCTTCAATTCAGAGGAGTTGCAACCTATCATGATACCACACAGGGTAAGCAAAGAGGGACCAACACTGTTTTCTGCTTCAGCCTGGATGGTATTAAACTCTGCCACCTGGGTGATCTGGGACATCTGCTTAGCCAGGCGCAAGTTGATGAGGTTGGTACTGTAGACATATTGTTTATCCCCGTAGGTGGCTTCTACACTATTGACGCTGCCGGCGCCAGCCAGGTGTGTGATCAATTAAAGCCCAAGGTGGTAATCCCCATGCATTTCAGAACGCCCCAGTGTACTTATCCCATAGCTGGCGTTGATAATTTCCTCCGCGGTAAAAAAAATGTGAAAAGAGTGGATTCCAGCGAGATAGAGTTCAGGCCCGAAGAACTACCCACAGCCACTGAGATTGTAATTCTGAAGCCATCCTCGTAATTAGAAAGACCAGGGCATCGGCTAATAAGGTACAACTAAAGCAATGATTTATGAAGCGTCTGATTTTGTTTTCACGCCTCCAGCGCGGCTTTCATGGGCAAGGCGCGTGTTAATCAAGCCATGCGCCCACTTTCCTATGCCGTATCCTGTAACTACAAGCCCTGAAATATTGAATACCATCATTGAAGGCATAAGAAAGGTTAGCGATGCAGACATACTCATTGCTGACGGAATGCCCGGTGGGGAGTCAATATATCCTGTATATCAGGCTTTGAGATATAGTTTTCATAATGTGCTTATGCTTGATGTTAGAGATTCTATTTTCTTGGAGATGGAAAACCCCCTGCGTCAATACTTTGCCACGCCTACTTTCTGGGCGCCTAATCTGGTCTTGCGCAGCGATTTTTTGATTAGTGTGACTCCGTTCAAGGTTTGTGGCAATAGTGGTTGTTTTAGTGTAGCAAACCTGCTAAGTCTGCTGGTGGCGAATAAATATCAGCGGGGTGAGTGGGATGCCTTATACGAACTTGGAATAGAGAAGGTGCTTGCTGATCTGTATTTCACCTTGCCTTTCGACCTGGGAATCATTGAAGCGCAGCAGAAGTTTTTCTACACTGATGACCCCACGAAAGGGAGGCAAGAGGAGTGTGGGAAGATCTTCGTTGGTGAACCTTGCGAAGTTGACCGTGAGGCTTCACAGTTAGCCGGGGTCGAGTGTGAGTATTTAAATCTGATTGATGCGGGCAGAAGCCAACTTGAGGATTGAGAAATGCAAAAAGAAAAAATAAGGGCGCAAAGATACGGAGCGGAAATTGAGAAGTTTTGCATTTTGAGTTTTGATTTTCTGCTACGCTAGTAGCTTATGCTAAAAGTGGTAGATTGCCCTGAATAGTCGGACCACTTTATTTCTACCTTTTCGATTTTGGCCCCTGGCGGGCCTGTCTTAAGTTGCTCTATTAGTTTCTCCAGTTCCTGCTTGTTCCCGTCAGCTTGAACCTCTACCGTATCGCCACTGGGTAGGTTGCGCACATAACCGTTTAATCGCAGGTTTCTAGCTGTATTCTGTACAAAATAGCGAAAAAAGACGCCTTGCACGCGGCCATAGACTTTAGCTGAAAGGTGGGCCATCTCTGCCATTTCAAAACCCCACAATTATGGGTCTGGCTTTGTCCAATCGATTCAATCCTGCCTGGTGAGCCAGCTCTACAGCCTGTTGAAATTCTGCTGTCGAAATTGGTCGTGCTAAATCTGGTATATCATAGGCTTTGTAACACGGGTGGTATTGAGCCATGATGTTGGTATAAGTATCTGGAGAGATTTCCCTGCTGATGAAATTTACCACCTCTCCTGTTCCGGCCAAACCTCTGGGCAAAACCAAATGGCGTACTAGAAGCCCACGTTGAGCCACTCCCTCTGCGCTGATTTTCAGGTCGCCTACTTGTCGGTGCATTTCCTTGACCGCTGCTCTGTTCACTGAAGGATAGTCTTCAATTCCTGATAGCTCCCTGGCAACTCTTTCATCGCTATATTTCATGTCAGGCATATAGATATCGATAATCCCATCGAGCATGCTTAGAGTCTCTACTGAATCATAGCCTCCTGAGTTATACACCAGGGGAAGACGTAACCCTGATTCCATTGCGATTTCTAGCGCCTGCAGGATTTGTGGTACTACATGTGTGGGCGACACCAGGTTTATATTGTGGCATCCTTGAGCCTGGAGGGAGAGCATCATGGAGGCTAATTCTTCTTTGCTCGCCTTTTTGCCTTCCCCTAGCTGGCTTACGGAATAATTTTGGCAAAAAAGACATCTCAGATTGCAGTTGGCGAAGAAAATAGTGCCTGATCCATGTCTGCCTACCAGCGGTGATTCTTCGCCAAAGTGAGGGCCATAACTGGATATTATGGCTTCGCAAGATGTGCGACATGCTCCCAGCTCATCCTCGAGGCGATTTGCACCGCAGCGATGAGGGCAAAGATGGCAACTTCGTAATAAGGATGTGGCTAGCCCGATTCTTTCTCTCAACTCGCCGCTGGGGTAGAGTTCCAGGCAAGTTGCCACTCAACTATTCCTCGTATTCTTCAGGGCTTGCCTTTCTCTTTTTCTTGATTACCTCTACCTCTGTGGGTGGAATGAACTCTGAGCTTACCGTCGCCTTCTTAGTTCCCTTCTTGGGCTTTTTTGCTTCTCTTCGCCTGTAATCGCGCTTACCCATGGCTACACCTCAGTTTTTCCCAGGCAGAGTGTGCTGCCTCCATTTCAGCAGCCTTCTTGCTTTTCCCTGTGCCACTGCCCAGTATATTATCCTCCATAAGCACCTCTACAGCAAATTGCTTATCGTGGTCAGGGCCAGTGGCTTCTATCACGTGGTACACGGGAGGTAAAAGTTTCTCGCTTTGAATAAGCTCTTGTAACAATGCTTTGTAATTGGGACTTATGTCTCCGTGTTTTGTTTTGTCCAGGAATGGCTTAAGTTGCCTGAGGGCAAATTCCTTGACTTGACATAATCCTTGGTCGAGATAGATAGCTCCAATTAGTGCTTCAGAGGTGTTTGCCAGGTTGCTTTCTCTTTTTCTTCCTCCACTCGTTTCTTCACCCTGCCCCAATAAAAGCCAGTCGCCGAGTTTGAGTGAAGAGGCTACCTTAGCCAATGTCTGGCGACAAATCAGAGAAGCACGAATTGTGGTGAGATCCCCTTCGGGTAGCTCGGGAAATTCACTATATAACTCGTCGGTTACTATGAAATCCAGGATGGCATCGCCCAAAAACTCCAGGCGCTCATTACTGGGCAGAAGGGAATTGGGGTTTTCATTAAGGTATGAGCGATGGACAAAAGCTTGCTTCAACAGAGATTGGTCATTAAAGAATATTCCCAGGGTTTTCTGGCAGGCGTCCCAATCATTCATGTTTCAACCTCTGATTTAAGTATAACAACAAAAAATCAATTAGAATAGACTGACTGGAGATTCATGGTATCCTCGAAATAATACGGAGAAGAGTGGGGGAGTGAGCAAATTGGATGCTTAGAGCGTGTTTCATTTCCCAGGGGGCAGTCTTTCTGGCTTGTCTTAGCCCGGTTCTGATTCTGCCCCTGTTCTTATTGCTTGTAGTATACTTGATGATGCCCCTGTGGGGGTAAATTGACTTTTGCTGCAATGACAGGGTTAGTTCAGGTAGCTTCAAAAATGATTGATTCTGTATTATCCCGACGGAGTACGCGAGATTTTTTGTAAAGGAGGCAAAATATGGGGAAAATTCGTACGAGATTGGGGGATGGTTCTGTAATTGAGCTCAGCGAAAGCGAGCTCAGGAGTGACCTCGAAAGTGGCACTCAGGAGGCAGCAGAAAGGGGGAAGATTCCTCCTCTTTCTCAAGATGAATTGCGATACCTGGCCGAACTGTTTAAGCGTCCTGATAGGACTGTTGGTGTGGATGTGGGGAAAGAAGTGGTGCTCAGTTATGATTGTGGACCCCTTAAAATTAAGCGTTCGTATGGCACAGCAAGTAAATTTCAATCGCTGCAAATCCTGGAAAGGTTGTTCGGCGCTGATACGCTGGAAATGGCTCATGTTGATTACAGTTATAAGCCAGCCAGGCAGCTTCTCTGGATGGACCAGCCGATAATGGAACAAGCGTTGCTGGTGACAATTCCCGCCATGTTTTATGGCGCTATGCCCAATTTGGGTTTGTATACTCAACCAGATGGTCCGTGCACCAACCCGATGGAACTGCTACCTCAGGGTAAAATCGCTGAAGCCAGGGCATCTTTCGAGGAAATGGTGGAACATGCTGTTAACGATATGGTTCTTGTGGCCAGTACGATGTATGAAGCAGGAGCCGATGGCATCAATTTCGATACCACGGGGGCAGCGGGGGATGGCGATTTCCTGGCTGCTTTGCGAGCAACTGAGGTATTGAGACAGAAATACCCTGATATATGCATCGAAATGGGAATGGCAGGGGAATTCGTTTTTGGCATGCATGGAGCGTTAACCTATGATGGTGTTCGGCTGGCAGGCTTATATCCTCATGAGCAACTGAAGCTGGCTGAGAAAGCAGGAGTCAGCATTTTTGGCCCGGCTGTTAATACCAATACAGATTCCTCATGCCCCAGGGACGTAGCTCGATCAAGCACTTTTATCAAGGCTTGTGTCAAGAATTCCAATATACTTATACATGGTAACGTGGGCATGGGTGTAGGTGGAATGCCGATGCAGGATGTACTTCCTGTAGATTCGGTAACCAGGGCTTCTAAAGCTATGGTAGAAATAACAGGGTTAGATGGTTTGTAGGTAGGAGCGGGTGACACCCAGGGAATGTCTGTAGCTCACAGTCTTGCCTCGGGAATGGGTGGAATACGCACTGCTGGAGATCTGGTAGCGCGAATGGAAATTGCCCGAGGGATGAAAATCAATGAAGCTAAGGAGTATGTAGCTAAGAAACTGGAAGTTTCTGTGGTTGACCTCTCAGACCCTGTGGTGATGAATGAGCTAAGAAGAGACTTAGATATTGGGAGTGCGTATGTACTTCCTGGTGTGGCTCAGGGTATCGATGCGAAATTTCGCATAGCTGAGCTGTTGGACATAGAAATCAACAGCGTAAAGAAATTCGAGGAGAGAATAGGTAGAAAATTGAAGTGATGACCAGTGGAGGCAATAGAAATTATACTGTGAATTAGATATTTGAGAAGGAGGCGATATGTAAGATGTCAGGAGATTTGCAGGGTCGTTTGGAAGTTCTATTGAAAGGAGGTGTTTGATGAAAAGCAGCGTAATATCCGGTATGAATGTAATAAGAGGGGCAGGGCTAAATCTACTTTCACAGGATGACCTGTATGAAATTCACCTGGCTACCCTGGAAACGATGAGAGAAACCGGGGTAGAGGTTGAAGATGATGAGGCGATGGATATTTTTGATGGTGGTGGTTGTACTGTGGACAAAAAGCAGAAGCGGGTGAAGTTTCCTCCTCATGTTGTGGAGGACGCAATTCGCTCTGCGCCCAGTACGATTCTGCTGGCGGGTAGAAGCCCCAAAGAGGATGTAGTCATAGGGGGTAAGAGGGTCGCATTTACTAACTTTGGCCAGGCCACAATGATAATAGACCCTTTTACAGGGGAGCGTAGAGAGACAACTAAAGAGGATATAGCTAATGTTGTGTTAGTTTGCGATGCCTTAAGCGAAGTGAGCGTTGTCGAGGGAAAGGCGCTTGTTGCCAGTGACGTCACCCCCAAATTGGAAGCTCTTCATGCTGCGGAAGCTTCTCTAACCAATACTTCTAAACATTGCTTTGGTGGGCCTATTACTAAGGAGCTTACAAAGTTGTTTGTTGAAATGTCCGCAATCATTGCCGGTGGCAGAGAGAAAGCTAAAGAGCGTCCCATATGGACTGCTTTCGTTTGCCCCAGCAGCCCATTGGGGCTTAGTCAGAGTTGCAGTGAAGTTATTGTAGAAGCTGCTTCAGCGGGGATGCCTGTCAACATTCTGTCTATGGCTATGGCAGGTGGCACATCAACTGTGACCCTGGCAGGCACATTGATTAGCCATAATGCAGAAGTACTGGCGGGAATTGTATTATCCCAGTTAGCTTGTAAAGGGGCACCTGTGATTTATGGCAGTTCGACTACAATCATGGATTTAAAAAGCGCCACTGCTCCGGTGGGGTGTCCTGAATTTGGCTTGATTAGCGCTGCAGCAGCGCAACTGGCTCAATACTATCACCTTCCCAGCTATGTCGGAGGCACGTAGGCAGATAGCAAGACCGCCGATGGGCAAGCAGCTCACGAAAAAACCATAACTGCCCTTTTACCCGCGTTAGCAGGCGCTAACTTAATTTATGGTATGGGGATGCTTGAACTCGGGATTACATTTGATTTAACTCAACTGGTGATGGATAACGAGATAGCTAAAATGGTCAGTCGTGCAGTGAAAGGGATTAGCATCAATGACGAAAATATGGGGCTGGATGTTATCAAACAGGTAGGGCCTGGTGGTAACTTCTTAAGCAGAGAGCATACTTTGCGGCATATGAGAGAGCAATCCCACTCTAGATTGATCGATCGAAGCATGTGGGCCACGTGGGAAAATAATGGGAGTAAAGATTTTGCTCAGCGAGCTCACGAGGAACTTTTATCGATTCTTAAGAACCATAGACCTGAGCCATTACCTCCGGGCATGCCTGGTGCTTTGCATTCAATAGTAGAAAACGCAGAAAAGGAAATACTGGAGAGGGAAAAGCGAATGAAATAGGATAGCTGCGGCGTTCTCTATTCACCTCTCCCCTTTACAGGAATGACATCACAATGGGGCCGATAGGAGGTTCGGGTTAAGTTGACAAGGCGCATTCATGAAGGTAGAGTTAACCCTCACTGGCAAAGGAGGATTAAGAAATGGAGAAAACCTGGAAGCCAACAGTCGCCGGAATCCTCAGCCTTGTTGCGGGAGCTCTTGGTATCATTATCGGTATAGCGGTTGCTACTATAGGGGCAATTGGTTGTGGCGTATGGGGAGAGATGGGCTTACCTTTCATAGGAAGGTTAGCCGTAACTGCAACGGCAGCCCCGTTAGTGCTAAGTGCAGTGGCTATAGTGGGCGGTGTTTATGCCCTGAAGAGAAGAGTTTGGGGCCTAGCGCTTGCTGGAGGCATTTGCGCATTGCTAATCCCACCTGCATTTGTCTTAGGGATACTAGCCATCATATTTGTGGCGATGGGGAAGGATGAGTTCAAATAGAAGGCAGCATAGAAGTAAGTCTATGAACCCCGGGAGTCTAAGCTGAGGCACAGCCAAACTAAGATAGTAGGGTTTCAGCCCTTGAGCCTCCCAGTGACCTTTACAAACTCCCCCATCGGGATAGCCGTCCAGGTCTCCGTCTGCGCTCCCCCTTTCTGGGACGAGAAGAACAGGGGGACACTTGCAGCAGCTTTCTCATCGGGGGCTTCGTATATGAACATCATGTCATAAGGCCCCAGGATACCATAAGCGCCAATTGTCTTGACCCCTGTCTGTGCAACTCTCTTTGACACTTTCTCCCACGTCTTGCCGAAGTCACCTAAGCTTTTCAGCCCCTCCGATGTGAACTTAAGCAGTGTTACATATGTGGCCATGAATACACCTCCTTCCGGCCATGCCTCAACGTTAATTATATATCAGCCCAACCTGAGGTAGAAAGCATCCTGGAGGGTTCAGTTATGGCATGCCTGGCTTGATTGGGAACACACCACCATAGCTTGGTCGGGGACAAGCCCCGACCCTACGGGATGTAACCGTAGTGGTGGGGTTCATCCCCGCCTTATTCTTACAATGGCATAAAAGGCTGTCTAAGGTGTCCACTATCTATCTGAACGAGTTCACGATACCACTTTCGGCAACAATAATCATGAGGCAATTCGTAGTCTTGTTCAAGGCGAGCGAAGTAGTTATAATAGGCATCCGTTGGGGATTAGTCTAGAGGTAGGACGACTGACTCTGGATCAGTTAGGCCAGGTTCGAATCCTGGATCCCCAGCCACATTGGTAATAGTGCTTCCTGATTTAACCTCAAACTTCCAGGCAGTTTTCCCATACGCCATGGATATTGCAATAGGCAATGGCACAGAAAGCCTTGAATTCCGCCACTGGCACCTGGAACCTGACATTGGGGCTAGTGTAGGCGGGTGCAAAAACAGCCCGACCGAGATTTATTACCTGTCCATCCTTCTTCACCCCAAATAGCTCAATCCAGGCGATATGATGCTCTACTGTGTTAGGATGCGGTGTTTCTTTGCCTACCACCACGTGGACAATGTCGACGCCACCTTCTCCCTTACCCTTACCGATTTCAATAACCGGGACATGCTTCTCTTTTCCCTCAGACTCCACACTTTTCAGTATGTCCTTGAATTGCATGATACACCCCCTTACTTTCTGAATTCTTACTCATTCGGGCTAACACGAGGACTTGCTTTCACTTGATAAACACCTAGTAGTTCTCCGCCATAAGCTCGTAGTAGCTCTGGGCGAAGCCGCAGGCAGGACACTTCTCCGGCGCTTCAGTGCCCTCATGGACGTAGCCACAGTTACGGCACTTCCACCTGACTACCTTGTGCTTCTTGAAGACCATCCCCTCATTCAGATTCTTGAGCAAGG
>JAUWHP010000047.1 GCA_030605765.1 Dehalococcoidia bacterium
AGGCACAGTATCTGGGGCACCTAAAATCAGGGCTATGGCGATAATCGCTGAGCTTGAACCGGAGAAAAGAGGACCATACGCCGGGGCGGTAGGCTACTTCTCTCTCTCAGGTAATATGGATATGGCTCTAGCCATAAGAACTGCGGTAGTGAAGAAAGGTATTGCTTATGTACAGGCAGGAAGTGGGATTGTCTACGATAGTGTGCCTGAGCGTGAATATGAAGAAAGCATGAACAAGGCTAGGGCACTACTCAAAGCTATCAACCGAGCCGAAAATGCAGACCAGGTAACCAGGAGGAATCATGCTGCTACTACTTGATAATTACGATAGCTTTACCTATAACCTCTTCCAGTACTTGAGTGAATTAGGTGAAAAGGTAGCAGTGGTGCGCAATGATAGAGCCACCCTTGAGGAGATTGACAGGATGAAACCTCAGCGGATAGTTATCTCACCTGGGCCATCTACGCCGCTACGGGCTGGTATTTCCAACAAGGCCATTCGGCACTTTGGTTCGAGGCTACCAATACTCGGCGTCTGCCTGGGGCACCAATGTGTTGGCTATAGTTATGGTGCCGCAATCGGACAAGCCGGAAAGATTATGCATGGCAAATCATCTCTAATATATCACGACAGCCGGGGGGTACTGGCTGGACTGCCCAATCCCTTCTCTGCCATTCGGTATCACTCATTAGTAGTCCAACGTGAAGGACTCCCAAAGTGCCTTGAAGTAACGGCGTGGACGGATGATGGCACCATCATGGGGCTACGGCACCGCCAGCATCCGGTAGAGGGCGTTCAATTTCACCCCGAATCGTTCATGACTGAAGTGGGGAAGGACATATTAAGAAACTTTTTAACGGAGAGGATAACAAGCCATGATTAAAGAAGCTATCGGAACCTTAGTATTGGGAAATTCGCTGACTATGGAAGAAGCAGCCTCGGTTATGGAAGAGATAATGGAGGGCAAGGTTACCCCTGCTCAACTCGGTGCCTTTATTACTGCACTGAGAATCAAAGGGGAAACAGCAGATGAAATCACTGGGCTAGCCAGAGTAATGCGGGCTAAGGCAATTCCGGTGCCAATAGCCGAGCCTGTGATTGATGTTGTCGGTACCGGAGGTGATAACTTGAACACCTTTAATATATCCACGGCAGCAGCTTTTGTTGCCGCTGGCGCTGGGCTCAAAGTAGCTAAACATAATAACCGTGCCATGAGCAGCCAGTGTGGTAGTGCTGACGTAGTGGAGGCTTTAGGTGTCAGGATTGGCCTTAATGCCGAACAGGTGCGGAGGTGCGTACAGGAGGTAGGAATAGGTTTTATGTTCGCCCCGGCATTTCACCCGGCAATGAAGTATGCTGCTGCTCCCCGGCATGAGATTGGAATTCGCACCGTGTTTAACATCCTGGGACCTCTCACTAATCCCGCCAGGGCTGAATATCAGGTGCTTGGCGTGCCTAATGAGGAACTGGGAGAAAAGATTGCCTGTGTCCTCCATCGCCTGGACACAAAACATTCTCTGGTGGTGCATGGCGTAGACGGCATGGATGAAATCTCTATCAGCGGAAGGTCATTAATATGGGATGTTACTGAATATGGGGTATCGAAGCCCTGCGAGATTTGCCCTGAGGATTTTGGCTTTAAGAGGGGAAATGTGACAGAGATTAAGGGAGGGACTCCTGAGGAGAATGCTGAGACGCTACGGCGCATCTTGAATGGTGAAGGAGCAGCGAAGCGAGATATAGTAGTCATGAATGCCGCTGCAGCTTTGGTAGCTGGCAATCGAGCCTCAGATCTCAGGGAGGGCGCTCACATTGCCGAGAAAGTGATTGATAGCGGTCAGGCGCGGGCCAAACTCGACGAGCTAATCAATCTTAGCCAGAACATTGCGTAAGATGGCAAAATGCTAGATGAAATCATCGCTAAGAAAAGGGAGGATGTTGAGCGAAGGAAGAAGATACTACCCCTAGCTCACTTAGAGAAGCGTATCGCTCAGCAGAAACCGCCACTTGATTTTGCCTTTGCACTCAAGGGTAAAAAGATACGACTAATCGCCGAGGTGAAGCAGGCATCACCATCACGGGGGACTCTGTGCACACATTTCAATCCCACGAAGCTGGCAATAACCTACGCCCAAGGGGGTGCTAATGCCATATCGGTGCTAACCGAGGTAAACTATTTCAAGGGCAGCATTGACTATCTAGCAGCAATTAGAGGGGTAGTTAAACTTCCCCTGCTAAGGAAAGACTTTATATTTGACCCATATCAAGTCTATGAGTCCCGTGCCTACGGCGCTGATGCCTTATTGCTGATAATGGCTATCTTAAGCCAGGAGCAGTTTAAAGAGCTTCTTTCATTGAGCCACAGCATCGGCTTAAAATGCCTGGTTGAGGTTCACAACAAAACTGAGGTAGAAAGAGCTCTGCTCAGCGGGGCAGAAATCATTGGTATCAATAATCGAGACCTTACTACCTTCGCTGTTGATATTAATACCACCAGCCAGTTGCGTCCCCTTATTCCTAGAGAGAGAATCGTAGTGGCTGAAAGCGGCATCAGGAATCGGGATGATGTCGAAAAACTGATGGATTGGGAAGTTAACGCGGTTCTTGTCGGCGAAGCTCTGGTTACCACCAATGATATTTTGACTAAGATGAAGGAATTGATGTTATGACCCAGGTAAAGATTTGTGGAATTAGAGAGGAGGGCCATGCTCTGGCTGCAGTTGAAGCAGGTGCCGACTTTATCGGCTTTGTCTTTGCTCCAAGTAAACGTCAAGTGAGCTCCGCCAGGGCGCATGAAGTAATTAACGCGGTAAAGAGAAGGAGTAATGCCGTGAAGACGGTTGGCGTCTTTGTTGACACTCCAGCTTCGGAGGTAAACAGAATCGCCGATTTCTGTGGCTTAGACTGGGTTCAGCTCAGCGGCAATGAACCCTGGGAGTATTGCCGTGAGATTACCAGGCCGATAATTAAGTCAATTCGAATAAGCCAGCAGCGCCCTGAGGAGATATATGCTGAGCTTACTACCGGGCTGAAAACACTTTCCCGGCGAAGGTTTACCACCCTTCTTGATTCTCAAATTGAAGGCAAGTATGGTGGAACAGGCACGACTTTCGATTGGAGATTGGCCCAACAGGTAGCCATGAAATTTCCGGTGATTATTGCTGGTGGCCTTAGTCCTCAAAATGTAGCTCAAGCAATTGAGATTATAGTGCCCTGGGGAGTAGATGTCTCATCTGGTGTAGAGACTGAGGGAAGTAAGGATGTAGCTAAGATAAAAGCATTTATTGAAGCAGTAAGGAGGATTGATGGTAACAAAAGCTAAGCAACTACCTGACTCCTATGGCTATTTTGAGCAGTTTGGTGGCAAATTCGTACCTGAAACGCTTATTCCGGCTCTGGACGAATTAGATGCAGCTTATGAGGAGGCAAAGAACGACCCCTCCTTCTGGATTGAGTTTAATTCCTTATCTCATGACTACTCGGGGAGGCCAACACCGCTTTACTTCGCTCAACGGCTCACCGAGCATTGTGGTGGTGCTCAAATCTTCCTCAAGAGGGAGGACCTGGCTCACACTGGAGCCCATAAGATAAATAATGCTTTAGGGCAGGGGCTTCTAGCCAGGAAGATGGGGAAGCGAAGGGTCATTGCTGAGACTGGTGCCGGACAGCATGGGGTTGCCGCTGCCACCATATGCGCCAAACTGGGACTGGACTGCATTGTCTATATGGGTGAGGAGGATATGCGGCGCCAATCGCTTAATGTCTTCCGCATGAAACTGTTGGGGGCAGAGGTGTGTCCTGTTTCTTCAGGCAGTAAAACCTTAAAGGATGCCATTAACGAGGCGATAAGAGACTGGGTGACCAATGTGCGTGATACGTATTACCTTTTGGGCTCAGTAGTAGGCCCACACCCTTACCCTGTGATGGTTCGTGATTTCCAGTCGGTTATGGGTAAGGAGACCAAAGAGCAAATCCTGGCTAAATGTCATCATCTACCTGATTATATAGTTGCCTGTGTCGGTGGTGGCAGTAATGCTATTGGTATCTTCCACCCCTTCGTGAATGACAAAACTGTTAAGTTTATCGGCGTGGAGGCAGCGGGGAGGGGAATCAAGACTGGCAAACATGCTGCCTCTCTAGTTGCCGGAAGGGTAGGAGTGCTTCACGGGGCAAAATCGTATGTCCTTCAAGATGATGCTGGACAAATCATGGAGACACACAGTATCTCTGCCGGGCTGGATTACCCGGGTGTTGGTCCTGAGCACAGCTATTACAAAGCCACTGGTCGTGCTAGTTATGTTGCCGTGGAGGATAAAGATGCGCTGGGGGCTTTCCAACTTCTGTGCCAGGTTGAAGGCATTATCCCAGCTCTTGAACCAGCCCACGCCATATTCTATGCTGTCAAAATGGCAAGCACTTTGGGCAGGGAGCAAATTATTATAGTTAACCTTTCTGGTCGTGGTGATAAGGATATGGATATCGTAGTTACGGCACTGGGGGTGAATCCTTGAGCCGAATTACTTCTGTCTTTGATCAAGGCCACAAAGCTCTTATACCCTATATTACTGTAGGTTACCCTGACATTGAAGCTACCCTGAAGGTGGTTTCGCTTCTTGCCTCAAACGGTGCGGATATAATAGAGCTAGGGATTCCCTTTTCTGACCTTGTTGCCGATGGCATTACCATACAGAGAGCCAGCTTTCACGCCTTACAAAGTGGTGTTACCCCAAAAGTTTGCCTCAAGATAGCTAAGGAATTAAGCCAAAAAACTGAAATACCGTTGATATTTATGACCTATTTCAATCCAATTTTTAGCTATGGTCTTGAGGAGTTCTGCGCTGCCTGCGTTAGTTCAGGGGTCAGTGGCTTGATTATTCCTGACCTGCCCCCGGAGGAGGGCTCGGAGTTAGAAGCTATTACTCAAAGGCAAGGACTTGACCTCATTTACCTGCTGGCTCCAACCAGTACCCAAGAGCGTGCCAAACTGGTAGCTAAGAGGTCTCGGGGGTTTATCTACTTAGTCTCGGTAACCGGGGTCACCGGGGCCAGAGACAGACTGGCGGCAGATCTGGAGACATTTGTTACCAGGGTGAGGCGAGTAGCCACCCAGCCACTCTGCGTTGGTTTCGGCATATCTACTGCAGAGCAGGCAAAGCGAGTAGCCAAGATAGCCGACGGGGTTATTGTAGGCAGTCGGCTGATCCAGTTTATGGAGGCGGAGGATAACTTTATGTCGCCAGTTAGGAGTTTCGTAAAGGGGCTAAGGCAGGCTCTTGATGAATTACCAATTTAACTACTATTGGCTGCTTTTTCCTTTTAAGTAATATCTTCGCTGTTAATGGTAACGTATTCCTCAGATAAGTCACAGCCCCAGGCTGTGGCTTTGCCATCTCCCAGGTTAAGGCATGTCCTTATGAGCGTGGTGTCACGGGCAAGCAGAGTCACTCTCATTTCTTCCTGGTTGAACGTCATGGGACAGCCCTGTTTCATGACGTGTGTATTGTTGAGATAAATATCTAGTTTGTCCGGCGCCATTTCCACGCCACTTCGCCCCAGCGCAGCGGCGATACGTCCCCAGTTGGGATTGCCGCCGTGGATTGCTGTTTTCACCAGTGTTGCACCGGCAACGGTTCGAGCTGCACGGCGAGCCTCAGCTTGCGTTGTGGCTCCCTCCACTGTGACTTCTATCAACCTGGTTGCTCCTTCGCCATCGTGAACCATCGCTCTGGCTAAGTAAACGCAAACTTCGTTCAAAGCTTCCTGGAAAGTTTCGCCATTATCAGAGTTGACTATCTTATTGCCTGCCATGCCGTTGGCCAGCAGGAATACGGAATCGTTGGTGCTGGTATCGCCATCGATGGTGGCCATATTGAAAGAAATATCTGCTGCTCTGTGCAGCGATGCTTGCAGGAAACCGGTATCTACTGTGGCATCGGTGGTTATGAAACACAGCATAGTGGCCAGGTCAGGGTGAATCATGCCTGCCCCTTTGAGCGCGCCCCCAATGGTGAATTGCTTGCCCTCGAAGCTAACTTGTGCCGCTATTTCCTTTGGCCTGGTGTCTGTGGTCATGATTGCCCTGGCGAAAGCATGACCTCCATGCTGGCGGAGTTTTATCTTCTCGATTCCACTTCTAATACAATCCATGGGCAAAGGCGTTCCGATTACGCCAGTGCTGGCTACAAGAACATCTCCGGGCTGGATGCCCAGTTTCTGCGCCGTTAAGTTTGCCATTTGCAGGGCGTTGGCTATGCCTTGCTGGCCCATACAGGCATTGGCACAACCTGAATTTACCACGATTGCTTGCGCTTGCGCTGTGGATAAATGTTTTTGAGACAGGATAACTGGAGCTGCTTTAATTTTATTAGTGGTGAAAACAGCGGCAGCGCCGCATGGCGATTGGGAATGAAGGATGGCCAAGTCAAGGTCATCGCGGGCTTTTATACCGGCATGAATTGCTCCTGCCACAAAGCCTTTTGCCGACGTAATGGTACCTGAGGGAATTAGCTGAAACATGGGATTTCCGATTAAAAACGCGGTTGATACTATAGCATATGTTGCTTTAGCTGTTCATCTTTCAGACAATTTCCCCTCCCATGATGGGGAAGAGAAAGTTGCCTTGTTTCCTCCCCCTTGGTGGGGGAGAGGGCAGTAGGGTCGGAACTCGCCCGCGGCCAGCAAGGCGGGGATAAACCTCGCCACTACTTCAGTTCACAATAGCATTTTACCTTTGTGGTTTGCTCAAGTATGCCAAAATATAGTATAAAACTGTGGGAAGGAAGGTGCTTAAATGCGTAATAGGGTAACTGCTTATGTTGAAAGAGGTGGTCGAATTATGCATGGAGGAATTGGAGTCTGAGGATAAGAAATTATTGTAACAAAGGAGGATATATGGAATTCGAGAACATCATCTATGAGCAAGAGGGGGGAATAGCTAGACTTACTATTAATAGACCTGAGAAGAGAAATGCTCTGAATAAAGCTGTAAGACAGGAAATTAGAACAGTCATCGCAGAGATTGAAAGAGATAAGACCATCAGGGTAGCTGTTATCACCGGGGCTGGTAGTAAAGCATTTTGCGCCGGGGCTGACCTTGTGCAGTTTAAGGAAGCGACGCCGCTGGAGATAGAAGCACGTGGTTTTTGTTTAGGACAGCAACTTTACAATGATATCGAGGGTCTCAGAGTTCCCACGATTGCCATGGTGAATGGGTATGCTCTTGGAGGGGGATGTGAGCTTGCCATGGCCTGTGACATACGGGTTGCCTCTGAAAATGCTAGATTCGGGCAAACTGAAATCAACGTGGGTATTATGCCTGGCGGTGGTGGTACTCAGAGGCTTCCAAGGCTCGTCGGTTGGGGAAAAGCGAAAGAGTTAATGTATACGGGCAGGATAATAGGTGCTGCAGAGGCGGAGAAAATTGGGCTGGTTGATAAAGTGGTGCCAGCGGACGAATTGGAGGGAACCGTAATGGAACTGGCTAATAGTATAGTGAGTAAGAGCCCAATTATCATTGAGTTAATCAAAAAAACAGTAAACAGAGGCATGTACAGCGATCTCGCTGCCGCCCTGGATTATGAAAAAGCTAATTTTAGCCTTTGCTTTGCTACGGAAGACCGTGTTGAGGGAATAACAGCTTTTCTGGAGAAAAGAAAGGCAGAGTTCAAAGGGAAGTAAACGATATAAGCAAGGTGGTGAAAGATTTACCCGGATTTGCTATGGGTGGGCTTGCACTTTACCTTTGGGGTTGGGGATGCTAGAATTAACTTGAGGGGTAATATGTCAGGACATTCTAAGTGGTCGACGATTAAACGGCAGAAGGGTGTGACTGATGCCAGGCGTGGGCAGCTATTTACCAAGCTTACGCGGGAGATTATGGTGGCGGTGAAGCAGGGAGGGAGTAATCCAGAGAGCAATTTTCAATTGAAGCTGGGAATACAGAAGGCTCGGGATAACAACATGCCCACGGATAATGTCGATAGGGCTATAAAACATGCCAGCGGTGGAGCTGAGGCGTCTGACCTGACTGAGGTAACTCTGGAAGGTTATGGACCGGGTGGTGTAGCGGTGCTGGTAACAGCGTTGACCAATAATCGTAATCGTACTATCCAGGATGTGCGCCGTCTCTTCACGCGGCACGGCGGTAGCCTGGGAGAGAATGGATGTGTCTCGTGGCTCTTTGAAAATAAGGGAGTAATTACAGTGGAAGGTGGTGGCTCCGATGCTGAAGAAATAGCGTTGCAGGCTATTGATGCCGGGGCAGAGGATGTTAGCACGGAGAAAGACTATATTGAAATCTATACTCAGCCACATGATTTGGAGGCAGTAAGAAAGACTGTCGAAGAGAAAAAACGCATAATCTCTTCGGAGTTTTCGCGAACCCCTAAGACTACAATGATGCTGGGGGAGAAGGAAGCAAAGCAGACTTTAGCTCTCATTGACCACCTGGAAGAGCTGGATGATGTACAGCATGTATTCTCCAATATCGATTTTTCTGATGCTACCTTAGAGAAGCTGCGCTCTTCAGCATAGCGATATGCGCATTCTTGGCATTGACCCGGGAACCGTAAATCTGGGCTATGGTGTGGTGGATGTTGAGGAGGAAATGCGTATGGTGGATTGTGGGGTATTAAATGCCTCTCGTCAAGTTCCCGTAGAACAGAGGTTGCATTCCTTATACACCAAATTAACCGAAATCTTTGCCATATATAGACCGGATGAGGTAGCTATTGAGGAGCCTTTTATAGGCGATAATGTCCGCTCGGCGTTTGCTATAGGTAGAGCACAATCTATGGCTATCCTGGCAGCAGCTAACCAGGGATCACCCATTTACTATTATTCACCTGCCCAGGTGAAGCGACAGGTGACCGGCTATGGGCAGAGTGATAAACAGCAGATACAGGAAATGGTAAAGATACAGCTTGGGCTTTCTCAGGTGCCTGGGCCGAGTGATGCTGCAGATGCTCTGGCTGTAGCCATTTGCCATATTCAGCAGAGCCGACTTAATCGATGGCTAGCTGACAGAAATTAAGATGATAGCTACGTTGAAAGGAACATTGGAATATCGCGGTGTTAACTCCGTTATCATCAACGTAAGTGGCATAGGCTTTCAGGTATATGTTCCCGGCTCGACTTTAAGCCAATTGGGAACCATTGACAATAGGGTCTCACTTTATACTCATTTTCACTTGAGGGAAGACAATGCCTCTCTCTATGGCTTTGCTACTGAGGCGGAGCTGGCTTTATTCAGAAACCTCATTTCTGTTTCGGGGATTGGCCCTAAAGCAGCCTTAGGGCTTCTTTCTGCCATGGATCCGGAGCAACTTGTCATAGCTATCACCAGCGATAATAGCGACTTCATAAGCCAGGCGCCTGGCATCGGCAAAAAGATGGCTAAACGCATTGTGGTTGAGCTCAAAAGCAAACTGGAGAAAGAATGGGAGGGGGCTGCTTTGCCTCTGGCTGTGGAAAATGCTGATGTTGTGGCTGCCTTGACCAGCCTCGGCTATTCCGTGAGGGAAGCCAGCCAGGCTGCCTCTAATCTTCCCGTCTCTTCAGAGCTAAGCCTGGAGGAAAAGGTTAAACAGGCATTGCAACAACTGGGGGGGGGGTGAGTCAGAGACGGGAGTCGGTTAGCGCCTTCGATTTAATCATTCGTGCCATAACGATGGTCTGGATGGTGGACAACAGGGCAAAGAACCATATCCATGCCGGGATGCCCATGAAAACGGGCTGAACATTGTCCCAGTTCCAGAAATCCATTGCCAGGATGAATATCCCTGCCATCAAGTAGAGATAGGGGTTGTGCAGCCATTTCGGCGCCTGGAATGCAAGTAGTCCTTCCCTCCACAGCATAACTACGTGGGTTAGCAGGTAAATAGAGAAGGCGACAATCATCACCCATATCACTGGCAGAAAAACTCCTGCTGAGAACAATCCGAGGTAAAACATGAGCAGTGTGCCCTCTCCACAGATAATCGAAAGGATAGCGGCCAGGGAATAGACACGTTTGAAGTAAAGTCCGAACAGTACAGTAGGAAAGAGGACAGCGAGTCCAGAAAAGGTCTGGGTGGCAATCTGAAGGATGGTTGCCGGCGGTTTGTAAGCCAGTGCGAGGCCGGCGAGACTAATGAAAATAATGAAGATCCGGCCGGTAACGCTGCTGTGACTTTTCTGCTTACGTATAATGGAAAATATGTCCCTGCTGAAAATCGAGCTTAAAGTCAGCAGTTGTGAATCCATGGTTGACATGAGAGCAGCAATCCCTGCGGCCAGGATCAGCGATGCCATGAAGTCCCCGGAGATCGATGTGAGCATCATGGGAAGAATCTTATCGCTCTGTGTGCCTGCAAGGTCTGGAAAGGAAAGATGCCCCAGGACACCCACCGAAATTGGCAGGAAGAAGATAACCGTGCAGATAAGTGGATAAAGGAGCATGGTGCGGGAAATGCTCAACTTGCTGTGGGCGGAGAAAAAGCGCTGGAAGAGCTGTGGGAACATGGGGTCGCAGAAAAACCAGAGCAGGATATAGCTGAACCAGATGCCATAAGTGTATGTGCCGATTCCTCCCGGCCGGGAAAAGAGCTCTGGATTGGTGGCAAGGACTTTCTGATTGGCGGCAATGAAGCCGCCGTGGTGCTGTGCTACTATAACCAGTGCTACGAGCAGCATCACTGCCATGAAGGCGCCCTGAAAAAGGTCGGTCCATACCACGGCCTTCAGCCCTCCTCGAAGAGTGTATAGCACGATGATAGCGGTGACAAGGATGCATCCGTAAACATAGGGCAATCCCAGCAGTTCCTCCAGTGCATATCCTGCTGCCATGGGTTGCAGTGCTAGGTAGGGGATGGTGAAGACAATCATGACCAGTGCGAAGAGAAGCGATAGAAACGAGCTACGGTAGAGGACATTGACCAGTTCAGAGGGCGTGACCACACCTTTACTGCGTCCAACCTCCCATATTTTGCGCCCCAGTATCCAGAAGGTAAGCGCCATAAACCCTGTCCCGAATCCCATAATCGGGAAAAAGGCATACCCGTCTCGGTAACCGGCTCCGGAGGTTCCGAAAACCGTGAAGGCTGAGAAATTGGTGGCTACCATGGTTCCCAGCAGCATCACGGTTCCCAGCTTGCGGTCGGCCAGAAAATAACTTTCAGGGGAGGATTTCCATTTTGTGCGTGCAATCAGGCCGATAATCAGGACAACAAGAAAGTAGGAGACGAGCGTGAAAATCCTTATTGTCATTACTCAGTCCTCATGCCCTGCTTTGAAATGAAACAAAAACCATCCTTCCCTCAAGGTCGGGATGGCTTTTGCCTGACATAACCTGAGTATTGCGTTTAGCTTATGAATGCATCTTATCAAGCTTGCAATTCCCTGTCAACAAAAAACCGCATTCCTACTTTGTTGCTTTAGATTGCATCCCTACGATTGGGCAGCAATGGTGCAAGCTTGTAACATCCTTTCATCACCCATGTGCCCATCATCTATTTGAGCTATCCCAGCCACCACATTTAAGAAATTCGCAAAACATCTGAAACATGAGCTAGAATGCTATGCAGGCTGGTGTATCATGAATAAAGTAGCTGTAGCTACCGATAGCGTTGCCTCTCTGCCGCCAGAGTTGGTGGACAAATATGGTATTCATATAATTCCTGTTCGGCTAACAGTTGAGGGGAAGGTTTATCGAGACACTGAGGAAGACCTGCCCGTGGAGGCAATCCGCAGGTTTCAAAAACTGCCACAGGTTGATACCACTCCCTGGCCGCCAGAATTCTATTTTCAGGAATATGAGAGGCTCAGCCATAAGGCAAATAACATAGTTCACATAGTTTGCTTTTCACAGTTTACGGCAACAATTTCCCTGGCAAAGGCAGGGGCGAGGATGGCACAGGAAGCCATTCCCCACTTAAAGGTAGAGGTCTTTGATTCTGCCACAGCCGCTATGGCTCAGGGCTTCATTGCCTTAGCAGCGGCTCGAGTGGCCGCTAAGGGGAAAAGCATGAACGAGGTAATCGAAGCTGCTAATATTGTTAAATCGAAAGTGGATTCAATCTTTACCTTTGGCACCCTCAGCTATTTAGCCAGAACAGGGCGCATTAACAGATTGGCATCCTGGGCAAGTTCTTTGCTCAGTGTGAAACCCATAATTAGCCTTTCTCACGGGAAGGCTTGCCCTGTGGGATTGGTCAGGTCGGAGCGTAAAGGCCTGGAAAGAATGATTAACAGGGTGGGTGACCATATCAATAGTGGAGAGCCGCTGCACGTTGCGGTAATGGAAGTTGAGCGTTCCGCAGAAGCCAGAGAACTGGCAGATATAATCAAAGAGCGATTTCAGCCCACAGAACTTTACATAACACCATTCACTCCGGTTATGCAGGTTGTGGCTGGCCCGGCTGTAGTGGGCATTGCTTTCTATTTGGGCGAGTGAAGTCCGATGCCTCAATTTGAGCTTGTTTCTGATTTTCGGCTCACCGCGGATCAACCGCAAGCGGTGGATAAACTGGTCGCCGGCCTGAAAGAAGGCTACCGACAGCAGACTTTAGTCGGTGTTACTGGCAGTGGTAAGACCTTTACCATGGCCAGTGTTGCCGAGAGAGTGCAAAGGCCAACCCTGGTTATTTGCCATAACAAAACCCTGGCTGCGCAGTTAGCCACGGAGTTCAAGGAATTCTTTCCTGAGAGCGCTGTGGAGTATTTCGTTAGTTATTATGATTATTACCAGCCTGAGGCCTATATTCCGAGCAGGGACATCTATATTGAGAAAGAGACCGATATAAATGAGGAGATTGATAAGCTGCGCCATGCCGCTACCAGGGCTCTGTTTGAGCGACGCGATGTAATCATAGTGGCTTCAGTCTCCTGCATCTATAGCCTGGGTGAGCCCGAGGAGTACCACAATTTTGCTCTTACTGTTAGAGGGAATAGTAATTATAAGAGGGACGACCTGGTTCGGCGCTTTGTGGATATGCAGTATGTGAGAAATGATTTTGAACTTACCAGAGGTAAATTCCGCATTCGAGGCGACACTCTGGAAATCCAGCCAGCCTATGAGGAAACAGCCCTTAGAATAGAATTCTGGGGAGATGAAGTTGACCGTATTGTGGAGATTGATACTCTTACCGGTGAACTCCTTGCCCAGCATGACCAGGTGGATATCTACCCCGCCAAGCATTTCGTTACCCCTCATGATAAGCTGATGGCGGCAATTGGCGACATCAGGAGTGAGCTAGGGGAGAGGCTAAAGGAGCTAAAAGCACGTGGTAAGCTGCTGGAAGCTCAGCGACTTGAGGCACGGACTAATTATGATATCGAAATGCTCCAGGAAGTGGGTTATTGCAGCGGAGTGGAGAATTACTCGCGACACCTGCAACGGCGTGCCCCAGGAAGCACACCATGGGCTTTGCTTGACTATTTTCCCGATGATTTTCTGCTTTTCATAGATGAATCGCATATGACTTTGCCGCAGATAAGAGGCATGTACCACGGCGACATTTCTCGAAAGCAGACACTGGTTGATTATGGTTTTCGCCTTCCCTCGGCTCTGGATAACCGCCCCTTGAACTTTGAAGAATTCAACAAACGTATTAACCAGGTCGTCTATGTTTCAGCTACCCCGAAACCATACGAGTATGAGCATAGCCAGCAGATAGTTGAGCAACTAATTCGACCTACGGGGCTGCTGGAACCTACTATAGAGATTAAACCGACCAGGGGTCAAATTGATGACCTTATTTACCAGATAAAAACGAGGGTGAGTAAAGGAGAGCGCTGTTTAGTCACCACTCTAACCAAGAGGATGGCTGAGGAATTAAGCGACTATCTCAGGGAAATGGAGATTAAAACTCATTATCTGCACTCAGAGGTGGAGACGCTGGAAAGAGTGGAAATCCTCCGCGACCTTCGTCTTGGCGTCTATGATGTGGTTGTGGGCATTAATCTGCTTCGTGAAGGGCTGGATTTGCCTGAGGTGAGTTTGGTAACCATACTGGATGCTGATAAGGAGGGCTACCTGAGGTCAGAGGAAGCGCTTATCCAGACGATGGGACGGTCCGCCAGGCACGTGAATGCTCATACCATAATGTACGCTGACGCCATCACCACTTCTATGCAGAAAGCAATAGAGGAAACTTCTCGACGACGAAGGATTCAGGAAACTTACAACAAAGAGCATGGCATAACCCCGCAGGGGATAAAGAAAGCAATCAAGGACATAACTGAGCGGGTTCAGGCGGTGGCTGAAACTCGAGTGCCTTATATGGCTACCCCTCTTTCGATAGAGGAGATGTCCCGCCTCATAAGACAGCTTGAATCTCAGATGAAAAAAGCGGCCAAGAACCTGGAATTTGAGAAAGCTGCTATGTTTCGTGACCGCATCATTGAGTTGAGAAAAGACGAGGATCTGATCGGGCCTTTAACTAAATCCAGGTGATTTGTATTACAGTTCCTTAGCT
>JAUWHP010000025.1 GCA_030605765.1 Dehalococcoidia bacterium
TAAACCAGCAAGTGTCAAGAATGAAGAAATGGCAAACGGCTTTTGTGCAAAAGTGATAAAATGCTTTATGTTATGGCGAGAATAATTCCTTCTTTCAAGTTAGAAGATGCTTTAGAAAAAGCTTATAAGCGGAGACGTCTGTCCAGAGAAGAGGTTGCCTTTTTGCTTGGTTTGAAAGGAGAAGGAGAAGTAGCTCAGCTTTTTCATGTTGCTCGCAGTTTAAGGCAAAGGTACTTTGGTGACAAAATATTCCTTTATGGTTTTATATACTTCTCCACGCACTGTCGAAACTACTGCACCTTCTGTTCTTATCGGGCACCTAATAAATTATGCAAACGATATCGCAAAACTGATAGTGAAGTAATAGAGGTGGCTCGGGAATTAGCAGAATCTGGAGTTCATCTAATTGACCTCACCCTGGGAGAAGACCCCTTCTATTACGTGAGAGACAATGGGTTTGAATCGCTTGTGGAGCTGGCAGGAAGAGTAAAGGTAGAAACAGGCCTACCAGTGATGATTTCCCCGGGCGTGGTTCCAAAGCAGGTTTTAAGTGATTTAGCTGACGTGGGTGTTGATTGGTATGCTTGCTATCAGGAAACACATAATCAGCAACTATTTCGCCGTTTGCGACCGGAGCAGAACTATGATTCTCGTCTTAAGGAGAAATACCTCGCCAAGGAATCAGGCTTACTGGTGGAGGAAGGCATTTTGGCTGGAGTAGGCGAATCACAGGCGGATATTGTCACTTCGATGCAGGCTATGCAGGATCTGGGTGCGCATCAGGTGCGTGTTATGAGTTTCATTCCTCAAGAAGGTATCCCTATGAGCGATTGGCCCTCGCCTCCTCGCATTCATGAGATGCTAATCATCGCTGTCTTACGCCTTTTATTCCCTGACCGGTTGATACCTGCTTCTCTGGATATAGACGGTGTGGAGGGCTTACAGGAAAGGCTGAAGGCGGGGGCGAATGTAATCACTTCGTTGATTCCGCCAGATATGGGATTAACGGGGGTGGCTCAGGCTTCTTTAGATGTAAATGACGGTTATCGGACGGTAAGGGGCGTGTT
This sequence comes from Dehalococcoidia bacterium, assembly GCA_030605765.1. GTDB lineage: Bacteria > Chloroflexota > Dehalococcoidia > GIF9 > AB-539-J10 > JAGMDB01. Next base: position 1,068 of record JAUWHP010000025.1, read on the forward strand.
ACCTCTATTAGAGGAGCTTGGTTTAAGCGCTGCAACAAGAGAGGACTACATCGGTTGGGTTCGAAATGAGAAAGATAATCTTGGTAAAAGAGATATTTGTGCTGAGCTAACGGAATGAAAGTCGTAGTCGTTGGGGGGAAGTTACAGGGAGTAGAGGCAACCTACCTGGCGCATAAAGCTGGTTGGGAAGTGGTTTTAGTAGATAAGAATGCTCTAGTACCTGCTGCTGGTTTATGTGATGCCTTTTATCAGATAGATGTAACCGGTGAGGCTCCAGACTTACCGAGGGCCATTAAAACAGCGGATTTGATTATCCCTGCTCTGGAAGATTCTGTTGCCTTAAAGTGCTTGAAAGATAGAGCTGCCATTGAAGGTATACCACTGGCCTATGATGTTGCAGCCTATGCAGTTTCTTCCTCTAAGAAAAAGTCTGATGTTCTATTTGCTAAGCTCGGTATTCCGGTACCTGAGCCCTGGCCGGGATGTGATTTGCCCGTTATTGTTAAACCATCCGATTCAAGTGGAAGCAGGGGAATATGCAAGATAAATGAAATGGAGGCTTTCTCCTCTTTTGTAACAGGTGAACTGGATAACTGGGTAGTCCAGGAATTCGTAGAGGGTCCGTCTTATTCGATTGAGGTTGTTGGGGCAAGGGAGAATTTCGTGAGCCTCCAAACCACAGAGATTGTGGTGGATAGTCAGTATGATTGCAAGAGGGTGCTGGCTCCTGCGGGGCTTTCATCCACTGTGAGCAAGGAGTTCGAAGAAATCGCGGTAACAATTGCAGAGGCTCTTAACCTGAGTGGTATTATGGATGTGGAGGCGATTTTTCATAATGGCACCCTGAAGGTTTTGGAAATAGATGCCCGGTTGCCAAGCCAGACACCCACGGTGGTTAATAAGTCAACAGGCATAAATATGTTGGAGCTTTTATATGATGTATTTGCCAGGGATGCCATTCTCACAATACCTGATGTCACCTGTGAAAGAGGGGTAGTTTATGAACATATCAAGGTGTCCCCCGGGATTCTGGAGGTATTGGGGGAACATATTATGGCTAATGCTCACCCCCTTAAACGTTATGAAGATTTTTTTGGAGCTGATGAGGCGCTGACCGATTTTGCACCCGGATGTTCATCCTGGGTGGCTACTTTGATAATCACGGGAGACAGCCGTGAGGAAGCCTGGGATAAGCGCTGCCAGGCCATCAAAGACATTAGAGATCACTTTGAATTATCGCTGTACGTTGACCCGATACAGAATTACAATGAGCCTCTGAATCTGAGGGAAAGGGAGGGGAAATGACACGTTTAACCGGTAAATCCCTGGTGGGCTTAAATAAAGGACTCGATGAATACAATATGGAATTATTGCGTAAGACTGGCTGTACTCTCAGGGGAATTGCCAGCCGTGCCGCTGGTGTTGCGGAAGACGAAGTGCGTGACGCTAGCAGCTCTGCGCCGGTGGCAGTAATCCCGATTACCTCAGGTAAAGGCATCATTGGGCACTTTTCCCAGGCTGTGCAAAGCATTGTTAGCTATATTGGTTTCGCATCTTTTGTTACACGTGACCATGATGTTGCCGGGCTCGCGGAAGGAATCAAAGAGGGAGCGAAAATTGTTTTCCTGGCTGATGATAACCATTTTATTGCTATGAATTTGTCTCGCGGGTTAGTAGTGGACAATGCTGAGGCTACGGCCAGAGGGTATGTTGCTGCCCTGGAGTGTCTGGCGGGAGGATTGCACAGTCGCGATGTACTGGTGATAGGAGCGGGCCAGGTAGGCAGAAGTGCTGTCTGTGCCCTGAAGAAACTCGGTGCTAAAGTAGCGGTGTTTGATATTAACCAGGCTAAAACTGAAATTCTGCTGAGGGAATATGGAGTGCTTAAGGAGAAGAACCTTGCAGAGGCGTTACAACGATACGCAATTCTACTCGATGCGTCCCCTGCCGCGGAAATCATCCAGGCAGAGCATATTAAGGCGAATACCATAATTGCTGCTTGTGGTATTCCCCTGGGCTTGAGCACCGAGGCCTATTCTCTGGTCAAGGATCGTCTTGTGCACGACCCTCTGCAAATTGGGGTGGCTACGATGCTTGCGATGGCTGTTAAATAAAGGGGAAAGTGAAAAGCAAGAGAGTTCATAAGAAATAGCCCCTTCGCACAACTGGATGGATATTGGAGTGAACCCCTGAAACTGGACACTTCAGGTTAGGAAGGTTTGTCAGGGTCGAGATATTCTATAATGAGGGATAGAAAGGATCTTGCCATGCGGAATCAGAGGAGTTTCAGTATAGAATTTAAGAGGGAGGTAGTAGAGGAACTTAAGAGCCACGGATTTGAGATCAGCATGTCACGGAAGGGAAATCCCTATGATAACGCTACCATGGAAAGCTTTTTCAAGACGCTGAAATATGAGGAGGTGTACTTATGTAAGTATAAAACGCTTGCTGATGCAATGAATAGATTCCCTTATTTTATCGAAGAGGTTTACAATATCAAAAGGCTTCACTCGGCACTGGGTTATCGGTCACCCGATGAATTCGAGGAATTGCTGGTTATGAAACAAGAAAAGGAGAATTCCCGCCAGACTCTCTTAACCCTTTCTGTCCAGCCGTAGGGGTGCAGTCCAGATTGATCCATTCAATAATTAACCGCGGGTGCGATTAGTTCTTTGAATTCTTAAAGTCGTGCCCATCTGGATGAGAGTTTCCCCGCCAGTGATTGTGCTAACATGTTCCGTCAGCTAAACTTCTGCTGAGAAGGCGGAATCAGTAAACCATAATTCTTTTTGAATTTCTAGTGAAAAGGAGGCAATAAATGGGAAAAACTTATACCAGAATGGGAGATGGCTCTGTAATTGAGCTAAGTGAAAGCGAATTAAAACGTGATTTAGAAGAAGGGACCAGGGATGCTGCAGAACGAGGAAGGATTCCTCCTCTCTGTGAGGATGAGCTATCGTATCTTTTTGATATCTATAGCATCCCTTATAGATTTGTTAGTGTAGATCGCGGAAATGAAGTTGTTCTCACTTATGATGCTGCCACCCTTAAAATTAGGCGTGTTGGAGTATTAACACACAGAATTCAGTCACTTCAAATTTACGAAAAACTCTTAGGTGCTGATACACTGGAGTTTGACCATGTTGATTATAGCTTCAAGCCTGTGAAGCCTATTATAGCTTATGAACAAACAGAGCTAGAACAAGCTTTGTTGGTGACGACCATCCCTATGTTTTACGGAGCTATGCCCAATTTAGGCTCATACACTCAACCTGACGGCCCCTGCCTCAATCCAATGGAGCTATTACCTATGGGTAAAATAACCGAAGCCAGAGCAGCGCAAGAAGAAATGGTAGAACACGCAGTTAAAGACATGGTTAATGTAGCCAGTGCGATGTATGAATCGGGGGCAGATGGCATCAATTTTGACACCACAGGAGCAGCAGGGGATACTGATTTCCTAGCTACTTTGCGCGCTGTTGAAATATTAAGGAAGAAATATCCTCAGATGTGCATTGAAGTAGGGATGGCGGGGGAATTCATTCTGGGGATGCATGGAGAGTTAACTTATGATGGGGTGCGTGTGGCGGGCTTATATCCTCATAAGCAGGTTGAATTGGTGGAGAAAGCAGGAGCTACTATTTATGGCCCGGCTATTAACACCAATACAGATGAGTCGTGCCCGTGGAATATAGCCCGGGCAGCTACTTTTACAAAGGCCTGTGTTGAAAATTCGCACATACCTGTTCATGCCGACATGGGTATGGGGGTGGGAGGAATACCAGTGGTGGATCAGCCTCCTGTGGATGCAGTATCCAGGGCTTCCAAGGCCATGGTAGAGATAGCCAGGCTGGATGGTTTGTAGGTGGGAGTGGGAGACCCGGCAGGGATGGCTAGTGCTCATAATACTGCTTCGGGTATGGGAGGTATGCGGACTGCTGGAGACCTGGTAGCGCGCATGCAAATGTCCCGGGGGATGAAAATCAAAGAAGCCAAAGAGTATGTAGCCAATAAATTGAAAGTCTCTGTGTCTGATCTTGCAGACCCGGTGGTGATGAATGAAATGAGAGACGATTTGGACATTGGCATGGTGTCAACAAGCCTATTTCCCGGTTCCGCTAAAGGTATAGAAGCTAAACTTCGCATAGCAGAATTGTTAGACATAGAAATCAACTGTGTAAATAAATTCAGGGATAAAATAGGCAGAGCATTAAGAGCATAAAATGAACTATAATAATGACGGAGGTGATTTTGGATGCTTTAGGAACTACAGGACTATGCCGAGATGAAATTTAAAAAAAGGAGGTCAAATTATGGATAAAGAGGAAATTTTAAAGGAAGCCAGGAAAGCGATCATTGATGCTGATAAAGCTAAGGCTGAAGAACTGGCAAAGCGTGCTATTGCTGAGGGGGTGGACCCCTTAGAGATGATTAATAAAGGATTCAGAGCTGGCATAACTGAAGTAGGCGACCTCTTCGGGAGGGGAGAGCTGTTTTTGCCGGAGCTAATATTATCGGCTGAGGCTATGAAGGGGGCAGCAGACATTCTTACCGCTGCACTGCCAAAGGGTACGAAAAAGAGAAGGGGGAAGATAGTGATAGGAACTGCCCAGGGAGATATTCACGATATTGGGAAAAGCATGGTTGTGTCATTTCTACAGGCTAATGGGTTGGAGGTTTATGATTTGGGGCGTGATATAGAGACGCAAAAATTTATTGACAAAGCTCAAGAGGTGAATGCTGACATAATAGGCATGAGTGCTTTATTAACCACCACTATGAGCGGGCAGAAGGCATTAATACAGGAGCTTAAGAAAGCTGGATTGCGTGAGAAATACAAGGTAATGGTTGGTGGGGCTCCTGCTACGCAAAGGTGGGCTGATAGAATTGGCGCAGATGCGTATGGAATAGATGCTGCCGATGCAGCCAAGAAAGCGATGGAATTGCTAGGCGAAGGATGAGGGGATTCCCTTAACAACGTAGTATAGCTACGACGTTCGTTATGACTGTTAAATGAGGGGAGGATGAGAACAAAGAAAACTCACAAAAAGTATTATCGAAAGCAAGCGAGCATCTTTGCACTTGTTCGGAAGATAAAGCTATGGCCATCGCGTAAAGGTGTTCTTCATGGAGTTAAATTCTTTGAGGTAAGGGGAATTTATGCCGAGATAATCACTCATTGTAACCGGAGAGTTACTATTCGAGATTCGAGAAGAAGTCGAGCGGTGCGATGGCTTCGCAATAAATGGTATTCTGGTGAGTGTAATGAATGCCATATCCCCGGGTGGAAGCTGGAAAAATTCTCCCTGACATCCTTTAACCGACATTATGGCTCTCAGCTGAAGTGATAAGTTTCGTATAATGGAAGGAGGTGCAATCTAAACGAAAGAATTTTTACTGGAGGGTAAGGCAATTTATTTTCTGTTAAAAAGGAGGCAATAAATGAAAAGATTTCATATCAGAATGGGAGATGGTTCTGCAACTGAACTAAGCGAAAGCGAGTTAAAACGAGATCTGGAGGAGGGCACGAGGGATGCTGCCGAGAGAGCAAAAATCCCTCCTCTTTCCCAGAACGAATTAGCATACCTTTTTGATGTCTATAGCAGCCCTGCCAGATTCGTGGGTGTGGATCGTGGGAATGAAGTAATTTTCAGTTATGATAATGGTTCTGCTAAATCGAGGGAGGATATAACGGAAATACCATTACACAGAGTTCAGGAAGCCCAGGTTTATGAGAAATTCTTAGGTGCTGATATAGCAGATTTCGGCCATATTGATTACAGTTTTAAGCCCGTGAAGTCTATTGTAACTTTTGAGCAACAGGCCTTAGAGTACGCTTTATTGGTGACAACTGTTCCCATGTTTTACGGGTCTCAGCCTAATTTAGGCTCATACACTCAACCAGATGGCCCTTGCCCCAATCCAATGGAGCTGTTACCTCAGGGTAAAATAGCCGAGGCCAGGGCGGCTCAAGAAGAAATGATGGAACACGCTGTTAAGGATATGGTTTACGTAGTTAGTGCGATGTATGAATCGGGAGCGGATGGCTTTAATTTTGATACCGCAGGAGCAGCGGGGGACGCTGATTTTTTAGCTACTTTGCGTGCCGTTGAGATACTAAGGAAAAAATACCCTCAAATGGCTATGATGGTGGGGATAGCGGGAGAATTCATTCTAGGGATGCATGGAGAGTTGACTTACGATGGAGTTCGTGTGGCGGGATTATATCCTCATAAGCAGCTTGAGCTGGTGGAGAAAGCTGGAGCTACTATTTTTGGCCCGGCTATTAACACCAATACAGATAAGTCAGGTGCGTGGAATGTAGCTCGGGCAGTTACTTTTGTAAAACCCTGTGTTGAAAATTCACATATACCTGTTCACGCCAATATGGGGATGGGGCTGAGCGGAATTCCTATGGCTGATTGTCCTCCCGTGGATGCAGTATCCAGGGCTTCCAAAGCTATGGTAGAGATAACCAGGCTGGATGGTTTGTAGATAGGGGTGGGCGACCCGGTAGGTATGGAAGTGGCTCATGTTAGTGCTTCGGGTATGGGCGGGATACGTACTGCTGGAGATCTGGTAGCGCGTATGCAAATATCCCGAGGGATGAAAATCAAAGAAGCCAAAGAATATGTAGCTGGTAAGTTAAAAGTTTCTGTGCTTGATCTTTCAGACCCTGTGGTGATGGGTGAGATAAGGCAAGATCTAAATATTGGCACGATGGCTCCTTTTGTGGGAGGAGCTAAGGGCATAGAAGCTAAGCTCCGCATAGCGGAATTGTTAGGCATAGAAATCAACTGCGTGAATAAATTTAAGGATAAGGTGAAATGGTAGTACAAATAAAATATGATTAAGGAGAATGTTTGATGGAAACCAAGTTATCTAGTGCAACCAAAGAAGTAATCATTGGTGATGACCTACCCACGGTGTTGATTGGAGAGCGCATTAACCCAACAGGAAAGAAGAAGATGACTGCAGCGTTGGAGGCGGGCGATTTGGAGGTTGTTCGTAGAGAAGCGCTAGCCCAAATTGAGGCGGGAGCAGATATTCTTGATGTCAACGTTGCTACACCCATTATAGATGAAGTAACTATGCTTCCTGAAGTTGTGCAAGCAGTGATGGGCACAGTTGATGCGCCTCTATGTCTTGACAGTTCTAATCCTGAAGCTTTAGAGGCCGCCCTTAAAATCTATAAAGGGAAGCCACTTGTTAACTCAGTGACGGGGCAGGAGGATGTCCTGAAGAGGATTCTGCCCTTAATTGAGGAACATAAGGCGGCAGTTATCGGTATGACTGTGGATGATGACGGCATACCAAATGATGTAGACCGACGTGTGGCTATTGCTCACAAAATCGTGGAAAGAGCCGATAAATCAGGCATACCACCTGAAGACATTATTATTGATTGTGTGACTATGACAGTAGGAGCAGATGCCAGAAGTGCCCTGGTAACCATAGAAACTATTCGTAGAGTCAAGGATGAACTGGGGGTAAATATAACATTGGGTGCTAGCAATGTTTCTTTTGGTTTACCTAACCGCGATTTGATTAACGGTGCTTTCCTGGCTATTGCTATTGCTGCGGGGATGAACTGCCCGGTTATAAATGTAGCTAAAATGCGCCCAACTGTTTTGGCTACTGATTTGCTTCTCGCTTATGATAAGAATGCAATGAGGTATATTAGAGCCCAGCGACAATCCAGGTAAAAGGTTTGAAGCAGCGAGGAGCAACGCACTACAAAGGAGAAAAATCAGACGATTAATTGTCTGGATTTTTCAAAAGTAAATAGGCTATAATGAACGCATTAAAAGGAGGTTCAAAGATGGTAGATTTGACTAAGATAAAGGACAGTGTAATTGGGGGTGAAGTTGATGATGTAGTAGAGATGGTCAGGAAGGCTGTTGATGAGGGGCAGAGTGTAAAAAGGATTCTTGCTGAGGGGCTTATCTCAGGAATGGGCATAGTGGGGGATAAGTATGAGAAGGGTGATTTCTTTCTTCCCGAGATGGTAATTGCTGCCACAGCCATGAAGGCGGGATTGAAGGTATTGAGCCCTATGTTGAAGCCGGGTGATGTGGAGAGTGCCGGGACAGTAGTCTTAGGCACGGCAAAAGGCGATATACATGATATAGGAAAGAGCATAGTAGGTACGATGCTGGAAGGGGCGGGGTTCATGGTAACTGATATAGGAGTAGATGCAGGCCCTGACAAATTCGTAGAGACTGCTAAAGAAAACAATGCGGACCTGATAGGGATCTCTGCTCTTCTTACGACTACTATGGTGGGCATGGAGGATGTTATTAAGGCAGTGAAAGAAGCTGGTTTAAAGGCCAGGGTGATGATTGGAGGTGCCTCCGTTACGCAGGAATTTGCCGATAAGGTAGGAGCCGATGGTTATGCTCCTGATGCTCCCTCTGCTGTGGGGAAGGCAAAGGAACTGGTTAAAAGTTGAAACTAAGAGATAGATTCAAGGAATAGGCTGAAAACTGTCAGTGATAGGGAAGGTTGAAGGAAATGAGAGCAGTTTTAAACTTTTTATCTGAGGGTGAAGTAGAGCAAATTCATGAGGCAAGCCTGCGGATTCTAAAGGAAACTGGAGTTAAGGTTTGTAGTGAGAAGGTGCGGGGGTTACTTGCCGAGAATGGTGCAGAGGTAGATGGTGACATTGTAAAGATCCCAGGCTCTCTTGTAGAAGAAGCAATTAAGAAAGCCCCAAAAGAGATAACCCTGTGTGCAAGAGAGCCGAAATGTGACCTTAAGATTCCCACAGATGATTTTCGCTTCCTATCCACAAGTGGCTTTTCGCCGTTTATAACCACAAATCTTGAGACCGGAGAGAGGAGGTATTCGACATCATCTGACACTAAGGATTTTGCCATAATAGGCGACTATCTCGACACAGTTGACTGCTTCTGGCCCACTGTAATTCCCGGTGAGGTATCGCCGCCGCTCCAGGAGCTTCATTCTTTAGCCATTGCATTTGAAAATAACAGAAAGCATATACAGTGTTCCTGCGTGACTGGAAAAACGGCCAAATGGCAAATCAGGCTGGCAGCTACGATTGCTGGTGGTGAAGAAGAACTCAAAAGGAGACCTATTTTTTCAACGATTAACTGTCCTGTTGCCCCCTTAACGTTTGAAAAAGATTCATCTGAAGCGATGGTTACATTGGCGAAGGCGGGAATCCCAACTGGGCCTGTGACCGCGGTCCTGGCTGCTACAACCGCTCCAGCGACGATAGCGGGAGCTCTGGCAATGGGAAATGCTGAGGAACTAGCCTCTCTTGTCATTATTGAATGTGCCGATCCTGATGCCCCAATGATTTACGCTTCGGAAGTAGCGCCAGCGAATATGAAAACTGGCGAAATGAATTATGGGGGGCCTGTGTATCTATTGCTATCAGCAGCAGGTGCTCAGATGGCGAGATTCTACAAGATTCCAAGCCTGGCAGCAGATGTTTCATTAGAAGCAGCACCTTCTGACCTCATGTCTTTTGAGCGTAATGTGCTGAAGGCGGCTATGCACTTTATGTGTAAGTCGGATCTTTCTCCTTCATTGGGAGGCTGTGACGTGGCAATGAGTGCCTCATTAGACCAGTTAATCCTTGATGCTGAAGCTTGTGAGCATGCGCGTGCATACTTGCGCACATCCGAGCTGAATGATGATAGTTTGGGCTTTGATATCATTCACAAAGTTGGGCCTGGCGGTCACTTCTTAGGTGAAAAGCATACCGTAGAGCATTTTAAGAAAGAGATATGGAGCAGGGAGTTGTCTGATACTTTTATCCTCGACGCGGCGGTGAAAGGGTCTTTTGTTGAAAGGGCAAGGGCAAAGGTCAAGGAGATACTTTCTACACACTTACCTCCGCCTATCGATAAGGAGGTGCATAGGGAAATGGAACAAGTTCTCCGAGACGCTAAGAAGGATATACTGGGAGATGGTTAATGGTTTGACAATTAGCACAAATGTGAGCAGGCTAAATTGCGGGTGAATCAAGAATAAATTTAAGGAGGATTACAAAAGAATGAGTAAACCCAGGATTAGTTTTTTGTCGCAAAATGAAATAGAGGCTATTCATAATGCTTCGCTGAAAGTTCTGGAGAGAACTGGGATCAAAGTGATGAGTGAGCAAGCGCTCGGCCTATTAAAGAAAGCCGGGGCGAAAGTTGATTATGCCAGCAACCATGTAAGTATCCCCGGAAAGCTGGTTGAGGAGGCGCTGGAAATGGCTCCGAAGACCATGAAATATTGCGGTAGAAATCCGAAGTATGATTTTGTGTTGAATAAGCAGGAGACACATTTCCTTGCCACTGCAAATCCCCCACTAATGATAGATGGGGAGACTGGCGAGTGCAGATACTCAACCGCGGAAGACATTGTCCAGTGTTTGGTGGTAGCCGATTATCTCAATCACGTTGACCTTGTTTGGCCATTCGGCACCGATTTGAATGTGCCCGGGCCGATGTTGCACATAGTTGACATGTATACGGCGTTGTGCAATACGGAAAAACACTTTGAAGGTGATACAGTAACCGCAGAGGAAGCCCAATACCAGCTTGAAATCGCGGCTACTATTGTTGGTGGCAGGGAAGAACTCAAGAAACGGCCAATCATTTCAACGGTTATCTGTACCATTTCTCCTCTTGTGTTTGATAAGGGCATGACGGAGGCAAGCATAGAATATGCCAGAGCGGGTGTTCCGGTTGTGATATACCCCATGCCCGCGGCGGGGCAGCTAAGTCCTGCTACTCTGGCAGGCACTATGGTTGTTAATGCGGTTGAATTTCTGGGTGGACTGGTTATCCAGGAACTTGCCAGTTCCGGGGCGCCTGTGGTGTGGGCGCCTTCGTGCGGCACTGTGAATTTCAAAACAGGGAGACGCAAGTGGGGGCCGGAGAGCAGTCTGATGAGCCTGGGCCTTGCTCAGCTAGCCCGTCACTACGGCTTGCCGACTCAAAGAGGAGGGCTTGGCAGCAGCTCCAAGCTCCTGGATGCACAGGCAGGCTATCAAAAGGCTGTCTCACTCATCCCGAGCTTACTGTTAACGCCTGATATCGCAGGCGGCATAGGAATGTTAGGACCGGGCACCTGCCTGGAAACCATGGTTATTGACAACGAGATTATTGATTATGCCTTAAGATATGTCGAGGGGCTTGAAGTGAATGATGATACTTTAGCACTGGATGTGATTGACAATGTTGGCCCTGGCGGCCACTTTTTAGGTGAAAAGCATACATTACAGCATTTCCGAGAGGGCTGGATGCCTGAGATCACCGATATGGAGACATTCGAAATATGGGAGAAGAAAGGGTCTAAATCGATTGCTCAAGTAGCCAAAGAGAAGACAAAGGAAATACTGGCTACACATAAGGTTGTGCCTATACCTGAAGATGTGCAAAAGGAAGTATCCAGGATTATGAAGAGAGCCGAGGCGGAGCTGCTATGATGGCGCAAAGCCAAGGCCCAGGTTGAATCAGCAAGAATCGAGGAGAGTTCGGAAACCAGTAAGTAGGCTGACATGGAAACTGGACAAACCGGGAGTATTGAATTGAATGTGCAGTTAATGAATAAAGTATTGCTAGCAGGATTCTCACAGTGCATTGAGCAGCGGGCCAGCGAGGAGTACAGGCATGAGTAAACCCAGGATAAGCTTTCTATCGCAAGATGAACTGGATGCTATTCATAATACTTCGCTTAAAGTCCTGGAGACGACTGGCGTCAAGGTGATGAGTAAACGGGCGCTTGATATATTGAAGAAAGCCGGGGCGAAAGTTGATTACACCAGCAACCATGTAAGTATCCCCAGAAATCTGGTTGAAGAGGCGCTAAAAATGGCTCCGAAGACCATCACATACGCCGCCAGGAACCCAAAGTACGATTTTGTGCTGGATAAGCGGGAGCCACATTTCTGTGCGGAGGGAGGCCCTCCTTTCATACTGGACTGGGAAACCGGCGAGCATAGATATTCAACCAGTGAAGATATTGCTCGCTGCTCAATAATAGCTGATTATCTTGACCATGTAGACCTCATCTGGCCATTGGGGGCTGGCATGGACGTGCCTGCGCCCATGCGGTACATATCTGATATGTATACCGGCTTAAAGAATTCAGAAAAGCATTTTGAAGGCGATGCCACAAATAGCAGGGACGCTCAATACCAGATTGAAATTGCTGCTGCCATCGTTGGTGGCAGGAAGGAACTCAAGAAAAGGCCTATTTTTTCACATGTTATCTGTACTGTCTCTCCTCTTAGCTATGATAAGGGGATGACAGAAGCGAGCATAGAGCTTGCTAAGGCTGGTATCCCGGTTGCCATAATGCCTATGCCTGCGGTGGGCGAGACAGGCCCTGTCACCCTGGCAGGCACAATGGTTATGAACAACGCTGAATTTCTCGGTGGCCTGGTTATCCAGGAATTCGCCAGCCCCGGGGCACCCGTGGTGTATTCGGCTGCCGTTGGTGCTGTGGATTTCAAAACAGGAACCACAATCCCCTCCCCTGAGGGTAGCCTTATGCGCCTGGGCATTAGCCAGTTAACCCATTATTATGACTTGCCAAGTGAAATGGGGTCTTCCGGTTCCCTCTCCAAGCTTCTGGATATGCAGGCTGGTTATGAAAACGCTATCTCACTTATCACACACATGTTAACTCTTCCCGATATTGTCCTTGGTTTGGGGGCATTGGAGGGCGCCCGGCTCACATCTCCAGAGGGTATGGTTATCGAGAATGAGATTGTAGATTATGCCTTAAGGTTTGTTCAGGGGCTTGAGGTGAATGATGAGACTCTGGCCGCGGACGTCATTGATAAAGTTGGCCCCGGAGGAATATTCTTAGGTGAAAAACACACCTTAAAGCATTTCAGAGAGAGGTGGATGTCAAAGCTCTTTGACATAGATAGCTTTGAGGCATGGCAGAAGAAGGGCTCCAAGTCGATTGATGAAGTGGCCAGAGAAAAAGTAAAGGAAATTCTGGCTACGCATAAGGTTGAGCCTATTCCCGAAAATGTGGAAAAGGAAATATCAGGGATTCTGAAGAGAGCTGAGACAGAGCTCTTAACGAAAAGCTAAAGTTAAGATTCAATTTCACCAGTGCATTGCCTCACATATACCAGTACACTGACTTCAAATTATGCACAATACTGGAGTAAGTCTGCTTAGAATCTTTACCAGGAAGAATACCGGGCAGCCATTCTTCTACGGCTATTACATAGTTATCTCTTCAATAATCTTGCTGGCGGTGGTACACGGGGTGTACAGCTCGTACGGGGCCTTCTTCAGTTCCTTGCAGAGCGAGTTTGGCTGGACCAGGGTGGTAACCTCGGGCGTTCACTCGCTGGGCTTCGCCATGTCGGGGCTGGGCGCAATGGTATTTGGCAGACTCAACGACCGTTTTGGCCCACGCCGTATACTGGCTATAGGTGGGGTGCTGTTCGGCCTGGGATATTTCCTTATGTCTCATGTCTCCGGCACATGGCAATTGTACTTGACCTATTGCCTGGTAATCAGTATATGGCCATCTGCAACCGACGTGATACTGCTATCAACTACCTGCAGGTGGTTTGTTTACAGGAGAGGATTGGTCAGCGGCCTGGTAAAGACCGGCACAGGGATCGGGATAATGCTCGTGCCGCTGCTGGCAAGCCACCTTATTTCCTGTTACGGTTGGCGAACCGCATATACCCTGCTGGCACTTATGGCGATTGTGTTTATCCTCCCGCTGACCCAGGTATTGAGGCGTGACCCGGCGCAGAAGGGGCTCAAACCCTATGGCGATGATGCTGCTATCCAGACTGGACTGGGCGAGGAGGGATTTTCCTTTAGCGAGGCCATTAGGTTGAAACAATTCTGGATGCTTTGTGCTGCCCTTTTCATGGTCTGGTACTGTGCGAATAGCCTCATGGTACACGTGATACCTTACGCCATGGATAGCGGTGTCCCGTCAATTCAGGCAGCCGCTCTTCTATCCATTATTGGAGGAACCAGCATTGTAGGTAGGGTTGTCATGGGTGGTACAGGCGACCGAACAGGGGCAAGAAAAGCATTTGCAATAACCTTCTGTATTCTGCTGGCAGCGCTGTTATGGCTCTATTTCTCCACGGAGCTGTGGCAGCTTCGCGCGTTCGTGGTGGTATATGGCTTTGCCCACGGCGGCTTTTTCGGACTGCTGGCCCCGCTTGTAGCAGAACTGTTCGGCACCAGGTCTCATGGTGCTTTGTTCGGCATGGTCACCTTCTGGGGAATGATGGGTGGTGCTGTTGGCCCGGTGATTGCTGGATATATCTTCGATGTAACCCAGAGTTACCAACCAGTGTTCCTCATCCTTATTATAGTCAGCAGCATCGGGCTGGCTCTTTCCCTGCTGCTGAGGCGTACCGTCGGCTCTAATACCTGTGCAGCTTAGCGCAATAAAACGAAAGGAGAATGTGTCACTAATCACATGAGCCAGTGCGGTCCTCAGGCTCATTTTGTATTGGAATAGACTGCTATTTGCAAACAATATCTCTTTTGTGTATAATTGAAAAAGTAGTTTCAGTTAAGGGCGTTGCATACTTTTTTGTGTTACCTCAGGTTTACTCAAGTATTGGATGACCCGGACTCAGACTAGAATTTTAAGAAAGGAGGTCATCCAATGAGTTTTGAGGACAAATCGATCCAGTGCTCCGATTGTGGGGCTACCTTCACTTTCACCGTTGAGGAGCAAGAGTTCTTCCAATCCAAGGGCTATACTAATGAGCCTAAGCGCTGCCCCTCATGCCGTCAGGCAAGGAAGTCAGAGGGATACGGAAATGGCGGCTACAGCCGCGGTGCTCGCCGCCAAATGTTTCCGGCAGTATGCGCTGAGTGTGGCAAAGATACCGAAGTACCCTTTGAACCCCGTGACGGGAGACCGGTGTATTGCAGCGATTGCTACCGTAAAGTCAGACCGAGTAGATAGTGCTGAATTAGACCTTGAGAGCATACATAGGCTGGAACACCGACCTATGTATGCTCCAGACAGAAGTTTTGAAAGGCAGGAAAGAGCGCAAGGAAAAGGCGAAAACAGTTGACAAGCAACTGATTAGCAATAGCCATAGTTTAATGAAAGGAGAGTTAATATGAAGATATATGTGGGCAACTTACCTTATGATATCACTGAGGAGGAATTACGCGGGGAATTCGCAGCTTTTGGAGAAGTGGCATCTGTAAATATCATTATGGACAGGTATAGTGGGCGGCCAAAAGGATTCGGGTTTGTTGAAATGGCAGTAGTGGCTGAAGGTCAAGCTGCAATTACTGGAATGAATGGGAAAACTTTAAGGGATCGGACGCTAAATGTTGATGCGGCTCGACCTCGCTCTGATGATAGAGGCGGTGGTGGTGGGTTCGGTGGGTCTGGTGGCGGAAGATCTAAAAGATACTGAATTGCTGCGTTATACCCGTTCATGAGGTAGTGTATCTCACCTTGCGGGTGATGGAACCAGGCGAAGCCAGCCAGTTCCACTTTCCATGTTTCATTCATGGATTGAGGTGCCTATGCTGATTACTGAACCCTCGTCATAGTCTGGTATCAATCGTGCACGCCGGTTTGCGGTGGAGAAACTCAGTCGAGTGAACCCCTGAAACTGGACACAATGGGTTAGGAATATTAGGAAGGCCTGACAGGGTCAGAGTATAATCGAAAGGAGAAGGGATGGATGAAGATCACAAAAGTGGAAGCAATTGAGCTTCGTTTGCCCGAGTCTGAGATTTCTGAGACCATTGATATGTGGATTCAGGACGCGCTGATCCTGAAAATTCACACCGACGAAGGCATCGTCGGAATTGGCGACGTCGATTCGTGTCCCCGTGTTGTAAGAGCTGTTATTGAAGCTCCATTTAGCCATACCGCTGTATCTGGTTTAGGGCGATTGCTCATAGGGATGAACCCACTGGATATCGGAGTGATAAACGAAAAACTATACCAATCTACGTTTTATTATGGCCGTCGAGGGCATGGGGCGCTTATTCACGCTATAGCTGGTATTGACGTAGCTCTGTGGGATATAGCTGGAAAATACTATAACCAACCTATTTATCAATTGCTGGGCGGCGCCTTTAATAAGAAAATACGGGCTTATGCCAGCGTTGGTTTTGGTGAAAATGGTAATGAAACGTGCGAGATTGGGAAGGAGTGGGTAAGCAAAGGATTTACCGCTGTAAAGTTTGGCTGGATGCCAAAGGGGCTGAGTGAAGAGATGGAGCTGGAGCAGGTAGAAGGGGCTCGGCATGGCATCGGGAAGGAAAATGACTTGCTCATAGATGGTGGTTGTTGTTGGGATACCATGACCGCCATACGTCGTGTGAAGCAATTTGAAGCCTATAATCTCTTATTTCTTGAAGAACCCCTTGAAGAGCATAACATGGATGGGTATAGGAAATTGAGCAGCGTTTCCAATATACCTATCGCTGCTGGTGAAGGGCATCCGGGGAGATTTGAATGCAAAGATTTGATTGAACGAAGTGGAATCAGTGTAGTGCAGATCGATATCGCGCGGAGTGGTTTCACAGAGGCTGTGAAGATTGCTGATATTGCCGAGGATCATGGCCTGAGGGTGGCTAATCACTTCTATGGCACTGGCATCAATCTGGCTGCCGGCTTGCACTGGCTTGCTTCACGTAAAACCGCCTTCATCTTTGAATACTGCTTAGCGGACACCCCGCTAAGGTTCAACTTAACCAAGCAGGAAATAAAGGCCGATGCAAATGGCTTTGTTCATGTACCTGAGGGGCCTGGCCTTGGTGTTGACTTGAACGAAGAGGTCCTAGATAAGTATGTAGTAAACACAACTCGAAACTGGTAACAGCCCTGTGACAGATATTGAAATTGATGCTATAAGTTCCTAGATTGCAGTTGACAGCCACTAACAACCTAAAGCTTCATACTGTGCAACTGTTGAGAAGGGATTTGGCTGTTGGCAGAAATTACGAGAGATTTATAGGCATGAGAAGGGTGGGGTTTGGCATTTGTCAAACATTTTGGGGCTTCATCCCTTTTGCAGTTTCAAGAAGGCCAGGTCGTATTCCTCAATCAGCTTTTCATCGGCAAAGCTGAAGTATTTGTTATCGCCTATTATGATGTGGTCCAGGACCTTAATTTGCAATTCGAATTTGGAGATGTACTTGTTTAATCTTTATGAGGCTCGTGCCATGTTGGAGGCCGCTGGGTATTACTGGAAGTAAGCTCGGCAAGTAATATTCCCTGAAGCAACACTGGGTTTGTAAGTAGTGATGATGGCAGGAATGAAACACGAGGAGCCATCATTACCACTTCAAGGAAGGCATCCATCTCATAATTCGCTAAATTGGAAAATAAAATATATGAAATATAAAGGAGGTGTAAAAATGAAAAGATTGGAGGGTAAGGTGGCGATAATAACTGGAGGTGCTGCAGGTATGGGTAAGGGAACTGCAGAGCTGTTTGCTAAAGAGGGAGCTAAAGTTGTAATTACAACGGATGCCAAAGTGGTTGAAGGAAAAGCACTGGCTGAAAAGATCAAAAAAGAGGGCGGAGAGGCCATTTTTCTTAAGCTTGATGTAACAAAAGAGAGTGATTGGAAAAGTGTGATTAGCGAAGTAATTAAGAGGTATGGCAAGCTGAACATTCTGGTGAATAATGCTGGCGTTGCATTGTGTAAAACGATAGAAGAAACTTCCCTTGACGACTGGAATTGGCAAATGGATATAAATTCAACTGGAGTGTTTTTGGGTACTAAATATGCTATTGAAGCCATGAAGGGTAATGGTGAGCTATGCTCAATAATAAACAGAGGGTCTGTTGATGGGATAATAGGTGATCGAGAGGTGGCAGCATATTGTGCATCTAAGGGTTCCGTAAGGCTTTTAACTAAAGCAGCAGCGCTTCAGTGTGCAGAAATGAGATATACTATTCGAGTTAATGCTGTGCATCCTGGCGGAGTTGATACACCGATGCTGGAAGGAGAGGCTAAAGATTTAGGGTTGCCGCATAAGGAATATCTTGAAAAAACAATGGTGCCACTGCATCCAATTGGGTTTCTTGGTGAACCAATAGATATTGCTTACATGGATTTGTATCTTGCTTCTGATGAATCCAGATGGGTTACTGGAGCGGACTTCATAATAGATGGAGGATACACAGCAAGATAGAGTGCCGCAGTTGTGTACTTTGAAACCGGGAGTGGAATGGAGGATAAGAGAGAACAAGTAAACCCAGTATAAGTTTTTTATACCAACCAATCCAACCCGCAAACCTGTACATGTAAGTTCGGTAATCTTACAGATACTGATAGTAAAAGTAATACGGAAAGCTTACCCTTACCTTCCTTGATGTTATGCCAGTATTTCTTCACTGAATTTATAGCTAATACCCCTTCTTTTTATCTACCACGTTCCGCAACCTTTTCCCGCTCAAATAGCGTCTTAGGTTATCAGCGAACAGCCTAGTTGCTGGTAGGTCGTAGTCTTCTATTTCACCAGCAACGTGAGGGCTTAAGATTACGTTGGGTAGTTCCCATAATCTACTTTCAACAGGCAAGGGTTCAGTCACAAAGACATCCAGACCTGCCCCAGCAATCCAGTTTTCTTCAAGAGCACGTGTTAGTGCGGCTTCGTCCACTATGTTACCCCTACCGATATTGATTAGGTAAGCAGTGGGTTTCATAGTCAGAAGTTTCTCTTCCCCAATGAGATTGTTCGTTTCGGGAGTAAGAGGTAAAGCCAGCACCACAAAATCACTGTCTGAGAATAGCTGAGGCAACTGGTCTTTAGAAAACAGTATGTCGACATTTCTGGTACGCGTTGCTGACCTGGTCGATCTACGAGTAGCCAACACTCGCATACCAAAGACCTTAGATAGCCTTGCTACTTGTCGTCCAATACTACCCAGTCCCACTATACCGACTGTTTTAGAGTGTAGTACCGTTAGACTAAACGTTTTCCATTGCCTCTCTTGCTTCAATTGGAAGCATAACGGCATCTTTTTGACAAACATAAGCATCATTTCAAGAACACATTCAGCAATTGAGATGGCATATATACCACCACTCGCATTGGTCACTATCACCGAGCTTTCTATAATATCACTATCCAAAAAGTCTTCTACCCCGGCACTCGTGCTTTGAATCCATTTCAATTTGGGCGCTCGGGCAATTACATCCTTAGGAGGACCAGGCCCGTAGATTATCTCAGCTTCAGCCAAATGAGCATCAAACTGTTCTCTAGAGGAGAAGTCCTCTCTTTCTTCGGCATTGACAAAATCCGAAACATCTCTCAAATTTATCTTAGGGCTTATAGTAGTAATCTGCTGTATGCATTCTTCCTCTAACGAACTAGTAACCAGTACCTCAACTACTTCCATTGGAATATTCAGCCCTCCGTCTCTTTTCATAATAATTGAGTATAGGTATCATTGATCCAGCTGTCAAGAAGAACCAAGTGCAGCTATGTTTGAGGAACAGTGTCAATTTAATGACAATCAGACAAAAGTGTAATCCCTAACCGTTAGAAGAGCAATACTAGATGAAGAATCAGATGTAGAGATGGTTGTCTTGGAAAGAATACAATAAGCAATTAGCTAAAGACCTTCGCAAAACTAACACGGGCAATATACGCTGGCAAGTGGTTATCGAAATCTCGATAATTTGTTAGATTATCTGGTATTTAAGGTCATCCCATAGCCCAACCCAAAGGACATACCCCGTTTGGATATTTAGGTACCTGTCCCTGAGCAGTTTGGATTTCGAGGGATAAATCAAGGCTTAATCTGGCTAGTGTTTACTGCACAGAAATATCTCCCTGGTGGAGGGTTCATCTAAACCATATTTGGATATATGATTGTCTCGTAACTTTGATAGTTCAATCACGTTCACCTTGAAGCCTACATTTTGGAGACGCTGTACAATATCCAAGCCGCATCGCCTGACGTGGTCATCTTGATAGAAGTGCTTCAGTCTCTCCTCTGGTGACTGTATTGCGCTGTCTTCATATGTCTTTTGTCCATAGATAGGCACTTGGATAACAGCTAACCCATTGGGTTTCAACACTCTGTAAACCTCTGACATTGCTTGGCGGTCATTTTCGATATGCTCCAATACATGGGAACACCAAACCAGCGAGAAGCTATTATCAGCGAATCCCAAATCGGTTATGTCCATATGTACCATTGCAGACTTTGACAACAAATCCACACTGAGATAAATCCGGGAGTTAGACTGAAGCCAAGGTTTAATACAACGTTCAGGCGCAATATGTAACGTTTCCCTTGCATAATCTGCTATCTTATTCTTCAATACTAGATAGGCAAACCTGTGGCGCTCATAAGACCTGCAAGAAGGACACACAAGGCTAATAGCAGGTTTATATGGGTATTCTACCTTCCTAAACTCCCTACAAGTCCATCCACAAACGGGACATTTCTTAGCTGAACCTAGGGATAGGTTAAGGAATCTAACTCGGTTGGACATTCTGCGTATACTTCTGTTGAGTTGTTCTTTCATCGCTATTAACTAGATTAGCTGGTTCAACTACTCATCAGCCACAGCATAGTTCCTAGTTCTATATTATACGACTCAACCGGACAGTGAAGTTTGAGGATAGCTTGAGCCTGTCGCCAAATTCGCTGGCTGGGCTTGCTGCTATTCGCCTTTAGGCTGAGTAAGCCTCACCCTGATTGCGTGGAGGCGACCGTTGGGGTCCCGTGTAACCTCAAATTCCACTTTTTGCCCTTCTCTAAGGGAACCATAGTCCACCCCTTGAAGCTGGTTGCGGCCAAAGAAGAGCTCTTCTTCCCGCTCTGTCTTGATGAACCCAAAACCGCGATCTGCAATTAGCCGTTTTATTGTGCCCTTTTGCATAGAATGCCTCTCCAAATCCGCTGGCTGGGCTACGTTCGTTTTATTCCCCTGCTATCTGTAGAGCAAGAATGAAATAGAATCCGCTTAAGATTGCAAATAAATCGACCCTTATCTCATCACTTCTTCGGGCCCTTCCGAAGATATTCAGAGGCTTTCTTCCGCTCTTTCTTTCCTGTCTTTTTGGCTGCTTTCTTCTGAGCCATCCGTCTCCTAGTAAACGCAATTCCCTTTGCGAGATTATAGCAGCCTGGTAGACAACACACAAGAAACATAGAGTTTGAGGATAGCTTGGCTCTAAATCGAATCGGAGCCATCTATGCTGCCTCGCCGCCTTTTTGCCTATGTAGCCATTGTCACCGAGACCAGCGCCAGCAAGCCTACTATGGCCGCCTTCTCGGCCAGAGTGGCATATAAAATGCCGTCCTACAACTGAGGCGAGATTCTTCGCCCCGATTTGTCGGGGCAATGGGTTTTCTTTTAAAGAAGTAAAAGCTGGCTGACTTTCTCATTCCGGTAACTCCCATGGTAAGTTATTATCACTAAACATACCATGA
>JAUWHP010000019.1 GCA_030605765.1 Dehalococcoidia bacterium
ATAACTGGTGCTAATACAAAATATTTGCCAGCCTTGAGATTTCAACCTGGAGGTCAATTCAGAGGCCCCCGGAGTCAATTTAGCCTTCTGCCCCATGTTGGCAATTTGCCTTTCCCTTATCCCGTGGTGGGCTAGGAAAGGGGTGATAAGAGCTAAAGTATCTCCTGGCTCGTAGCCCTCTCTGCCTTCCAGGGTCAACAAATCATCGTACCTGCTGATGACTTCGAAAATCTTACCACCATCAGGGAATAGCTTCATTAACTCGTAGGCATTATCCTGAGGAGCCAGAGGGCCTTCAAGGTCGAAGCATATTAAGTTCATATTGGGTTCTCCTTTACCTCCCGATTTATTTTCTCTGTGAGATCATATCCCTGGATGATATTTCCTTGCGCACCAATTACCTTGCCATCTCGTATAGCTATTTCCCCCTGGCTCAGAGCTTTAAGGGTGGAAATGATGAGGGGAAATTCTCGGGCAAGCTCGTGTTGGCGAATAAGCTTAAACAGCGTTTCTTTATCGTTTCTTTGCCAGTATTGGTCAAAGGGCTTGCCTTTGATAGGAAAAAGGCAGTAGCTAACCACTGGCCCTCTATCTAATTCAGGGGTCACGAGGTGCATCATTGCACCGGCCTCCTCGGCCTTACTTTCTATCAACGTCCAGATTACTTCTTGCCAGCTTCCTGTTGGCCCGGCAGGAGGTGCTGGATGAAGGTTAATCATATTGTATTTCTGGCATAGCTCTTTCCCTATAATAAGCATATAGCCAGCCAGGACACAAAGGTCAGGGGAGAATTTCACAATCCTCCTGGCTACTTCTCTATCATATTTAGGGCGCCAATCCTCCTGCCCCTCTATTGAAGCCTTGAATTTCTTGTAGGAAAAGTACGTAAGGGGGATGCCATAACTGTGAACTAAGTCAAAGAATAAGTCATTTTCTCGGGACTCGCCAGGCTCCCGATTACTGAAAACAAGGCTAATTTCCCCCTTTATAGCGCCGGTGGAAATATTTTCTTGCACAACTTGGAGAAGCTGGCGTGCAGCTTCATCTCTTCCTGTGGAGAACCAAGCAATGTTCAGCAAGAGCCCTTCCTATCTGTATAAACCCTCTCCCTTGATGGGAGAGGGTTTGGGTGAGGGTGGAAACCTAAACGTTTTCTTACTTTTGTCCAAGTAGTGGCAAGGTGAACTAAGGAACTGGATCTATTCCCAAATATCCTGCCTTGAGACAAACTAACTAAGAAATCAGCAGGGCTGTCGAATTCGGGTATTTCTACATAGGCTCTGCCAATTTCACCCAGCGTATGGGCATCGCTTCCTGCGCTGGGAGCCAGATTATACTTTAGAGCCAGGCTCCAGGCTTTCTTGGAACTGTTGGGGAGTAGGGTGCGGGAGTTGAAAACTTCGATGATGTCAACCTGCGACATGATTTCGGGTGATCTTAATCTCTTACAGTCGTATAGGGGCCACCGGCCAAACGGGTGAGGGATGCCGATTAACCCGCCCTGGCTTTTGATTCGAGCTATCGTCTTCTCAGGGGGTAAGCCCAGGGGAATTTCTTCACTGAGAAATAGCCCCATCAGCTCGCCTGCGGTTGTTTGGATTTCCTCAGCAATGATTATTCTGAAGGGAGCTATCTTCCTCAGCTTCAAAGCGCCAGCGATGGTATTATGGTCGGATATGGCAAGGCAATTTATGTCTATTTCAAGACAGTGGTTAACTATCTCTTCCAAGGATGTACAACAATCCGTGGAGTAACAGGTGTGAACATGCAAATCGGCTCTTATCAATTTGCCTTTTCCAGATATTCGCCGCTACGGGTATCAACTTTGATAATGTCCCCCACACTGATGAAAAGGGGAACCTGGATAGTGATGCTTGTCTCTAGCTTCGCCGGCTTATTGCCTCCAGTAGCTGTATCTCCTTTGAAGCCAGGCTCTGTTTCTGTTACCTGAAGCTCCACAGCAGTAGGTAGCTCTATGCTTACTGCCTCTCCATTGTAAGTTGAAATCTCCAGATTTAGCCCGTCTTTCAGGTAGTTTATTACTTCCCCGATTTGGTCAGTGGTCAGAGTTATTTGTTCGTAACTCCTGTTGTCCATAAAGTAGTAGAGGCTACCATCGCTGTACAGATATTGGACGGAGCGGTGCTCCAGAAAAGCTGGTGTGAATTTATCGCTGGCCTGAAAAGAACGTTCGGTAGTATTATTGCTACGAATATCCCGAAGCCGTAATCGAACCTGGGCTGAACCTCGCCCTATCTTGATGTGGCGGTAGTCAGTAATTTGGTATATTTCCCCATCCAGCTCTATAGCGCTTCCCTTTCTTAATTCGCCAGCATCAATCATAGAATAACCTCCCTTCTTTCTCTGTAAGCATTCACCTATCGGTTTTCTGAGCGCTGAAAACTCATAGCTGAAAGCTATCTTTTTTTGATTTGGTGAGCACTTTAGCTCTGCCTTTCTCTAAAGTCACTACATCCTCAATTCTAACACCACCTAACCCGGCGATGTAAACCCCAGGCTCTACAGTAAAAACCATGCTATCTGTAAGCAAATCTGCCGAAGTGGGAGAAAGCGTGGGGAGCTCATGTATTGCTATTCCGACACCGTGGCCCAGGCCATGGCCAAAAGCATCGCCATATCCAGCCTGTTCGATAACTCTACGAGCTAACTGGTCTGCCTGAGCTGCAGTCATGCCTGATTCGATTTTGTCTATAGCTGTGAGTTGTGCTTCCAAAACGGCACTATAAATAGCTGCTAACTGAGAGCTGGCAGCTTCTAGCTCTTTACCCAGGCATAGTGTGCGGCTAAAGTCGCTACAGTAGCCACCAATTCTGGCTCCCATATCAATCAGCACTGCTTCGCCGTGGTGTAGTATTCTTTCTGTAGGCTGGGCGTGAGGTAAAGCTGAATTGGGGCCTGAGGCTACTATAAGGTCAAAAGCTACCCCCTCACTTCCATTTTGGCGAAGGAAGCTCTCAATTTCCCAAGCTACTTCTTTTTCTGTTACACCTGGGCGGATTGTTGCTTTTACCTGTTCAAAAGCAGCATCAGTTAGCTCCACTGCTTTTATGATGAGCTCTAGCTCTGCTGGTTCCTTTATGGAGCGAAGGCGCTCCACCAGGTTAACTAGAGGAATAAGCTCTAGCTTAAGTTGTTTTGCCTTTATCGTTTCGCTGAGTTTATGGTGAGCAGCGAATGAGAGATGATTTGCCTCGAAGCCTAATTTATGCCATTGCAAATCAGATGCCAACCCGGGAAGCCAGTTGTCTAATTCCCCTCTAATCTGTATGACTTCGAAACCTTGCGCTTCTTGTTTAGCCTGTTCTGTATAGCGAGAGTCAGTGGCTAAAATGGTATGGCTATTCGAGATAATCAACCATCCTGTGGAGCCGGCAAACCCAGAAAGGTAACGGTAGTTCTCGAGCTGAGAAACCAGAAGGGCATCCAAGTCCTTTTGGCTAATTATAGGCCGTAGCTTCTGCAGTCGGTTTATGGCCAACTTTCTCTCTTCAGTTCAGCAACTAAAGCTCGTAAGGCAGCGATATATCCTCTCCAACCCAAACCGCTGACTTGCCCCCTGGCGATGGGAGCTATTACAGACTTAGCTCTCCATTCCTCACGACTATAAATATTAGACAAATGAACCTCAATTATTGGCAGGTTGGTATCAGCTAAAGCATCACGTAGGGAAAGACCATAGTGAGTGAGAGCCCCTGGATTGATAATTATGCCATCGGCTGAATTTGCTTCCTGTTGAATGAAATCTATAAGAGCGCCTTCGCTGTTAGACTGGAAAGGCACTGTCTCTACATTTAACGCCTCGCCCTGCTCCCTCATCAGGGAATTGATTTCAGCTAAGGTCTTCTGTCCATATATTTCCCTGTTTCGTTTACTCAGCATGTTTAAATTTGGACCGTTAATAACCAGGATTTTCATAAAACTGCTCCTTCTTGTTCTTTTTTCTTAAGCTCGGATAATTTTACTCTATGCCCACAGGCAGTGCATTTTGCCCAGACCTTGCGATATAGTACCAGGAGTTTACCGCAGTCAGGGCAAGACTGCGGGATTGGTTTATAACTTGTGGCGAATTTGCAGTTTGGGTAATTGCTGCATCCGTAGAATGTCTTTCTCTTTTTGTTCACTCTTTCCACCAACTCGCCGCTGCACTGTGGACAGGGGGTTCCTATCCTGACCAGGTAGGGCATTGTCGTCTTACAATCAGGGTAGCCGCTACAGGCCAGAAATCTGCCGAACCGCCCCACTTTTACCACCATAGGTCGACCGCAAACAGGGCAGTTTTCGCTGCTCGGTTTGGTCATGTCAACCTTTTTTACGTTGATTGAAGCTTTATGTAGCATGTCTTCGAAAGGAAAGTAAAAATCTCTCAACAGGGATATCCATTCCATCTTTCCCTGAGCTATCTCATCCAGTTGTTTCTCCATCTGCGCCGTGAACCCGAGATTAACGATTTTGGCGAAATGTTCAGTCAAAATGCTACTAACAATTACACCGAGTTCGTGTGGGCAAAATTTGCCATTCGCTTTATATACATACTCCCTTTCCTGGATAATAGACAAAATGGGAGCATAAGTGCTGGGGCGTCCGATCCCCTTTTGCTCCAACGCCTTTATCAATGTCGCCTCGGTATAGCGGGGTGGTGGCTGAGTGAAGTGTTGCTCTGGGAAGACTCCCTGATAGCTTAATTTGCTGCTGATTTCCAGCTCGGGTAAGGAAACAAAGCCCTCTTGCTTCTCTTCATCCCTGCCTTCGCTATAGACAATCATAAAGCCCGGGAATTTAAGAGTAGAGCTAGCTGCTTTGAGCAGATAGCCTTTTTGTTTTGTGAGATTTGCTGCTATCTCTACATTGGTTGTGTGGTATGAAGCTGATGACATTTGGCTTGCCACCATGCGTTTCCAAATGAGGGCATAGAGTCTTAGTTGCTCTGTGGTGAGAAATGGCTTAATCTGATCTGGTTGGCGATGAATCTTCGTGGGGCGAATTGCTTCGTGGGCTTCCTGTGCCCATTGTGCTTTCTTAATGAAGCGGCGTGGCTTTGATGGTAGAAAATCGCTGCCGTACTTCTCCTTGATAAAGCCCCTTGCCTCAGCTATCGCAGATGCAGCTACACGGGTGGAATCTGTGCGCATATAGGTAATAAGCCCCATGGACCCCTCTTCGCCAAGAGGCAAGCCTTCATAAAGCTGCTGTGCAATAGCCATAGTGCGCTTGGCGGTAAAATGCAATTTCCTCCAGGCCTCCTGTTGCAGAGTGCTGGTGATGAAAGGCGGAGATGGCTGCCGAGCTATCTGTTTAGTCTCTACTGACTTAACTACATATTCCGCCTTTTCCAGATCGGCGGCAATCTCATCTGCCTTCTCTTCACCACAGATATCCAGCTTAGTGCCGTCGGCTAAGGCTGTGAGTTTGGCTCTAAACCTCGTTTCCTGCTCTTCAAGTGGAGCTAGCTCGACTTCGATGGTCCAATACTCTTGAGGATTAAAATCCTTAATTTCCTGTTCGCGGTCAACGATTATTCTTACTGCCACCGATTGAACCCTGCCGGCAGAGAGGCCTCGCTGTATCTTTTTCCACAGGAGCGGGCTTAGTTTATAGCCTACAAGCCTATCGAGAATGCGTCTGGCTTGCTGGGCATTAACTAAATTCATGTTGATGGAGAGAGGTTTCTTGAGCGCCCTTGTTATTGCCTCCTTGGTTATCTCGTGGAAGACTATGCGGTGAATAGTTGCCTTATCTTTGTCTAATTTGGCTGCTTTAACCAGATGCCAGGAGATTGCTTCTCCTTCGCGGTCGGGATCTGTAGCCAAATAGATAGAGCTGGCTTTACGTGCTGCCTCTCTAATTTCTTTGACTATCTTTCTCTTCCCCTGCGGGATAACATATTGCGGGGTGAAATTTTCATCTATGTTCACTCCTAGACTTGTCCGGGGTAAATCACGCACATGCCCTAATGATGCCTTGATAGTGTAGCCACGCCCCAGGATTTTACTTAATGTCCTGGCCTTAGCTGGCGATTCGACGATAACCAATTCCTTTGCCATGATTCACCCCGCCTTAATTTCGTGAGCCAGCGCATAATTCATATTTCCTACTTGTTTAGTTACTCCTTTCAATTCCAGTATGGCTAGTGTGCTGCTTACCTCTGGCACAGTCAAACCGCTATGACGGCAAATTTCATCTATGTGCTTTGGTTCAGAAGTTAGCTGCTTTAGTATCGCTGATTCAGCTTCATTAACTGGAAGGAATTCCTTAATTTTCAGTTGCTGAGGAGCAACTATAGATAAGTTTAGTTCTTCGATAATGTCAGCGCAATTACGAACCAGTTTGGCCCCTTCCTGTATAAGGTGGTTAGTTCCTCTACTAGCTGGAGAAAGGATGCTGCCAGGGATAGCGAAAACCTCCCGATTCTGTTCCAGCGCTTGGAAAGCGGTAATCAAGGCTCCGCTTCTTTCTCCAGCCTCCACTACTAATACACCCAGGCTCAAACCGCTCATGATGCGATTGCGTAGCGGGAAATTTTCAGCCTTGGGCTTGACACCTAAAGGATGTTCACTTACTAGAGCCCCGTGTTCCATAATGGCTTGAGCTAGCTTACCGTTTTCAGCAGGGTAAACGATATCCAGACCGGAGGCGAAGACAGCTATGGTTTTGCCTCCGGCCTCTAAAGCAGCCCGATGAGCTATGGAATCAATTCCTCTGGCTAGCCCGCTGACAACTGTGATTTTACTCCTTGCCAAATCTGTCACGCTCTCTTCAGTTACCTGCCGCCCATATACAGTGGGGCGGCGGGTGCCCACCACAGCAAGGCAGGGCTCACCTTTGAGGGATAGAAGATTGCCCCGGACATAGAGCACCGGTGGGTAATCATAAATTTCCCTTAACTTGACCGGATAATCAGGGTCTTCACAGACAAGCGTTTTCACCTTATGGCGTTCCAGTTTTTCTGTCTCAGCATCCAGAGAAATTTTAGGGCGTAGGAGGAGTAAAGCCTCTATGCTTCGTGAATCTAACCCTGTTTGCTTTAGCTCGCTTTCCGAGGCTTTCCAGGCGTCTTGTAAGTTGCCAAAGTGTTCTTTTAATTGGGAAAACCTTACTCGGCCAATCCCGGGTATCCGAGAGAAGCCTACCCAGTATTTGAGCTCATCGGTGGCTACCATAGTGGTAAGGTAATCTTATCATAGGCACTAGCTAGGGACAACGAATTTTTCTTGCAGCTCTGGCAATATAGTCTGGGTGGCTTTATATCCCTGCGATATAGCCTCTTCTCCTCTATGAAACCCAAATGTTCCGATGTGGCTGACATCTGGAGTTATGATTATATCAGCGGATTTTGCTGCTAATTTGCTCAGTTCACATTCCATGGCATGTATCGACTGGGTCAAAACATTGAATATATCCGGGGCCTTTGGCTCTATTCTCCCCTGCATGGAAAGCGCAGTAGCAATACTCGTTTTCCAACTTTGGCGGAGAGGGTGGGATTCGAACCCACGGTCGCCAAAGGCGACACGCGCTCTCCAGGCGCGCCTGATAGGCCACTCTAGCACCTCTCCTTAGCTATTACAAAAATTATATCATATAGTGCTTGGCAGGCAGGTGCTAAAATCATTTAGACAGGTGATACAGCTTCCGGTTGTATTCCGATGAGCTGCCGTTGTTTTCACTGCTGCCTCTCGACAGGCTGAGTACATATTCCTCGATTGTAGGGACAACATTTCTAATCTTCCCCAATTCATTCCGTTTTGCTAGATCTTCAATGGGTTCTCTCAGGTTGTTGATATTTTGGCCTGCCCAGAATGTCTTGGTCCATGTTTTTCCCATCATCTGGGATAGATAGGATTCATTCAGCAGCCTTTGCGCCACGATGTAATTCTGCCTGCGGAAGTCCTGTGGGATATATCTCTTGAGCCTGAAATTGAGCCTGTAATTTTCACATAGACCGAGCATTGTTCTATGAATTTGCCTCAAATAACGCTTCTGTGGTTCATATTTGCCCTGATAGCCCTCAGCAGGTGAATATTTACCTTGATATAGCTCCTCATACTTTTTCACCAGGTGGGGAAACTTCTGGCTTAGCTTCTCCATAAACCATGCTGCCTGGCTGTCTCTCAGTGTCATGCCGCCACCAAAGAGAATAAAATCTGCTCCTGCCTCTCTGGCGGCGCTAGCCACTCCCTCCATATTCTCCTCACTGTCACCGAGAAAGGGGATGATGGGAATAAAATTCACCCCCACCTGTATCTGGGGGCATTTCTTCTTTATCTCCTTAATCACTTTCAGGCGTTTCTGTGGCGCAGGAGCCTTGGGCTCTAAGAGTCGAGCTAGCTTCGTATCCAGGGTGGTAATAGTAACTCCGATGGTACACCAGGTATCACCCGCTATCCGGGATAGTATATCCATATCCCTTGAAATCAAGGTAGATTTGGTGGAGATGCAAACGGGATAATGATGTTTCAGCAAAACCTCAAGGCATTGCCGGGTATTGTTATAGCTTGCCTCGGCGGGTTGATAGGCATCGCAGGTGCCACCTATGGCTACCACGTCGGGGAGAAGTGCTCTGGCCCGGCTAAGCCTGTTGTCCAGCATGGTCCGGACGTTGTTCTTTATGTAGATTATGTGGTCGAATTCCGGCTGGAGGTGATATTTATGACTCCTGGAATCGCAATAAGTACAGGCAAACTCACAGCCGTTATATGGATTTATGCTATAGCGACACCAGAACCAACTATCTATGAACTTGTATTTGTTCAGGATGGTCTTAAAATCTTTCCTGATGTATTTAATCACGCGTCCGTTTCACCCCCGGTATTATTTGTTGCCCGACTTCCCTTATGGCTGAATGGGGCAATGTAGTAGCCTGAGCTCAGCGTTATTTTCTCTCAATCTATCCGTGGTAGCCAAGCTGGGTCAAGGAATTGTGCTATCTTGTGGCCTCGATGCCCACTATGAGCAATTTTGGTGCCCGTTTTTGCGAGGATATTCGAGGCTAGATGAATAACATTGCAGTCTTCCGTGCTGAAATGCGAAACAACGGGGTTAAGGAAGGCTTTTTGAAACCAACTATTCTCTGGCGCCACTCGATAATTTGAGGCGCCCTGGATGCGCAAGCCATCGTTCGTATTTCTTTTGAGTATAAAGATGTTCTAAACAGAGGAAAAGAGAGGCCCAGCTTCCCGGGCTGGTATGTGTTCAGGCTCCCTGACCTGAATCAGCCTGATTGCGCTTGTGGGGCATTTAGATGCACAGAGGCCGCATCCAAAGCACTTCTCCTTGTCTATCACTGGCTTTGAATTTACCATCTCTAGCGCTCCAAAGTTACACCGGTCGCCGCAGAGGCCACATTCATTGCACAGTTCTGGGCTAACAACCGCTGTATAACGGCTTTTTACGGCTGCATATTTCCTGCCTAAGGTGATTTGTGCTCTTAAATAAGCGCAGCAGCAGACACAGCAGTTGCATATCCATGGCAAACCGTGTGGACCATGCGAGGCGTTGGCTACCTGATGAACTAGCCCAGCATCTTCACACATATTGAGTATTGATAAGGCTTCTTCCTTGCTCAACTCCTTTGCCACTCCTCTTTCCAATACGTATTTAGCATTTTCATTAAAAGCGAGGCATGTCTCCAGGGGGTTGTTGCATCTCCGGCTTATTGTCCTACACATACAGCGCATAACTGCAATTGTCTCAGCCTGTTCAACGATCTGTGATACCCTTTCGTATGGCAGAATTTCAGTTCCTGGCTCAATTGCCTTTTGGACAGGGATAACTCTAGCTTCATAGCCTTCTTCCTCAAATTCAAGCGAATCTTCTTCATCGGCCATGTGATCACACAGGTCGAAAAGTTCCTTCCCAAACTGGTCAGACCACTTGTTTATTGTGATAGAAGTCAGAAGGTTGTTAACCAAAGCATATCTACGTTCACCCTCTATGGAATCATAGAAAATGAAGCCTTTGTTGAATAATTCTCTAAGAAAAGGCTCGGCGCCAGGTAGCTCCATATGAGATTTTGTAGCAACCTCTTCAACAGTTCCTGGCAGGGAAAGAAGAATTAACGCCTCTTGCTTGCTCAGGCACATTTCAAAAATTTTGGGAAGATACTTAGATTCAGGAAATCCGTAGGCTTTGGACAATCGGCGATAGGCATTTTCCATTGTA
>JAUWHP010000039.1 GCA_030605765.1 Dehalococcoidia bacterium
TATGTCCCTAAAAAACAAGCATAGTTCCCATAATTGCCCAATTTGTAGGCAGCCCCTTTAGAAATAACGATCTCTGTAAGATTGCTATTAAATGGAATTAACTGTAGAAGCTGGCAAAGCTCTTTGGGCAGGGTCATTGCACATTCCGCAGAGCAGCGTAGTGTGTTCTAAAACACAAGATGCCAAATAGATATGAGGCAAGTTGCTTTTAATAGACAACCATTTCTAAATCGATTTATCCACCCGGAGAAAAGTGAAACAGGAAGGCTAATTAGTGTATAATGAACCCTAGAGGTGCGTGTATGATGTTGAGACCATTAGCTCATTTCAAGGATAAAATTGGTGGAGATAGGGTTGCAATCTTTATAGATGGGAGCAATTTATATCACTCTCTGCAAGCCACTTTTAGGCGCCATAACCTCAACTTTGCAGAGTTTGCCAATAAGCTTGCTGGTTCGAGACACCTATATCGAACATATTATTACAACATCCTACAGGACCCAAACCAATGGCCCGATACTCACCATGAGCAACAGGAATTTCTTGATGTCCTTCGTAAGACGCCATATCTGGAGGTTCGACTGGGAAGCACCAAAATGGGGCAAGGGGGGCCTGTTGAAAGAGGTATAGACGTAATGCTAGCCACAGATATGCTACATTTTGCCTGGAATGATCTCTACGACGTGGCAGTGCTGGTGAGCGGGGATTCTGATTTTGCTTATGCTCTTCAAACTGTGAAGAATTTGGGCAAGTATGTGGAGGTAGCCTATTTTGAAAGAAATATATCTAAAGACCTCCTGGATGTAGTGGATAACCAACATCTACTAAACCGAATTTTTTTCAAGGGCTTGTGGTCAGGCAGAGGCCGCACAAAACGCAAACGAACAAATACAGAAGAAGCATAAATTATTCCCGCGATTATGCACTTGGTGTATGCCTGGCAGTTTGAATTTACTGAATGAATCAAGCAAGCTCAAGAGCAATTGATTAAAGTATAGAAATGACTAAAGACTACTACCAAATTCTAGGAACGCCAAGAAACGCTTCGGATGAAGGGATTAAAAAAACCTACAGAAAACTGGCCATGCAGTATCATCCAGATCGCAACCCGGGAAAAGAAAAGTGGGCTAATGAGAAATTCAAGGAGATAAACGAAGCCTATGCGACGCTCGGGGACCCGCAGAAAAGAAGGCAATATGACCAATACGGCACAGTGGGCAATGTTGGTGACATTTTTGGAAGCCCTTTTACCCGGACGACTTTCGAAAATGTGGTAAATGACTTTGGCGGAGCTGGCCTTGGGTTTGACTTCCTGGACAACATATTTGGAGACTTCCTAGGAGGCAAGAGAACTTCATTCTCCTTTAAGAATTCCGCCGGGCCAGGAGGAATGAAGTTCGAAGCTTGGCCAGGGAAAAGAATTAATCTAGATAAGATATTCCGCCAAAGTCAAAGGGGCAAACTGCAAAATGTTCACTACGAACTCCTAATTACTCCAAGAGAGGCTTTGCGCGGAACAGTAAAATTACTGAGAAGAAAAGGGAAAAAACTACAGGTAAAAATCCCCTCAGGAGTAAAAACAGGTAGTGTGGTTAGATTAGCTAATGCCTGCCGAACAACCGACAGGCAACCCGGAGATATTTTGATTCAAATTAGAGTAAGATGAAATCTCATTTCCTCTTCAGCAAAGGGGACATAAATCTAAATTCAGCAGTATCTGCCCGCTCAAGCAGTTGGAAGATTATGATTTCAGTGCTGGTTATCATACCTCCTGCTTGCTCAATCATCCTTAGCCCCACCTCCCAATCCGATTTGTAACGGGAACAGACAGCATCTCTTACCAGGCTAACTTCATAATCATCCGCTAGTAAATCCAAAGCTGTTTGTAAGACGCACACGTGTGTTTCCACACCGCTCAAAACGAGATGTTTAACCTCAAGGCTTCTTATTTTTTCCTGAAATGGAGGGTGAGCATAACAACTAAAGGTGAGCTTCTCGATAGGTTGATAGAGATCACCTAATTTCTGTATTAATTCGCCACTTGTTTGGCCAAGCCCCCGAGGATATTGCTCCGTTATTACAATCGGAATATGCATAAGCTGAGCCACATCAATCAAAAGCCCAATGTTTTCAGCAACTTTCCGTCCAATATCCTCCTTCATCGCCGCCACCATTTTTTCCTGAAAATCTATTACCAGGAAAGCCACATTGTCTTTACGGGGATGAAATTGACTCTTCAGTGCCTTATTCTCTTCTACAGAATAAGAATCAGAATTCAGCGTTTAGTAAACTGCGGTGCCTTACGGGCTCGTTTAAGGCCATATTTCTTACGCTCTTTAATCCTTGCATCTCTGGTGAGCAGGCCTTCTTTGCGTAGCACAGGTTTAAACAGGTCATTTTCCTTAAGCAGAGCTCGAGCAATACCATGACGAACCGCCCCTGCTTGGCCACTCATTCCTCCACCCTTCACTTTTACCGTAACACGAAATTTGCCCACAGTCTCAGTGACCAGGAAAGGAATTTCAATCATACGGCGATATTCAAGGCGGGGAAAAATCTCCTCATACGGTCTATCATTAATCGTTATCCCTCCATCTCCAGGGAAAAGCCTTATCTGTGCTATAGCACACTTACGTTTACCCGTCGCCCAAATGTATTTTTCATCGCTCATGGATTATCATCCTTCCTTTCTTTGATTTGGGCATGATGAGGATGTTCAGTCCCAGAATAGATCTTAAGTCTCCTAAATATAGCTCTGCCCAAGCGGTTGTGGGGCAACATGCCCCTGACGGCAAGTTCAACGACACGAGTAGGATGTTTACTGAGTACCTCTTCAAAAGTCAAACTTCTTAATCCTCCAGGGTATCCACTATGCCTGTAGTAAATTTTCTGCTTAGCTTTATTCCCCGACACCTTTATCTTAGCAGCATTAATTATCACGACATAATCACCGGTATCGAAATGAGGGAAGTAAATTGGCTTATGTTTGCCCATAAGCAACTTAGCTACCTGGGATGCCAACCTACCCAAAATTTCCCCTGAGGCATCAATTACATGCCATTCCCGCTTAATATCCTTAACTTTAGGGCTATAGGTTTTCACTCCACCCCCCAAGAGGTTTAGAGTAATTCACTCTGGTGAGCCATAAACCACGAGCAGAAACCATGGGATAAGCTGAACCCAAACTCTTTGCCTCCATAATATCATAGAAATCTGCAATTCCAATTTTGCCTAGACCCAGTCTGACTAAAAGCCCCACTGTATTGCGTACCTGATGACGTAGAAAGGAATTAGACTTTATACGAAAAATAACAAAATCTCCTCTCTTGCTAACCTCTGCCTTATGAACATTGCGCACAGTACTTCTTACATCATCTAAAGAAGTGGCAAAAGAGACAAAATCATGTTCTCCTTGCATAAATTGGCATGCCTTATTCATCGTTTCAATATCCAGCATTCCGGGCATAAACAGAGCAAACGTTTTGTAGAACGGCGATCTAATCCTACTATTTAGAATATAATAACAGTATTCCCGACTTAAGGCATCACGCCTGACATTGAAATCATTGGTCACCCTATAAGCTTCTTTGACGGCAATATCATCGGGCAAGTAATAGTTTAATGCTTTAACAAATGCCATCGTACTCAATGTAGATTCTGTCCAGAAACTTACCACCTGGCCTTTAGCATGCACACCGGCATCGGTTCTACTAGCTGCCATGATTCTACCTTTCTGT
Source organism: Dehalococcoidia bacterium (assembly GCA_030605765.1). GTDB lineage: Bacteria > Chloroflexota > Dehalococcoidia > GIF9 > AB-539-J10 > JAGMDB01. The sequence goes on from JAUWHP010000039.1 coordinate 3,738, forward strand.
TCACAAATCCTCTGTAGAGCCTGTTCCAGCTCACCTTGAATAGTAGATAAACCGGTTTGCCACTGAAAGCCATGATACCGCGTGCCATCATACTCTACGACTAAAACAACGTGAGCACATCTCACCGCTTAATTAGCTCAATTTGAGCTATAGGAGCATTATCACCACGACGATGCCCTAATTTTGCCAATCGTGTGTAGCCCCCTGTCCGGTCGGAATAGCCTGGAGCAATCTCGTCAAAGAGTTTTTTGGCCACTTTCTTGTCAGTAATAAAAGCTAAAGCTCGCCGTCTTGAGGCAAGGCTGCCATCTTTGCCCAAGGTAATCATCTTCTCAATTAAGCTTTGAATTTCCTTCGCTTTAGCCTCAGTAGTAATGACTTTCTCATGAGCCAAAAGAGCAGTTACCTGATTTCGGTATAGTGACCAGCGGTGATAGCTTGGCCTACCTAATTTCCGTCCAGCTATCCGATGTCTCATTTCCTCCTCGCCTTCACCCCATTAAAAATAATGGAAAAACCTAATTTTGTCATTAGTTCCTCCAATTCTTCTCGAGATTTCTTTCCGAAACCAGGTAATGGGGGCAAACCCTCTCTGCTCTTCTCTACAAGTTGCCCCAAATTCAAAATGCCGCCCCTTCTCAAACTATTACAAACGCGAGTCGACAAACCCAATTCCCCAAAGGAAGCATTATACTGGTCAGGTGATATTAGCACACCGCTACCTGGCTCTGCTTGCCCCGCCACCAGAATCTCAAGTTCCTTAAAAGAGGCGAGTTGATTAGTTAAAATAATGGCACTTTGGCTAACCGCTTCCCATGGTTCAATGGTTCCATCAGTCCACACTTCCAAGATGAGTCTTTCTGGGCTTCTCCCTTCCCCAGGCCTGAGAAACTCTACAGAGAAATTAACTTTGCGTATCGGAGTGAAGATGGCATCTACTGGCAATGCCCCCACAGGCAAGCCATCGGCCGGTTTAGCCGGTTCATAACCCTTTCCTAATTCTACATTAAACTCAGCATATATTTTACTCTCTCTGGAGTCCAAAGTAGCCAGGTGAAGCTCAGGATTAGCAATTTGGAAATCTACCGTTCGTCTAATATCAGCAGCGCAAACTTCGCCTTCGTCTTCTACTTCCAGAATCAACCTGCCTGGCTGGTGAGAAAGTGGTCGAAGTCTTAGCTCTCTAACATTCAATAAGATTTCACTGACATCCTCTTTGACATAAGGAATAGTAGAGAACTCATGCTGGATTCCCTCAACCTTAACCCATGTTACAGCAGCGCCGGGCAGAGAACTGAGGAGTACGCGACGCATAGCGTTACCTAGAGTAACACCAAATCCCGCCTCTAAAGGTTCAGCGAGAAAACGCCCATAATTACCAGCGCTTTCGACACACTTTACACTTAGTATAGATAGCTCCAACAGTAAAGGATCTCCTCTGTTTTACCTTGAATAATATTCAACGACGGTTTTCCCATCAAATATAGGGTCAATGTCATCTTTATCAGGCAAGGTCAAGATTCTACCCGTCATTTTTTCTTCATCTAGACTTAGCCAGCCAGGAGTGGCCCTTCCCCTAATTTTCTCTACTAACCTTTGATGGCATTCAGTCTTTTTGCTAGCTTCCTGCCATTTAATAACGTCTCCCGATCTTACTATACAGGAAGGTATATTTATTCTATGCTCATTAACCATGATATGACCATGCTGCACTATTTGCCTGGCCTGGGCACGTGAGTCAGCAAAGCCTAAACGATAAACCACATTGTCCAATCGTCTCTCCAGCAATACCAACAGGTTTTCTCCAGTGGCACCATGGAGCTTCACCGCCTCACTGAAAAAACGGCGAAACTGTCGCTCCAGAACGCCATAGCTAAAACGGACCTTCTGTTTCTCCCGCAATTGAAGTCCGTGAAGTGAAATTTTACGCCGTTGTGCCGAAGCATGCCCTCCAGGGCGTCCCGGACGAGATTTTCTCCTCTCCAGAGGACACTTAGGCGTAGCACATTTCTCTCCTTTAAGCATCAGCTTCACTTCAAGATAACGGCATAAACGACAAACAGGTCCTGTATACCTCGCCACGTTATACCCTTCTTCGCCCACGAGCACGACAGCCGTTATGAGGGATAGGAGTCACATCTCTGATAGCGGTAACGGTAAGACCACAAGCCTGTAACGTACGGATAGCTGCTTCACGCCCACTTCCAGGGCCCTTAACATAAACTTCGACTTGGCGCAAACCGTCATTTGCTGCTTGCCGCGCTGTCTCTCGAGCAGCTAATTGAGCAGCGTAAGGAGTGCCTTTTCTGGAGCCTTTAAATCCAGCAGTACCTGAACTTCCCCAGGCTATAACATTGCCCTCCATATCAGCAATAGTAACAATAGTATTATTAAAAGTAGACTGAATATAAACCCTACCTTCGCTAATTCCCTTGCGTGCCCTTTTTCCTCTTCTAGTTCCTTTCTTCTTTGCCATTTGTTAAATATGACCTCCTCACTTCTTGCCTACGCCACGTCTTTGGCCTCTGCCAGCTACCGTTTTTCTTGCCCCTCTTTTATTGCGTGCATTAGTGCGTGTCCTCTGCCCATGAACCGGTAAATTCATGCGATGCCTCGTCCCTCGCACACAGCCAATGTCAATAAGCCGTTTTATGTTAAACTGTACTTCCCGCCTCAGGTCACCCTCTACTCTATACTCCTTGTCGATAACATTACGCAGTTGGCCAACTTGTTCTTCGGTAAGATCTTTAACCCTGATGTTGGCATCAACTCCGGTAGCAGTTAGAGCTTTCTGGCTCAACGTCGGCCCAATACCATAAATGTACTGCAAAGCTACCCTGATCGCTTTATCTTTAGGAAGATCTACACTAGCAATGCGTACCATTACTTACTCCTCGCCATTCTCAAGAAGGATATGGCGCACTTTCTTGGAAAGAGCTAGCCTTGTCTCTGTTTATGCCTTGGATTCTCACAGATAACCCTAACAACACCTTTCCTTCTAATAATTTTACACTTACTACACCGCCGCTTAACCGAAGCACTCACTTTCATTTCTAATCACCAAAAACAAAGCCTTATTATGATAAACCTTCCTGGTCACCTTGTCAAAGGTAAAGCTATTTGAGCCGATAGGTAATCCTGCCACGACTCAAATCATAAGGGGAAAGCTCCACCAAAACCCTATCCCCAGGCAAAATCTTAATATAATGCTTCCTCATCTTCCCTGAAATATGCGCCAATACTATGTGACCATTAGCCAATTCAACACGAAACACAGTGTTAGGTAAACATACAGTTACTTTGCCCTCAACTTCTATTTTTTCTTTTTTAGTCATACCCTTCTCTAAGTAAGTATCTCAGCTTCGCTATCAGTAATAACAATAGTATGTTCAAAGTGCGCTGAAAGACTTCCATCGGCCGTTAACACTGTCCATTGGTTGGGAGCCAATCTAGTCTGCCAATCCCCAGCATTGACCATAGGCTCAATAGCCAAAGTCATGCCTCTACGAAGCAAGGGGCCTCTGTGAGAAGCAAAATTTGGTATCTGTGGTTCTTCATGTAATTCCTTGCCCACCCCATGTCCCGTATATTCCCTGACCACGGAAAAACCTCTTGATTCAACATAACCCTGAACAGCAGCTGAAATGTCTCCCACATATGCGCCACACTTAGCTTGAGCAATACCAGCCTTCAAGCTACCTTCAGTAACGGCTATAATTTCCTTAGCTTGATCGCTTATCCTCCCCACACCAACCGTTACAGCAGTATCCGTATGAAAGCCACTATGAAAACCCCCTACATCCAAAGAGACAATATCACCTTCCTTCAATACACGCTCGCCAGGAATGCCATGAACTATTTCATCATTCACAGAAACACATAGATTAGCAGGGAAACCTTGATAATTCTTAAAAGAGGGTTTAACTCCCCATCTCTGCGATTCTTCCAGCATGGTTGAGTCTAGCCAGCAGGTTTTGATCCCTGGTTTCAGCCCCATTCTTAATTTATCCAAAATAGCTGCCAGAATCTTGCCGCATTGCCTCATAATTGCTATTTCCTCAGGGGATTTTATGATTATCATCTTGTTCTATAATACCGCGAGTCTTCAGAGCTTTGTGATTACGAAAGGTTTAAGCACAGAGATTATTTTCTCAGCTACGTCGTGTATTCCTAGGTTGCCGTTGGCTTCAATTAGTTTTTCCTGCTTTTTATAATAATCAACTATAGGCAAAGTTAGAGCAAAGAAAACTTTCAATCGTTCCTTCACTGTTTCCTCTCTATCATCAGGACGTTGATACAGCTCGCCACCGCACTTATCACATTTCCCCGCCACTCTGGGCGGAGCAGCCATCAAATGATAAGGTGTTTGGCAACTTCGGCAAATGCACCGTCCACTGAGACGCTTCACAAGCTCGTTTCGTGGCACCTGTATATATATTGCTTTATCTATGCTTTTCCCCTGTTCAGCTAAAGCTTTATCTAAAGCCTCGGCCTGTTCTAAAGTTCGCGGAAACCCATCAAACACGCAGCCTGAGACACAATCAGGCAAGCTAATCCTCTCCAGAATCATTTTGATCGCTATTTCGCTGGGGCCTAGTTCTCCCCTTTCCATGTATGATTTAGCTAAGAGGCCCAGCTCAGTCTTTTTCTCCAAGGCCTGGCGAAATAAGTCTCCAGAAGCTATATGAGGTAAAGCCAATTTCTGGCAAAGGATATCCGCCTGAGTTCCCTTGCCAGCTCCTGGAGCACCCAAGATAACGATATACATCTTACCATCTCCTATTTTAGGAAACCTTCATAGCGCCGCATTGTTAGCTGAGATTCCAGTTGCTTCATAGTGTCTAGAGCAACCCCAACAGCTATGAGTAATGCAGTGCTTTGAATCGTCAACACGGTGATGCCCGTAATATCCCTGGCAATGAAAGGCATAAGCGCTACCACAGCTAAAAACAGAGCGCCACCAAAGGTAAGATGCTTTATGGTTCGATTCAAATAATCAGCTGTAGCTTTTCCAGGGCGAACTCCAGGAATAAAGCCACCTTGCTGCTGCAAAGTTTGGGGCAGATTCATTTGTTCAAATATGACCATAGTGTAAAAGAAAGAAAACCCGATTACTAAAGCGAAGTATAAACCTCGATAAGCCAAACCTAAAGGGAGAGCCGCCTGGGGATTAAAAATTTGCATAATCTTAGTAGCTAAATTAGGGTCCTGTCCTACTGGGCTAGCAAAATAGCTCGCTATCGTCCCTGGAAATGTCATTAGAGCTATGGCAAAGATAAGAGGAATCATCCCGGCTGTATTTACGCGCAAAGGAATGTAAGTTGAGCCTGATTGTCTATACATACGACCGCCACGAATGGTGCCACGGGCATACTGCACGGGGATGCGACGGTGAGCTTCGATAAATACGACTATGAATACCAGAGTAACCAAGCTAAGTATAACGAAGGTAGTCAAACCTAGGGGATCTTGTTTAACCAAAAAAGCACGCCCTATCATCTCTGGCGCGCTGGCTACAATACCGGCAAAAATGATCATTGATATTCCATTGCCAATACCGCGTTCGGTGATTAATTCGCCCAACCAGACGAGAAACACTGTGCCAGCGGTCAACGATGTCACTATAACAACCACTACTAGCGGCTCAATGCGTCCAATAGCCATTTGGCTTTGCAACAAGGCAATCTGCCCATAGCCTGACACGGCTGCTAAAGGCACAGTCAGTAAATGGGTGATGCGATTGATCTTACGTTGGCCAGCTTCTCCCTCTTGGGCGATACTCTGAAACCTAGGAATCACTGGAACCAACAATTGCATTATTATCGAGGCAGTTATATAAGGATACACACCTAGGGCAGCCACGCTAAACCTCCTCATAGCCCCACCACTAAAGAGGTCAAGCATGCCTAGAATCTGATTCTGCTCAAAGAGTTGCTGCAAAGCATCAATATCCACTCCAGGCAAAGGGACGTGAGCTATAAAACGGAAAGCCACCAAGATACCCAGGGTAAAGAGGATTCTCCGCCTTAAATCCGGTAACTTAAACACATCTATCATTGCCCGGATAAGGCGGGGCTGACTTTCCTTACGCTGCATTTAAGTTCTCTCTACCTTCCCCCCGGCGGCGACAATCTTCCTCTCCGCCGCCGCAGAGAATTTATCAGCCTTGACTGATAAGGAATGATGAATGTCACCATCGCCAAGAATTTTAGTCGGACGACCGAGAGACTTAATCAGCCCTGCTTTGAGCAGTTCTTCCGTATTTATCTCACTCCCGGGAGAAAAACCGTCAAGTTTACCCACATTGATAATGTTATATTCAATTCTAAAGATATTAGTGAACCCTCTCTTTCTTGGCAACCGCTTTATAAGAGGTAACTGTCCACCCTCGAATCCAAGGCGCACGCCGCCTCCCGAACGAGCTTTTTGCCCCTTACAACCTCGTCCCGAGTAAGTGCCATGCCCACTGCCATCCCCTCTGCCTACTCGCTTTGCCTTATGCTTGGCACCCAAAGGAGGTCTTAATTCATTCTGTCTCATTCGCATCCTCTTCTTGAGCTTCGAAGTCAAGCTCGCCTTCAGCCGTGACTTCCTCGGTTCTTCTTAAGTTAGATAAGGCAACTATGGTCGCCTTAACTACACTAACCTGATTACGGCTACCGAGAGATTTACTAATGATATCTTTTATGCCGGCCAATTCAAGCACTGCTCGAATAGTATTGCTAGCAACTATACCGGTGCCGGATATCGCTGGTTTAAGTAAAACTTTAGATGTTCCAAACTTGGCCAAAATTTCATGAGGAATGGTGGTATTCACAACAGGTACTTCAATTAGCTCTTTCCGGCCTGCAGCGCTAGCCTTACGAATTGCCTCCGGAACGCCAGTAGCTTTAGCCAAACCAATTCCTACATGCCCTCTACCGTCACCCACTGCCACTAAAGCACGAAAGCGAAGTCGCTTGCCACCCTTAACTACCTTAGTTACACGGTCAAGGGTTATCAACTTCTCCTCTAGTTCAAGCTCTGAAACCTCAATTTTGGCTCTTTTACCAACCACTTTAGTAATTGCCTTCATAAAATAGACCTCGTATCTTTACTTCAAATGCAATGGCGCCACAAAGTGCATCACCTCAAAACAAGAGTCCAACTTTCTTGGCAGCTTCAGCAAAAGCCTTAACTCTACCATGATATTTATAACCAGCACGATCAAAAACCACCTTGTGAATTCCCTTATCTAACGCTCTTCGAGCAAGTAATGAGCCTACATGCTCGGCCTTTTCAGTTTTCATCATTTGCTTAGTATCGCCTCTTACCTCAGCATTGAGAGTGCCTGCTGAAACTAAGGTTCGGCTCACACAATCATCGGTAATTTGGGCATAGAAATGATTCAAGCTCCGAAAGACACATAATCGGGGCCGCAAAGCTGTACCAGCTATCTTCTTCCTCACCCGCCTATGCCGTACTTTTCGAATCAACCTTGGTTCTGTCTTAGCCATATCATCTCACTCTTTAGATACTTTGCCCACTTTGCCAGGTTTAAGACGTAGCTTCTCTTCAGCAAATTTAATTCCCTTTCCCTTGTAATGGTCAGCAAGGCGTATAGCCCGAATTCCAGCTGCTACTTTCCCAACAGTTTCTTTATCAATACCACTGATTCGGATACGGTTTGTCCCCTCAATAGTTGCATTAATGTCAGTGGGAAGGAGAAATTCCACAGGATGACTATATCCAACCTGGAACACCAACTTATCACCAGCCCTTTGGACCTTGTAGCCTATACCATTTATTTCCAAAACTCGCTCAAAACCTTTACTCACTCCTTCAAGCATATTAGCCAGCAGGCTGCGAGTAAGACCATGCAGAGCATGATGAGTTCTACTATTGCTAGATCGTTCCACGATCAATTTACCGTCTTTCAAAGCAACCGAAATACCTGTGAAGAAAGAGCGATGCAGCTCTCCCTTCTCTCCCTTTACTGTTACTTTATCTCCCTCTATTTTGACCTCAACACCTTGAGGTACGAAAAGAGGAAGTAAGCCAATTCTAGACATTCATTTCTCCTCAGTTAACTTACCATACGTAGCACAGGACCTCACCACCAAGGCCATGTCGCCACGCTCCCTGGCCAGTCATAACGCCTTTAGACGTTGACAAAATAGCAATGCCCAGGCCTCCGTACACACGTGGAATTTCACGTCTGCCAACATAAATCTTCAAGCTAGGCTTGCTCACCCGCTCTAAACCTGATACGGCTGGCTGGTCATTCACATACTTAAGTTGGATTTTTATCACTGCCTGCGGCTTCTCTTTAAGAACTTCATAACCGTCGATAAAATTTTCCTCCTTAAGGGTCTTAACAAGAGAAAGCTTCATTCGAGACGCCGGCACCAGCACATCACTGTGGTGCGCCATGATGGCATTGCGAATCCGAGTCAACATATCTGCGATTGGATCAGTAACTGCCATTAAAGCTCCTTACCAGCTTGATTTCCTTACTCCAGGGATTTCGCCAGCTAAAGCGAGTTTTCGGAAGCAAATACGACATAAACCAAATTTACGCATATAGGCGCGTGGCCTGCCACACAATTGGCAACGATTATGCTGCTGCACTTTATATTTCGGCTGTCGCTTTGATTTTGCGATTTTAGACGCTTTTGCCATCTCAATCTCTCCTAAAGGGCATACCCATGAGTCCCAGCAAATTTCTAGCTTCATCATCATTATCAGCCGTAGTGACTATAGTGACTTGGAGACCACGAATTTTATCCACCTTAGCATAGTCAATCTCAGCAAATACTATCTGCTCCCTTATGCCTAAATTGTAATTACCTTGACCATCAAAAGAATCCGTGGATACCCCACGGAAGTCACGGAAACGGGGCAAGACAACGTTAACCAGTTTATCAAAAAAATCATACATCCGTTTGCCTCGTAGTGTCGCCATTATCCCGATAGGCATACCAGCTCTTACTTTAAAGGAAGCGACAGATTTTTTCGCACGTGTGATTACGGCATGCTGCCCACAGATCATAGTCAAATCTCTCTCTGCCGCTTCGATAGCTTTAGGGTTTTGTATTGCTTCGCCTAAGCCAATGCTAAGAACAATCTTTTCCAGCTTGGGCAGTTGCATTACATTATCGTAGCCAAGTCTAGCTTTGAGCTGAGGAACTACTTCTGCTAAATATCTCTCTTTTAACATAGATGCCATGCTTAGTTTACTTAGTCAATCACCTCGCCGCAAGAGTGGCAAATTCGCACCTTCCGGCCATCTTCAAGAGAACGAAACCCGACCCGTGTAGGCTTACTGCATTTATTGCACACTAGCACTACGTTAGATACATGAAGTGGGGCTTCAAGCTCAATTATACCACTTTGTCGAGCTCTACCGCGAGTTCGCGAATGGCGCTTAATCATATTCAGCCCTTCCACCATTACTTTATCTTCTTTTGGCAGAACACGACGCACTCTCCCTTTTTTTCCCTTATCCTTCCCAGCTATGCTAATAACAGTATCGTTTTTTCTGATCTTCATCGTTAAAGAACCTCTGGGGCTAAAGATATCACCTTAGCAAAATTCTTATCTCTAAGCTCTCTGGCCACAGGCCCTAAGATACGGCTCCCTCTAGGATTATTTTTATCACTCAAAATAACCGCAGCATTTTCATCAAACCTGATATAGGAACCATCGGGGCGGCGATAAGGCTTAGCTACACGTGCAATTACAGCTCGCACTACCTCACCTTTCTTCACCATCCCATGCGGCACAGCTCGTTTCACTGTAGCCACAATAACATCACCAACGTACGCATACCTTCTCCTAGTTCCGCCAGGCACGTTAATGCACATGATTTCCTTAGCTCCGGTATTATCAGCTATCTTAAGTCTGGTATAAGCCTGAATCATTTTTCCCCTATCTCCACTGATTCTGCTTCAGTTGATTCTCTCCTAGATATTATCTCTGTTACTCGCCACCTCTTTTCCTTAGATAAAGGACGTGTCTCCACAATCTTTACCCTATCTCCAACTCTACAGACATTGCCTTCATCACAAACTTTATATTTCTTGGTGCCTTTAACAGTTTTCTTATAAAGTGGATGACGCCTTAAGACTTCTACTGCTACCACCACGGTTTTGTCCATCTTGTCACTCACCACCTGCCCAGTTCTAACTTTTCTCTTTCCTATATAGTTCATCCTGTTCCAAGCTCTCTTTCCCTCAGGATGGTCTCCATTCTAGCAATTTCTTTCTTAGCTCTGGGAATCTCACGGTGATTAACTAATTGCCGAGTCGCCAAGCGAAAACGGAGATTAGAAAGTTCCTCATGAGCCTCTTCTAATTTTTTGAATAATTCCTCATCGCTGAAGGCACGAATTTGTTCAGTTTTCAACCCTTATCCTCTTTTACTGCAAAACTACCAGCAATAGGAAGTTTATAGCAAGCAAGGCGCACTGCCTCTCGGGCCATAACTTCACTTACATCACCTAGTTCAAACATGATTCTTCCCCGCTTGACCACAGCCACCCAATGATCCGGAGCGCCTTTGCCACTACCCATCCTCGTTTCCGCTGGTTTTTTGGTCACAACTTTATCTGGAAAAATGCGTATCCATAGTTGGCCTCTGTGTCGCAAATATCGCACCAGGACACGCCGTGCTGCCTCAATTTGTTTTTCTGTTACCCAAGCAGATTCCAGAGCTTTTAAGCCAAAATCGCCAAAGGCAACAGTGTTTCCTCTATGAGCTGCCCCTTTCAATCGCCCTCTATGGACTTTACGATACTTTACTCGTTTCGGCTGCAATATTTTCCCCCTTCATCGTAGAAGCAAAATTACCTCTATAAATCCAGACTTTGACCCCAATGCTCCCCATAATAGTATGAGCTTCAACAAGACCATAACTGATATCAGCGCGCAACGTATGCAATGGCATTTGGCCTTGGTGAGAGGTCTCAGTTCTAGCGATTTCACGCCCACCAAGCCTTCCACCGCATTTTATCTTTACTCCTTTAGCACCAGCTTGCATAGTTCTAAAGGCAGCTTGCTTCATGGCGCGACGGAAGGGTATCCTATTTACAATTCGCCCAGCTATACTTTGAGCCACCAAGCAAGCCTCGAGTTCAGGTCGCTCGACCTCTCTGATAGTCAATCTAACTCTCTCGTCACTAATCTTTTCCAATTGTGCCCTCAGCGCTTCCACCTTTTGCCCTCCCTTACCAATCAATATGCCAGGGCGGGCAGAGTAGAGAGTTAAGCATAACTCCCCCCCCGGTCGTTCAATTTCTAGTCGAGCAATGCTTCCGCCAGAGCATTCCTGTTCAACAATTCGGCGTAGCTTCAGATCATCCTGTAAGAACCGCGTATAGTTTTTCCCAGCATACCACTTAGCATGCCAGTCGCAAGTAACACCCAGTCTGAAACCATAAGGATGAACTTTTTGTCCCAAAATTATTCCTCCTCAACAAGAACTGTAATATGGCTGGATCTCTTCAAGATAGGGCTCACCCGCCCTCTAGATTGAGGGCGAAACCTCTTTAAAGTGCGTCCTTGATCAGCGAAGATAGCTGCAATTCTAAGGTCAACAGGTGACATTTCAAGATTGTTCTCAGCATTGGCAGATGCTGATTTAATTACTTTAGCTACAGCTTTAGCTGATGGAGTAGTCAAAAAGTTCAACACAGTTAGAGCGTCGTCAACTTTTTTACCTCTAACCATATCTATCACCAAGCGGATTTTCCGAGGTGAGATACCAACATCCTTAGCTACTGCTTTCACTCTCACTGTGACTTATACCCTCGCTTGCATAGTTACCTTAGCTTTAGTGATATGCCCTCTAAATATCCGGGTGGGGGCAAATTCGGCCAACTTATATCCCACCATATTCTCGGTAATGAAAATAGGGATATGCTTCCTGCCATTATGCACAGCGATAGTATGTCCTATCATCTGTGGCAAAATAGTAGAGGCGCGAGACCAGGTCTTTATCACTGTTTTTTCCCCTGAATTGTTGAGTGCCTCTATCTTCTTGAGCAACTTAGCATCACAATACGGACCTTTCTTGCGCGATCGTGACACTTTATTTCCTCCGCCTAACAATCATTTTGTCAGATCCCTTGCGACGCCGTGTTTTGTAGCCCAGAGCTGGCTTTCCCCAGGGCGTTTTAGGGTGTTTCAACCCTATCGGGGCCCTGCCTTCACCACCCCCATGAGGATGATCTCGAGGGGTCATAGCAGACCCTCGAACTGAAGGACGTATGCCTAACCATCTTCTACATCCAGCCTTGCCAAATCTTATGTTTTCGTGGTTAACATTACCTATCTGCCCAATGCTAGCCCGGCATTTATGGTGGAATTTTCGTAATTCACCTGAGGGCAAGCGGAGCACAACATACCCGCTTTCTTTGCTCATAACCTGGGCAGCTCCACCAGCACTACGAACAAGCTGTCCACGTTTACCAGGAGTAAATTCAATATTGTGAACTAACGTACCCACAGGGATTGAATCTAATGGTAGAGCATTCCCTGGTTTTATCTCAACCTCATCGCCCGCTATTATAGCATCACCTACCTCAAGACCCAAAGGGGCAAGAATATAACGTTTTTCACCGTCAACATAGTAAATTAAGGCAATCCGAGCTGACCTGTTAGGGTCATATTCAATAGTGGCTACCTTACCAGGGATACCGAACTTATCCCTGCTAAAATCGATAATACGAAGTTTGCGTTTACTTCCTCCACCTCGATGACGTACTGTTATTACGCCGCGGTTATTACGCCCTGCTTTCCTTTTCAACGGAATAAGCAAGGATTTCTCAGGAGCCGTCTTGCTTAGCTCCTCGAAATTCACTGCAACTTTGCCTCTCCTACCTGGAGAAGTCGGTTTATAAGTCTTTAATGCCATTGTTATGGATGCTTCCTTTGCCAACGAGTCTTCTTAAGCAGCTTCTTATGACGATGCTTCGACATCATTTTCTTTCTCCATTTAACTACTGAGCCCAAAATTCCACCTCTATAGTAATTAATGACAAATTAAACACCTTCAAAGAGAGTGATTTTGTATCCAGGTTGCAAGCCAACTACGGCCTTCTTCCAGGACGGACTTGTTACCTCTCGCCCACCCATTCGTTTCGTCTTCCCTGAAGCAACCATTACATTAACCTTGACTACCTTCACTTTAAAAGTTTTTTCCACCGCTTCCTTAATCTGAGGTTTGGTAGCTTTCTTAGCCACCTCAAAGACATATTTATCCCCTTCTTTGAGCAAGGTAGCTTTCTCCGTGACTAAAGGGCGCCGCAACACATCATAGAGATGCACTTCTAATTACTCCTAAGCCCCAGATTCTTTCTACATTATGTAGAGCGGGAACAGAAATGATTAGCACCTTGTAAGAAAGTAAGTCCAGTACATTAATCAAAGCTGAAGGTAGGACTTTAATATTGGCTAGGTCGCGAGCTGACTTAACCACATCAAGATTGCAATATTCGCTAACAAGCAAAGCCGTAGAACCAATATCAAGTGCCGCTAGAATGTCAATCATATTCTTCGTCCTCGGCTCCTCAACGGCGAATTGTTCTACTGCTTTCAGATTCCCCTCCCTGACTTTAGAGGAAAGAACACACTTCAGAGCTAAACGTCTCATCTTTCTGGGCATAGATTGGCGATATAAGCGTGGTTTAGGCCCAAAAGCCACTCCGCCTCCTCTGAGAAGCGGTGATTTTATATTGCCTCTTCTTGCCCTTCCCGTACCCTTCTGGGAGTAGAGTTTCCTTGTACTACCTCTAACCTCACTTCTTGTCTTAGTTGATGCAGTTCCTTGACGTCTATTAGCTAACTGCATTACCATTGTCTGATGTACCACAGCCTCATTAAAAGGAACTCCAAAGATTTCCTCATTAAGCTCCACTTGGCCAACAACTTCACCCGTTAGACTATACACAGGAACTTGCACTTTCTACCTCCTCGCCTTTTTAACAATTAGTAACCCTCTCCTGGCTCCTGGCACTGCCCCTTTAACAACGAGCAAATCACAATTTGTATCAATCCTAACCACCTTGAGGTTGCGTACAGTGGTTTTCTTACTCCCCATATGTCCTGCCATGCGCATTCCCTTAAACACCCGACCCGGAGATGTAGTAGCTCCAATCGAACCAGGAGCACGATGGCGGTCAGATTGCCCGTGAGTTTTAGGCCCCCCGGCAAAATGATGGCGTTTCACCACACCAGCAAAACCCCTGCCTTTGGACAAGCCACTTATATTCACAAAGTCGCCTGAGTTTAAGAAGCTAACGTCCACTTTATCACCACGTTTGACTGAACTTACGTCTTCAGTTTTGAATTCATGGAGATACCGGACTTCGTCTAAGTCTTTAAGATGTCCCTTTTGTGAGGCATTAAGATGCTTAGCTCTCCCAAAACCTAGCTGGACAGCACTATAACCATCTTTAGCCCGGTCCTTTACCTGGGTAACAAAACATGGGCCTGCTTTGATAGCGGTTATCCCTACCATCTCCCCACCTTCTAGGAAAACTCGGGTCATGCCTATCTTCCTGCCGATAATACCTGTAAACATAGCTCCATTACAACCTAATATCTATTTCCACCCCGGAAGCCAGATTAATTTGAGTCAAAGCGTCTATAGTTTTAGAAGTTGGTTGTAAAATATCAATGAGTCGCTTATGAGTGCGAATTTCAAATTGCTCCCTCGAATCTTTATCAATATTTGGACCGCGAATGACACAAAATTTCTCTATATGTGTGGGCAAGGGTACGGGGCCAACAATTGTAGCTCCAGTACGTTCCACTGCCTCTACTATCTGCATTGTCGCTTGATCAACTAATCTATGATCAAAACCTTTGATCTTAACACGAACCTTCTGACTACTCATCTACCTTGCCCTAGTACTAGCCACAATTTGCTCGCTTAAATTAGGAGGCACAACCTCATAGCGGCAAAATCTCATAGTATGCGTTGCTCTACCTTGGCTGAGTGATCTCAAGTCACTAACGAAGCCAAAAGTTCTTGCTAAAGGAACAAAACAACGAATAACGCTGGAATCTTTATAGGATTCAATCCCTTCGATGCGAGCCCTGCGAGAATTCAAATCGCCAATGATATCTCCCAAGAATTGGGCTGGGGTCAATATTTCCACCTGCATAATTGGCTCCAGGAGAATAGGCTTGGCTTTAGTTACTGCGTTTTTTACGGCCATGGAGCCTGCTATTTTAAAGGCCAGAGCTGAGGAATCAACCTCATGGAAACTGCCATCACACAAAATCGCTTTAATGTCCACCACAGGATAACCAGCCAGCCGCCCACTTTGCAAAGCTTCTTTAACTCCAATTTCTATTGCGGGGATAAATTCTTTAGGTATAGCTCCGTTTCGAATTTGGTCACAAAACTCGAAACCACTGCTTCGTTCACCGGGTTCGAGTCTAAGCCAAACATGACCGTATTGCCCTTTGCCACCAGATTGGCGAATAAATCTCCCTTCAGCTTCTACAAGTGCGGTGATTGTCTCTTTATAAGCTACCTGAGGCTTGCCAACTTTTACCTTCACACCGAATTCACGAGATATACGCTCTACCAATACTTCAAGGTGCAATTCACCCATCCCTGAAATAAGCACTTGCCCCGTTTCTGGGTTATTGTGAGTTTCAAAGGTAGGATCCTCCTCACCAAGCTTAGCTAGAACATTACCTAACTTGTCCTGATCACCTTTACTTCCAGGTTCTATAGCCATTGAAAGTACTGTATCCGAAAAATGTATCGATTCAAAAAGCACAGGGCGAGCAGCATCACAAAGGGTGTCTCCTGTAGATGTCTTCCTGAGTCCCACAGTGGTCACAATGCTGCCTGAATCAGCCCCATCAACCTCCTCACGGTGATTGGCATGCATAATATATAGCCTCCCCAAATGCTCTTTCACCCCTCTGGTGGCATTAAGGATTTGCGCTCCAGCTTTTACCTTGCCCGAATATATACGCAGATAGGTTAACCTGCCCATAAATGGATCTGAAACAATCTTAAAGGCTAAAGCTGAAAGAAGATCGTCGTCGGCGGCCCGGCAAAAGATATCACTCCCGTTCTTGGGATTGATAGCACGAACAGGAGGAATATCCAAAGGTGAAGGGAGGTAGGCTACAGTAGCGTCGAGCAATGGCCTAATCCCTTTTCCCCTTAGCGCGCTGCCGCAAAGAATAGGTACTATGCAGTTAGCTACAGTCAACCTTCTTATGGTTGTTTTGATTTGAGAGATAGAAATTTCTTGGCCTTCAAGATACTTAAGCATGATTTGGTCATCATTCTCAGCTAATTTCTCAATGAGCGCTCGGCGATAATTAGCCACAATAGCACGATCGCTTTCCGGTATAGCTCCTTCTCTTGGTGCTAAATGGGGATCATCAGCAAAAGTAACTGTTTTATTCTCCACCAGATCAATAATTCCTTGGAAGGAATTTTCAGCACCAATGGGAAGCTGTATAGGCAAGACCTTCGCTTGTAACCGTTCTTCGATCATGGACACTGTACCACAAAAATCAGCACCGGTTCTGTCCATTTTATTAATAAAGCAAATCCTAGCCACATTGTATTTATCTGCTTGGCGCCACACAGCCTCCGATTGAGCTTCTACCCCAGCCACAGCGTCAAGAATTACAACACCACCATCCAATACTCGGAGGCTACGTTCCACCTCAGCAGCGAAATCCACATGTCCAGGGGTATCAATGATGTTGATGCGATGCTGACACCAGTGGCAAGTAGTAGCTGCCGCTGTGATAGTAATACCACGCTCTCGTTCCTGCTCCATCCAGTCCATCACCGCCGTTCCTTCATCTACTTCACCGATCTTATAAGTACGACCAGTATGATAAAGAATTCTCTCAGTAGTGGTAGTTTTACCAGCATCTATGTGAGCAATAATTCCTATATTTCGTATCTTTTCTAACGGGAAAGTTCGTGACATAAGCTTATTCTTTACCTGAAGTATTGTTTTAACTACCATCTCTCACCAGCGATAATGAGCGAAGGCTCTGTTAGCCTCAGCCATCCTATGAACATTATCACGTCTCTTGATTGTTGCTCCTTGACCCTGAATAATATCTACTAGCTCAGACGCTAATTTCTCCTCCATGGATTTCCCACTGCGTGCCCTCGCTGAGGTAATGATCCAGCGCATACCCAGAGACCGTCCACGGTCTTTTTCTACCTCCACAGGAATTTGATAAGTGGCACCTCCAACACGGCGTGGCTTAACCATGAGAAGCGGTGTGGCATCCCTGATTGCCTGTTCTAAAACTTCTACAGGGTCATTACCAAGCCGCTGGCTAGCAAGCTGCATGGCGTTGTAGGTAATCCGTTCAGCTGTAGCTTTTTGCCCTCTCAACATAATCTTATTAATAAAACTAGTTACACTGATATTGCCGTGTTTAGCATCAGGAGATATTATTCTTTTTACTACTCTCTTAGCTCTTCTTGGCATTTAAACGCCCTCGCTATTTTTGCGGTCGTCTAGAACCATATTTACTACGACCTTGTTTCCGATCAGCTACTCCCTCAGTATCCAGTGTACCACGAATGATATGGTAACGAATTCCAGGGACATCTTTAACCCGACCACCGTGAATCAAAACCACCGAGTGTTCCTGTAAATT
>JAUWHP010000011.1 GCA_030605765.1 Dehalococcoidia bacterium
CTCATATGAGTTCTGGTACTGCTCCGCACCAGTCGATTTCGCAGCCGTTTTCTCCCCGCTGACGAAGCTGTTTTATTAACTGCCTTACTATTTGGCATCTGGCTCTCCTTCCCTTGCTACATTTATCACATTCCACAGTAAGTGAATTCTAGATAGCAATTTACTTAAATGAGCTGCACTTTTAATCTCGAGAGTAAAATATAATGAAGTAACATTATCATCATGGTCACTCACGTTAGCAGCGGTAATATTCACCCCTTCTTCAGATATAATAGCACTAATATCTCGAACTAAGCCAACTCTATCCCAAGCATCAATTTTAACAGTTACAGGGTAAACCTGCTCCACATCCCCCCAACTCACATTGATTAGCCGCTCCTTTTCCACCTCGTTGATAATATTAGGACAATCCTTACGATGCACAGTGATACCGCGACCCTGAGTAATATACCCAATAATCTCGTCTCCAGGCAGGGGGTGACAACAACCAGCCAAACGAGTGAGCAAGTCACCAACACCCAGTACCTTGACACTTGAAGGACTAACCTTCCGTGGTGGCGAAATTCCGACTGCTTTATCAACCAATTCTAAATCCGCGCTCAATTTAAGCGCCACCTGAGAAGGGCTAATATTACCGCGGCCAAGAGCAGCAAAAAGGTCATCTGAGTGGCTATAATTAAATCGACGAGCCAACTTGTCAACACTGGCCACACTGATACCCAAGCGTTTGAGTTCCCTATCCAGAAGCTGCTTGCCAGTCTCTATACCCTGAGCTCGCTCCAGTTTATTGAACCATTGCCGAATTTTACCCCGGGCGTGAGACGTTTTAACATAATTAAGTTGGGGGTTAAGCCAATCTAAACTGGGGCCTTTCTCTCCCTTAGCAGCAATAATTTCCACAACGTCGCCATTACCAAGCGTATAGTTGAAGGAGACCAGACGGCCATTCACTTTAGCCCCGATGCACCTGTAGCCCAAGTCCGTATGAATTCGGAAGGCAAAGTCTAGCGGGGTTGCACCTTTAGGCAAATCCCTTATATCTCTCTGTGGGGTATAGACAAACACGCGATCTGTGAGGATGTCAGTTTTAACAGATTCCAGAAACTCCTCGCCATCCAATTCCTCCCGCAACTGGGCAAGCTCACGCAGCCAAGTTATCCTATCCGCAAAAGACAAATCTACCTTCCCACCTTCTTTATAATGCCAGTGAGCCGCTACTCCATATTCAGCGACCTGATGCATATCATAGGTCCGGATTTGTATTTCCAGCGGAGTTGTGTCTTGACAAATTACCGTAGTATGTAAGGATTGATAGCCATTATCCTTAGGATTAGCAATAAAATCGTTAAACTCTTCAATTATAGGATGCCAAAGATTGTGAATCCCCCCTAATGCCTTATAGCAATCTGAAACTGACTTCACCAATACACGTAAGGCAAGAAGGTCATGAATATCGCCAAAATTCTTGCCCTGCGCAGCATATCTAGTCATCTTTTGATAAATGCTGTAGATATGTTTCGGCCTACCAAAAACCTCGGCCTCTACGCCAGCCTTGTCTAATTCCTGGCGCAGCGTTTGACCAACCTGAGTGATAAAGCTTTCTCGCTGCGCTCGTTTTTCAGACACCAAGCGAATGAGCCGACGATATTGCTGTGGTTCCAAGTAACGGAAAGACAGATCTTCCAATTGCCATTTTAAATCCCATATGCCCAAACGGTGTGCCAGAGGAGCATATACCTCCAATGTCTCCTGAGCAATCGCACGGCGTCTCTGTGGAGGCAAAGCACCTAGAGTGCGCATATTGTGTAGCCTATCAGCCAACTTAATAAAAACCACCCGCAAGTCTTCGGCTGTGGCCACAAGCATTTTGCACAAATTTTCAGCCCGAAGTCTTGATTTCCCCCCTCTCCCTTCAACTCGGCTTGTGAGTTTTTCCAGTTTAGTAACACCATCAACCAATTTAGTTACCTCAGGTCCAAAATTAGTTTCAATTTCATCCAGCGATACGCCACAATCTTCAGGAATATCATGTAGCAAGGCAGCAACTAAGGCATCAGTATCCAGGTGCAGATCAGCTAAGGTCATAGCTACTTGCAAAGGATGCTCTAAATAGGGCCCACCTGACTCGCGCATCTGTCCTTCGTGCGCTTGCGAGGCAAATTCATAGGCCGCTTTAATTAAGCCTTCCTTATCAGTAGGCAGATATTCACTGATCTTTGCCACAAGAGAATCTACATCCATATCTCAGGCTCCATAATAACGCAGTAATAAAGGCAGCGCAACTCAAAAATCATCAGGCTTTAGGCGAGGCTTAGAATCTTTTGAGCTGCAACCTGCGTGCTATGCCACATAACCTCCAGGCATCCTCCATCGCCATGGCCACCAGCATCAATAAACACCTGATAATCTTCTCCGCTTAACATATTAAAAAATCTACCGTAGAGTTTTCCCTGTCTCTCTACAAAGTGTGCTCTTCAACGGTTCTTTAAATCCAGGCAGTTTCTTCAATTCTTTTTAGCCGTGTACCCCCGCCATTGTGCCTAATCTCTCTGTTATTGTGTGTGGCAAACGAGTGAGTAAGTAACTAATAAATATGGTAAACTAAGCATAACATCTTGAGAGAGGAGACTCCTTGTACAAAGCGGTCAGAGGCACATCAGATATCCTGCCACAAGAACAAGGCTATTGGAAATATGTAGAGGGAAAAGCTGCTTGCTTATGCCAGCTTTATGGCTACCAACCCTTGACCACACCAATATTTGAAGATTTTCAACTCTTCGCCCGCACTGTGGCTGGGGGAACAGACCTTGTGGACAAAGAAATGTATACCTTTGAGGACAGGAGCGGGCAGAAATTAGCTTTAAGGGCAGAAGGAACCGCGCCAGTTTGCCGGGCTTATCTGGAGCACGGGCTGTTTAATCTGCCTCAACCAGTAAAACTTTATTACATTGGCCCTGCTTTCAGATATGAGCGCCCTCAAGCTGGACGCTATCGCCAACATCATCAGTTTGGTTATGAAGCGTTAGGCGATGCTGACCCTGCCCTCGACGTCGAGGTGATAGAGATGGCACAACAATTCTTGCTTTCGCTAGGCCTTTCTGAATTCTCCATTCAGCTTAACAGCATCGGTTGTAGGCTCTGTCAACCTGAGTATATAGAGGCGCTAAAGCAGCACTACTCCAACGATACAACTTACCTGTGCCCAGACTGCAAAGTTAGGCTGCTTAGAAACCCTCTCCGCTTGCTTGACTGCAAAAAAGCCTCCTGTCAGAGCGTAGCTGAGACAGCCCCGAAAATCACTGATTACCTGTGCCCTGAGTGCGAGGCACATTTCCAAAGCGTGCAGCAAAACTTAGAAGTGTTAAACATCCCCTTCCAATTGAACTACAGATTGGTGCGTGGGTTAGACTATTATACTAGGACCGTATTTGAGGTTGAATCTCAAGAGGAGGGGGCACAAAGCGCTCTCGGAGGCGGCGGACGCTACGACGACCTCATTGCGCAGTTAGGAGGGAAACACACACCAGCAGTTGGTTTCGCCACCGGCATAGAAAGACTCATATTAAATTTAAAGAGGCAAAAAACAAAAATCCCCGCTCTGCCTAAGCCTATTGCTTTCATCGCTTACTTGGGAGAAGAAGCTAAGATTGAAGCAATGAAGCTCGCCTTCAGGCTACGCCAGGCTGGAATTGCCGTCATTAAGGCTACAGGTGACAAAAGCCTAAAAGGGCAGTTGAGGCAAGCTAACTCACTGAGCACTAACTATGCCATCATTATCGGCGAAGAAGAGGTCAGAAACCAAACGGCAGTATTGCGGGATATGATAAACAATAAACAGAGGGCAATACCTCTAGCTCAAATAGCTCCGTCACTTAAACAGACTGAACCTCTTGAATGATATCGCAAAATACACCTTCTAGCTCTGGATATGATATAATATAGATTAGTGGTTGTAGCTATCTTTAACACTGAGAGAAAGCTTAGAGCCTCCTTTTTCCCATTCCCCACAGATTTGCACTTCGCCTCCGTCAAGATGCACAAGTATAAGAGGGCAAATTAGCTACATACTGAAGTGAGATAACCAATGGCTCAGCTTCGCCAGGTGGATAATAGGGAACAGACATGGAAGAAAGCGAATTAAATCAATATACGGCTGAGAATATCCAAATCCTAGATGAGATAGAGGCCGTCCGTCTACGACCTGGAATGTATATTGGAACCACTGGCCGAGAAGGATTGCACCACCTCCTGTACGAATTAGTATACAACAGCGTAGATGAAGCAATGGCCGGTTTCTGCGACCAAATTGACGTAACAATCCACAAAGATAATGGCGTGACTGTAGTTGATAATGGACGTGGCATCCCTACAGAGACTATGTCTACAGCAAATATCACCGCACTAGAAGCAGTAATGACCCACCTGCATGCTGGAGCCAAATTTGGGGGACCTGTCTATAACACATCCAGCGGCTTACATGGTGTTGGTGCTTCGGTAGTGAACGCTTTGTCATCATGGCTTCAAGTCGAGATTAGACGCCAAGGCAAGATATACCGTCAAGATTACCGACGAGGGATTCCCACAGGAGAGATACAATCCACCGAAGATTCCCCGGATACAGGCACCACCATCACCTTTCTTGCTGACGAAGAAATTTTCGAGAACCTTGACTATGACTTTGATACAATTTGCCAGCGGCTAAGAGAACTGGCTTTCTTGAATAAAGGAGTGCAAATTTCTCTTAAAGACGAAAGAAATTACCAGGAAAAAACCTTCTATTTCGAAGGCGGTATAGCTAGTTTTGTTAACCGCTTGAATAGAAACCGAGTGGTTATTTGCCCCTCCCCTATCTACCTGTCAGCCACAGTCGACTCCACCATAATTGAAGCAACACTACAGTATAATGATAGCTTCACGGAATCCACTTCCTCCTTTGCTAATTGTGTCAACACTAGAGACGGCGGTAGTCATCTAACTGGCTTTCGCTCAGCCTTAACTCACGCTTTCAATGATTACTCCAAGAAGAACAAACTCATTAAAGATACTGAACCTAACCTGACCGGTGATGATGTACGCCAAGGATTAATAGCTATCATCAGTGTAAAACTTCCCAAACCACAATTTGAAGGGCAAACCAAAACAAAGCTTGGCAATCCTGAGGTAAGAAGTCAAGTTGAATCTGCTGTAACAGATACTCTGTCTCTCTACTTGGACCAACACCCTAGCGAGGCGAGGGCAATCATAAACAAATGCCTCCTCACGGCCAAAGCTAGAGAAGCAGCACGCAAGGCCCGTGAGCTCGTGTTCAAAAGAAGTGGCCTTGAAGCATCAACATTGCCAGGCAAACTAGCTGAGTGCTCAGAGAAAAACCCAGCGTCATGTGAGCTTTACCTGGTTGAAGGTGACTCGGCCGGCGGTTCAGCTAAGCAGGGACGCGACCGCCGTTTTCAAGCCATCCTCCCACTCAGAGGCAAGATACTTAACGTAGAAAAAGCTCCTAAAGACAAGATTGTAACACATGAAGAGTTAAGAGCTATCGTTACAGCATTAAGGACAAACACAGATGAGCAATTCGATCTCTCCAAGCTCAGGTACCATCTGATAATTATCATGACTGATGCCGATGTAGACGGCTCTCATATTCGCACCTTGCTTCTTACCTTCTTCTATCGCCATATGGTAGAGGCCATTAACCAAGGGCACCTTTTTATAGCTCAGCCACCTCTCTACCGCATCAGGTGTGGTAAAAACCAATTTTGGATTTACTCTGAACAAGAAAAAGAGGATAAGCTCAAAGAACTGGAAGGGAATAAATTGGAGATTCAAAGGTATAAAGGGCTAGGGGAAATGAACCCTGAGCAGCTATGGAGCACAACGATGAACCCGGCCACCAGGACTTTACTTCAAGTGGAAGTAGCAGATGCTATAGCCGCTGACCAGGCGTTTCGCATGCTAATGGGCAACGAAGTCTTACCTCGCAGAAACTTCATTCAAGCCCACGCTCAAAATGTGAGAAATCTGGATATCTAAGAGCCCTCTCTACCCTTCATGCCTCGAAGCTAACATACAGCTTCTGCTCTGCTATATATTTCTCCACCACCTCAGGCACTAAGTAGTGGATAGGCAACCCTTGAGCTATACGTTGACGGATTCTCGAAGAGCTAACCTCCATAATAGGTGCATCAAGTTGTATAACGCTGCGTGCCAACCCTGGAATGAGTGGCTCCAAAGATTCTAATCCTGGCAAATTTAAACCCAATCTGGGAACAACCACTAGCTGACACATCTGCACCAGCCTGGCTGGCTCTTTCCATAAGTGAAATCCAGCCAGGCTGTCACTGCCAAGAATAAAGAAGAAAGACTGTTCGCCTAATTGGCTCCGAAGGGCAGTCATAGTGTCTATGGAATAGGAGGGGCCACTGCGCTCTACTTCCAAAGTGCAAAGTTTAAAGTGGGGGTTACTGGCAATAGCCAGGCGTAACATCTCTACGCGATGGGTCGCTGGAGTAATAGCATGGTCTACTTTGAGCCATGGCTGTCCTGCAGGCACAAAGAGAATCTCGCTAAGAGCAAGCTTCACCCTTGCTTCTTCAGCTACAACAAGATGTCCTAAATGAATAGGATCAAATGTGCCCCCAAGAATGCCTATATTCATTGCTTTACCTTTTAGGTTTGGGGTGAAATACCGCTACTTCAGGTGGCGAAATTGCTTTCTCTTCCTGGTTCACCTGCTCAACCATTTCAATAACCGTGTTGGTAAACTCTATCACACCCTGCCCGCTAATTGCTGAAACAAACAAAACGGGCATCCCAAGGTGATCAAGGCACTCCCTAATGTCAAGCAAGCGAGATTGAACCTCCGGCAAGTCCACCTTGTTTACAGCTATAACCCCTGCCTTCTGGCATAAATCTGCTTTGTATAGAGCCAGTTCCTTATTTAACTTAGTGAAGTCATCGACGATAGTTGGCGAGGTACCATCCAACAAGTAAACTAGTAGCTTGGCTCTCTCAGTGTGCCGCAAAAACTGATATCCCAATCCTTTACCGATATGGGCATCTTCGACAAGCGCTGGCATTTCAGCCACCACAAAATCTCTCCTGCTACCTTGAATAACCCCTAAAGCTGGCTGACGCGTGGCAAATGGATAATCTGCTATCCTGGGGCTAGCCCCTGTTATAGCAGATAATAAAGCGGATTTACCTGAATTGGGGTACCCGATAATACATACATCAGTAACGAGTTTTAGTTCAAGGATAATTCGGCGCTCCTCCCCTACTTCTCCCCTCCTAACTACTCTCGGAGCCTGATTTGCCGGCGTAGCAAAGTGCACGTTACCCCACCCTCCTTTGCCACCCTTAGCCACCAAGACCTTTTGCTCCGGAACAATCAAATCAGCTAAAACTATTTCTTCCCCTACCCCAGCCTTAATAGAAACCACGGTCCCAATAGGCACAGAAATATCCAGGTTCACTCCTTTTTTACCGTGCTTACTCCACCTGCCACCCTCATGGCCAGATTCACCTGTAAATTTCCTTTTTTGCTTCACCAAAGCTAAATCAACTAAAGAGGAATTAGATACAATAAACACATCTCCACCCTTCCCGCCATCACCCCCATCCGGTCCCCCAAACGGAATATACTTCTCCCGCCGGAAAGTAGCTAAACCATCAGCTCCTCTTCCACCTTCTATTATAGTTTCTACTTTATCTATCATAGTCAATTATATAATAGAGTAATAATAATCTTAATAATGGAGTGTTAACTGTGAGGGGGTGAGGAACAAAATGTCCACTTTGCGGTATATGGATATTAACAACTTAGTTTCATGGAAAGCAATATCTATTTGTATGTTTTCAACATTTCTTCGGCGAAGCCTTATTTGAGTGGATCTTTTCTTTAATTTCCGAGATTTGATGGTGTAATTTAGGGTTAATGGTCATTTCAGTAGCTATTTTTCTATAACCATGGATAATTGTTGCATGGTTTCTATTGCCTAACACCTTGCCAGTTTCAGCAAAAGAGCAGTTATCTTCCTCTCGCATAAGATACATTGCAATGTGTCGTGCCAGGGCAGTTTTCTTGTTTCTCCCTTTTCCAGTCAGCTCCTCTACAGAGAGATTGAAGTAATCAGCCACTATTTCCATTATCGGATTTTTCTGTTGCCTGCTAGTAGCGCTGGTTAATAACATGTCAACTGTTTGTGGTGTCAGTTCTGTTCTGGTTAACTTGGCTCGAGCTGTCAGGTATATCAAAGCCCCTTCCAGTTGGCGGATATTTTGCCATGTCCGTTTGGCTAGAAGTTGTAGCACTTCGTCAGAGACTGGCATCTTCATCTCGTCGGCTTTAATGACCAGGATAGAGAGGCGTGTTTCAAAATCAGGTGGCTGAATAGAGACAATGAGGCCCCATTCGAGGTGGGATTTTAACTTGTCACTAAGCGGAGCCATATCTTTGGGATGGTGGTCAGCGGTAATGACGATCTGGCAGTTATTGTTATATAGCTCATTGAAGATTTGAAAGAAACATTGCAAGGTCTGTTTTTTGTCAGTTATAAATTGCATATCGTCAAACAGGAAGATGCGCACATCTGTGAATTTACTACGGAAATCTTCGACTCGTTTTTGTTTGATAGCCGTTACAAATTCGTTAGTGAATCGCTCCGCACTGGTATAGGCTACTTTTGGTCCACTGCTTACTGCTCTATGTCCAATAGCATGTAGCAAATGCGTCTTACCCTGTCCTGTGCTACTGTAGATGAAAAGAGGGTTATAAGTGTGTCCTGGATTTTCGACTGTTTCTACCGTAGCGGCGTAAGCCAGGCGATTACAATCACCAACGATAAAATTACTGAAAGTATATCTTGGGCTAAACCTGTCTACCTTGGCTTTAGTGCTTGTTCCGCCATCGGCTTGGTTAGCGCAGGCGAAAGAGCTGTTCTGTATTTGTTCTTTGTTGTAAACGGTAAATTGAACATCAATATCCCTGCCCACAATTTGAATTAAGGTCCTTCTTACTAGAGAATGGAGACGCTTAGTTAGCCATTCGGCCACGAAAGCATTTGGAACTCCAACCACGAAAATGTTTTCTTGAGAACTTATGCCGCGGCTGGTCTTAAGCCAGGTAGTATAGTTTGCTTTGCTGACCTGGAGTTGAAGCTCTCCCAGGGCCTTCTCCCAGATTTCCTTTGCTGAATCCAACTCACCCCCACAGTTAAATTATCGTTAATTGGCCACAAGGAGAGCAGTAACAGGATGGGAATATCTAAACCTATAATAGCTTATCAGACGGCCTTGAATCTTTTCTAGGGAGCTTTTGACATAACAGAAGAAAAAAGGGAAAATATCTTTGATGTGAAAGCATGTGTCGTTTTTATGGGTACCCCGCAGTTTGCTGTGACCATATTGGAATCTTTAGTTCGCAGCCCATATCATGTGACTGCTGCGTATACTCAACCTGATAAGCCATCTGGCAGGAAGCAACGGCTTACCCCGGCCCCAGTAAAAGAGCTAGCCGTAAAACATCAAATTCCCATTGTGCAGCCAAGGACTCTTAAGTCAGCGGAAGTGATAAGGGAATTGGCTAGCTTCAAGCCAGAATTGATTATCGTCGCCGCTTTTGGGCAGATTCTTCCCGCAGAGGTGTTGTCTCTGCCTAAATCTGGCTGTCTTAATGTACATCCTTCGCTATTGCCGCGACACCGAGGCCCATCCCCGGCGGCTCACGCTCTTCTTTGTGGAGAGTCACTTACAGGGGTTACCATCATGCGCATGGATGAAGGCTTAGATACTGGGCCCATTTTAGCTCAGCAAGAGGTGGGTATTTCCTCCATGGATACTACCGGCTCTCTTACAGCCAAACTAGCTCATGCGGGCGCTGAGCTTTTGATGGAAACTCTACCTCAATGGCTTGGTGGAGAGCTTGAACCGAAACCCCAAGATGAGACCCAGGCTACTTATAGCAGGTTGATAACTAACGAAGACGCTGAGATAGGCTGGCATCTCCCGGCAGTAGAACTGTGGCAGCGGGTAAGGGCTTTTAATCCCTGGCCGAGCTGCTATACATGGTGGCAAGGCAAACGACTCAAAATCCACAAAGCTGCTCTTCTGAGCAAGCCAGCAAAGGGTAGAATGGGGCAGGTAATAGCTTTGCGAGAGCCGCCGGGGATTGGCGTGGTGACTGGAGAGGGCATTCTGGGCCTTTGCGAGGTTCAGCTAGAAGGGAAACGTGCAATGCCTGTTGCTGATTTTGTGCGTGGGCAAAGTAATTTTGTTGGTTCTATTTTGGGTTTGGGCAGAGGCTAATTCCTGTTTGCCTGTTAGATGCCAGCATTGGGCTAGAAAATCTCCTAGTCAGTCCGGGTCCTCGTTGTCATGCCATTCAGTCACGATGCTTGACCAGACCTGGCTTATTGCCGCTTCCAGCACCACCTTACGAGGTTCAGGTATGTTGAGCAGCGGCGGTAAAGTACGGTCGTCAAACTGATGCAGGAATGAGCACCGTTTCCGAAGTGAGAGGATTGTCGTCCATGCACCCCCATAGACGATGTAGTCCAGGGCATGGCTATAAGGCTCGAACTGCTCTCGCACATGGGTGCAAACTCGGGTTAGAAAATACTCTATTTGTTTTTCTCGGTGACGCTGAAAGCGTTGTTGTGAGGAGCCGCCTTTTTTGTGTCGCGCGTGGACGAGGCCCGTTCCAACCTTGCTGGAGATGATATTCTCGCCCTGGCAGATGCCAACTGCGTATGCGCCCAGGCGCACCAGAGCCAACGCAAGCCTGAAATCATGTTTGAGCAAGGAACGCAGGGGCGCAACATCATAGCCATCAGCGAAGTGCTCTTCCGCAATCGGAAATGGCGGTAACACGAGATATTTCCGTGGCGAGCCCCAAAAAAGGGTCGCGCCCGTTTTCGAATTGGCAGCAAGCTCAACCAGGTCCTGGGGGATATCTTGAGGGCCAAACACTTTTATGAGCAGGTTTTCAACTTCCGACACCGAGCGCCCAAAGGGTACATATAGCGATTTAGCTGCATCGGTAGCCGCCTCTATTTTATCGAGAAGCCCCAGCATCTTCACTCTACTAAGGGAGAACCTTCTTGCTATTAGCATCGTGGTATACACTCCTGCCCCGGGAGTTTGTAGCAATGAGTTCTTTTACAGCTACAGATTGACAATAGTCACTCCGCTACTACCTTCGCTTTGCTCACCGGGGCGGTAGGACTTGACCAGCGGGTGAGAAGCGACAAGTTCTCTGACGATATTGCGTACTGTGCCAGTGCCAATGCCGTGAATAATACGGACCTCTCCTAAATTAGCCAAACAGGCATCATTGAGGTAGCTGTCAAGTGCCCACTCTATCTCATCGGCCCTCTTTCCCCGGAGGTCAAGTTCAATAGAAACTGTTCGTTTGCTCAGTTCTTTTTTCACCGGGGCGATTCGTGAGCCTGCTTCGCCAGGTGGGGGTGTTATCTTTTCTACGCTATTGAGGCTCAGGCTGGCTCTGGTCCGCCCGATCTGAATCTCAATCTGCCGCGTCTTCTCTGACACCGACAGCACTGTCGCCTGCAGGTTTGCTTCTTTTAGCCGAACCGTATCTCCTGTAGCAATTTTATCCTCGTTCATCGTTGCCCCGCCTGTCTCTCTGATTGTCTTTGCCTGCCAGACCTCGCTTTCTAGCCGCTTCTCCGTGGCAGTCACAGCTTTGCTGGCTTGCTCTATTCCCTCCCTTGATTTTTTCTTGCGTAATTCTGATTTGGCCTGGTGGATTTCTTTCTGCAACTCTGCAGCCTCATGAGTAATATTGTCCCGGGCTTCCTGGATGATCTTTCGTTCTTCCGTTTTTAACCGTTGAAGCTCATTTTCTAACTTTGTGTTTCGTCGTTCGGCTTCATTCCTTTCTTTTTCCAAATCACGACTGAGGGCTGCAGCTCTTTGTTTTTCACTCATCAAGCCAGCAAGCAAAGCCTCCATGTCCTGTGCTCCTTTTGAGAGCATCTCTCTGGCGCGACTGACAATTTGAGAGGCCAAGCCCAGACGAGAAGCAGTAGCCAGAGCATTACTGCCGCCAGGTATGCCTATCGTCAGGTGGTAGGTCGGCGTTAGTGTAACTGGGTCAAAGTCAAGCGAAGCGTTTTGCATCCCTGAAGTCGTGTGTGCGAATGTTTTCAGGTCACTATAGTGTGTGGTAGCTACGGTCATCGTTCCTCTCGACAGGAAATAGAGCAAAATGGAGCGAGCCAGGGCAGACCCTTCTACTGGATCGGTGCTAGTGCCTAGCTCGTCTAAAAGCACGAGGGTTTTTCCTGTAGCATTCTTGATGATACGTACGATGTTACCGATGTGCCAGCCGAAGGAGGAAAGCGTATGCTCAATGCTTTGCTCATCACCGATATCGGCGAATACACCATCAAAGACGGGGATACAGCTTTCCTCTGAAGCGGGGATTGGTATGCCAGCCTGCGTCATCAAGGTGAGCAGGCCAATCGTCTTAAGTGCTACTGTTTTACCACCTGTATTGGGTCCGGTAATAACAAGGGTAGAGAAATCTCGCCCTATCTCTACTGAAAGTGGCACTGCTTTTTGTGCCAGCAGGGGATGCCTGGCTTCAACGAGTTTGAATACACCAATCTGCCCATCCACGGGCTTTTTTACGTTCTCATCAAAGGTGGTGAGGATAGGTTCAGTAGCCCTGGCGTTCCTTGCATACCTTGCCTTGGCCAGTGCCAGATCCAGCTCAGCAACCAGGGCTATGTTATGAGAGATTTCGATCTCGTGTGCTCCCACTTCAGCACTGAGAGCCCTGAGAATTCTCTCAATCTCACGCTGTTCCTTTATGGCCAGTTCTCGAAGCTCGTTCCCCAGCTCCACAGTGGTCCACGGCTCAACAAATACGGTGGCTCCGGTATTGGATATATCATGAACGGTGCCCTTTATTTCCCTTCTACGTTCAACCTTGACCGGGATGACGTATCTTCCTTCTCTCTGGGTAACGATAGGTTCCTGGATTATTCTGCGCCATCTAGGCGACCCGATCATGGATTCCAGGCGGTTCAACAGTTGGTCGCGCGCCTTTCTGAATCCTTGTCTCACCATGGCCAGCTCAGGCGAAGCTGAATCCAGCAATTCACCGCTTGGTGTGATGCAGCTACCGATGTTTTTTTCAGTCCGGTCCAACTCAACAATACCAGCAGTGATGTTCCAGAGCAATGGAAGCTCACCTGACAGCTTCGCAAGGCTGTCGCGCAACTGATGGATAGCAGCCAGAGTCTGTTGGATTTCTATGAGAGTTCGTGGCTCCAGGATCTTATCCAGCGCTGCCATCTTCACCGGTTCTCGAATATCAAGAACTCCGCCAATAGAAAACCCGGGTCTTAGTGAGAGGAGATAACGTGCCTCTGCCGACTGTCTCAACAGTAGAGAAATCTGTGCGTAATCTAAAAGCGGTTGAAGATTGAGGGCCAATTCGCGGCTGGCCGAAAACGAAGTAAATCCAGCAAGTATTTCCCGGACCCGGGGGAACTCGGTCATTTCCAGGCTTTTATCATCCATTGTAAATATGCTCTGCCTGATGTTCTAACTATATTGTATCATCTTGAACTGTCTAAGCTGAGTCTCCTCTTCGCCCCAAATGTAGTGAAATAATCTTCTACTTGCTAGGCCGCTATGTAATAGATAAGTATTACAATGGCTTCCATAGCCAGGAGCGGAGGTAGAATATACCGATATACCTTTGCCAGGGTGGCCTTAAAATACTCTGCCGAGAGTATAAGGCAAAGATGGAGAGGCGAGAGAAGAAGCCCCACCATCCCACTTGTATAGGCTAGTAGCAGGGCATAGCTATTGACTCCTGAGTCTGGGGCTATGAAAGAGACCAATAGGGGAAAGGCGATGCCGACAAATGGCAAGCTGAGCCCGGTGGCGAAACCCACCAGGAAGGGTAGTGCCGCAAGGATAGCTAAAGTCGGCAGCCTTATACCCTCCATATCTGAAAGAAGAGTATAGGCAGCACCAGAGCTTTCTATTGTTGCCTTATATAGCATTACGGCATATAACAGCAGCAGGATTTTGGGGCCCAGCCCATATCTGAGCGCTTCTTTCAGTTCTGGCCATTTAGCTCTTTGTTGTACAGCGCAGAGGGTTAATACAAGAGGGAAAACTACTGCCGCATCCAATCCCACCAAAATTAGCGAGATAAGCAAGAGAACTGGCCAGGAAGCTTTTAGAAGGTTGAATGCTATACTTCCCGAAGTTTTCTCTCTGGTCTCTGTCAACTTCTTCATCTTCAGAATTCTGTAAGTGGAAACGGTTCCAAACGCAATGGCTAGTGCGGTCATAGGCGCAAGTGTTATCACTATGGAAGAGAGCGGAATGGACAGTATTACACTTGCCGTTATAACGGCGGGATATACAGGCAAGGTGTATTCCCATATGTGTCTGAACCAGAAATTTATGAATGTGGCCTGCTCTGGAGTCAATCCTATTCTTTTAGTCAGATCTTGCAAGGCGGTAGCCGAAACTAAAGCTCCACCTGGCATGGGAACCAACCCGATTACGGCAGGAGTTAGATGCATAGCGAGCTTGGGGCCTATTCTCTCCATAGTGGCTGCCAGCTTTGCAAGCAAGCCCTTCACTTCCATCAGGCGGCTTAAGGTCAAAGCACATGCGATTATTGCCAATAGCCTGAGAGTCTGATGATTTAGCAAGGTTTGTATCATAAGCTTTGGTATGGAATGCAGCGGCAAGATCAACAGCGAGATGATGAGGCTTCCTGCGAAGATGGCTAAGCCTGGGTGAATCTTTAGCCTCAGGAGAATCAAGATTCCAGCGATGGATGCCAGCAAAGCTAAGGAAGGATTTAACATTTCAATTCCAAAAGTTCAATAGCTCGCTTATTGGCATTGCCTTCACCGTTCCAGGTACATTTAATTCCCAACAGGCAAGCACTTATGAGTTTCATAGAGGCATTCTATCCCCTTGTTCCTGAATAGATAAAGGAGTGTTGTTTCATTTTAATCCATCTTCCTTCTTCAATCCCGATTAAATTGCCGCACTGACATTTAACTTCACTGCCATCTCGAACGCTATAATCCTCTATTATTCGCCCCTTCCAGCAGTGTAATATTCGCCCTTTACCGATCTTCACGTATTTGAAGATTTTGCCGTTACACCTGGCGCATTTTATCATTAGCATTTCAACTTACGCGTCTTCTTTTTTCCCGCCCTCGTTGCTCCTATTAACTCATCATAATCACTAGACCACCACCTGATGCGTTCCAGAAAGGGGGAGCAGTGGTTAAATCGTGTTTCTTCTCTTAGCGCGCACAAGGTTATTTGTGCTGCTGACTTTATGGGGTGTCGCCGCAGCCTGCTTGAGGCTGAGCGAGTTCTTTGGTACAGGAAAGCCCCTGTGCCCGAAGGCTGGCATGAGATCACCTCATTTTCCATGCTACACACTACTAGCCTTCTTCAGCCGTGTCTCCACCAGGCTAATCACTGAGCGTAGCCGCCTTTTTCAGGGCGCTTGAGGGCAAACGATAATAGTGCAGGTGCCAGAGCCGCGACGGCTAACACAGTAAGAGCAAGCTGGTAATCGCCCCTGGTATCTACTAAGTAACCGATGAGCAACGGTGCGGTTGAGGCTCCTATTCCCGTCGCAGCATACAGCAGCCCGAGAATGCTCCCGTTTGCTTTCATCCCAAACCAATCAGCCACCAGTGCTGTCAATAGCACGGAGCTTGCTCCACAGAAACCACTGGTTATGGAGTACGCGTAGAACTGCCACGGCTCTCTTATCCAAATAAGCCACGCAGACATAGCCGCCACTACAATAAAACCAACGGTCAGCGGTAGTTTTCTTCCAATTCTATCAGAAAGTTTGCTGATGATGAGCGTACCTACCATTCGGGCTCCGCTGCCAATACCTATGACGGTGGCAGCAGTCATCTCCGGAATATCAAAACTGACCATATACGCTTTTAAATGTACTATCATGCCGATACGGAGAGAAGCAATAACGTAAATCGCGGACAGCAGCCACAATTGAGTTGTTCTCAAGGCCTGTCTGAAAGAAAACCCTTCAGAGTTAGTTATGGGCACCTCACCTTGCTCGCTCACTATTTCAGCTTCAGCGCCATCTGGGCGAAGCCCTTTCTCTGCTGGGTCAAGTCGCATGAGTCTGGAAACAGGGAGGCCTACGCCTAGAATGAGCCCGGCAATAATCAAGTAGGATACCTGCCACCCAAAACGAGTGATTAATACCTGAACAAGAGGCGGCATTACAAATGCCCCCAAACCTATTCCCGCCTGCGTGATTCCCAACGCCATTCCTCTTTTTTTTGCAAACCAGCGGGAAACTGTTGACATTGCAGGAACCCCCAGAAAACCCATGCCAATATTCGCGATAAGGCCATAATACAGATACAGTTGCCAGGGGCTCTTCATCCAATACAGTAACCCAAAGCCGACGCTGGTGACAGCAACAGAAAACGTGATAACAAGGCGAGGGCCATATCTATCATTCGCTCTTCCTGCCAGGATTCCGAGACCATTAGCCACAATCCACCCCATTGAATACGCCCCGGAAAGGGTAGTCTTTGTCCAACCTAAGTCAGTTGCCAGTTCGGGTAAAAAGATACCATA
>JAUWHP010000027.1 GCA_030605765.1 Dehalococcoidia bacterium
TAGTTCCTCTAAACGCCCCAAGCTCCCTTTAGGCTTGGTCAGCACGTCCTGGCGAGCTTGAGCTACCCTCATAGCTTTCCTGTCGAGAGGTTTTATTTTCTTTAACGTTCGGGATAGAGAATCACTCATTTCAATACTCCAAACCTTTCCGCGCCGTAGTTCCTTTAGTAAATGGATGTTTAACTGCTACCATTTCAGTAACCAGGTCTGCTTGCTCGATGATTTCCCTTGGTGCTCCACGTCCGGTTAAAACTAGCTCCATTGGTTCAGGTTTCTTGCTCATCAGGTCCAATGTTTGCTCGGTGCTTACTAGCCCCTTAACTATAGCCACAAATATTTCGTCAAGTATAACCACATCATAGCCACCGCTGAGTATAATCTTCTCAGCAAGGGCCAGAGTCTGCTCAGTGGTTGAGCGAAGCTCCTCCAAACTTTGAGTAAAGCTATCTCCGGTGTTTAGCTGCACTATTTCAAAAGGATGGTATTGAGCAGTAAAAAGGTGCTCTCCACAGGTGCGGTCACCCTTGATAAACTGTATGATAATGACTTTCATTCCTTGCCCCGCTGCCCTGATAGCTAGCCCAAGGGCCGCTGTGGTTTTTCCCTTACCATCTCCGGTATAAACCTGGATTAAGCCTTTCTTCATCTTAGCCTCTCCTCACAATCTTTATTCATAACCATTTACTCCCAATGTTATTCTGACCCTTTCGCTCACTTTGACGCTTAAACACTTGGCCCTCTAGTCATTATTATTCTATCAGGAGTAAACCCAGCTGAAGCGCTTTTTATACCTCTCCAATATAGCGATGGTCTTCGTGCCAAATAGCCCGAGGAAGATGGCGTTTCCTATGGCATGGGAGGCATCAAACCAAAGACTGCTAAGCTGGGCGAAGATTAAAGTGC
Source organism: Dehalococcoidia bacterium (assembly GCA_030605765.1). GTDB lineage: Bacteria > Chloroflexota > Dehalococcoidia > GIF9 > AB-539-J10 > JAGMDB01. Next base: position 904 of record JAUWHP010000027.1, read on the forward strand.
TGAGTGTAAGGGGGTGGACAAAGTATAGCCAAAAATAGATATTCGTTAGAAAGCCAAAGATGAAACCGCAGACGACACCAATGATAAGCAGCCCTTTCCTATCCAGATTGAATCCCCTAAGATAAGCAGCGCTATACCCTATCAATCCCCAAGCGAGCATTTGATACAAGGTCCAGGGACCTTGCCCCAAAAAGAAGTTGGAGATGAGCGGTGTCATCGCCCCTACCATGAAGCCAGATATGGGGCCAAAAACATACCCAGAACAAATTATTAAGAAAGTGCAAGGTTGAAGGCTAGGAATAGCAGCAAAAGGAATCCTCAAAACTGCTGATATAGTAGCCAGCATAGAAACTAAAGCTATTTCCTTAGAGCCTGATGCAACTGACTCAAATTTAAAGAAAAAGCCCAATATAACTAGAACAGCCAGCAAAATTGCCATCAAACCCCAATTAACCAGAATATTTAACGAGGGAAACAAAATAGGGGAAACAGCAAAGCCTAAGCTAGCAATTAACACCAGTGATATGACAATGTAGCTTTTTCTCATGTCATTATTCCTAACGCTTCATCAGCTGTTAATATATCACTGGGAACGCCATAGCTTTTGAGCGATTGAGCCAGACGGTTTATTTGAGGTGAGAATAGCAATGCTTGCGATAGTACTTCCCGCTTAGCCCCATCTACCACAATCCTGCCTTCACTGAGCAATATCACCCTGTCACCATACTCAGCTACCGTCTCCACATCCTGAGTTATCAAAATCACCGCTTTGCCATGTTTCCTATATTCGTCTAAAAAGCGCATCAATTCAGCCTTCAATTTGTATTCCATCCCCCTCGTAGGCTCATCCAGAATGATTATCTTAGGCTGAGCTACAAGGATAGAAGCTAGAGCCACCCTTTGTTTTTCTCCGCCGCTTAAGTAGCGGGGATATTGATGCCGATATCGCGTAAGACCAAATCGCTCCAGCACTTGGTCAATCAGCGACTTCATTTCCCTGGTTGAAAATCCCAAATTCCTCAAGGTAAAGGCAATTTCCTCCTCAACAGTATCAGCAAACAAATGATCATTAGGGTTCTGAAAAACATAGCCAACTCTCTTAGCTAACCCAGCTACAGTTGCTTCTTTTGTACTCATGCCATCTACCGTGACATCGCCTTTAGTTGGCTTCAATAGCCCATTAAAATGCTTGACCAGCGTTGTCTTCCCTGAAGCATTCCGCCCCATAACAGCTACAAACTCCCCTTCACATATTTTCAAACTTATGTTTTTCAGAGCAACGAAACCGTTGGGATAAGCATGCCATAGTCCCTTCACCTCAATTAATGGCTGAGCCGAAGCCCTGAGCGGAGCGAAGGATCCTAGAGATTGCTTTGCCCCACTCGCGATGACCTTTCCTTCTGACAAATTGATATTGCTTCGCTTCTTGCTCGTAGCTAACATTACTTTAGCCACCACTATTCTGCCTTCTTTAACCGTCAGAGGAGTGTTGTCAATTCTGATGCCCTTTTCTTTAAGTCCTTGGGTGAGTTTGATTATCGGAGGCATACCGACGCCGCTTCGCGCAATCCTAATATCGCTGAGAATCGACTGTGGAGCTCCATCAGCCATAATCATGCCATTATCCAGCACAACTATTCTATCAACCAATTGCACTACCCTATCTAATCTATGCTCTACCAGTATTACTGTGATTCCCAATTCATCATTGAGTCGTTCTACTACGTTAAGAACCTCCTCAGCACCCTTAGGATCCAGTTCAGAGGTGGGCTCGTCCAGCACCAGGATATTGGGGTAAAGTGCTAGGACAGAGGCTATAGCTACCCTTTGTTTTTCTCCGCCAGAGAGCTCAGTTATAGCGCGATGACGCAATCCAGTAATACCTACCGTATCTAATGCTTCTTCTATCCTTTTAGCCATTAGTTCTCGGGGAAAACTAAGGTTTTCCAAGCCAAAGGCAATTTCTCTTTCTAGATCCATAGTTATAAGCTGATTCTCCGGGTCTTGGAATACCATTCCTACTTTGGTAGCCAGCTCTTTGGTAGGATGCTTCATTGTATCGAGGCCATCCACTTCCACCTTGCCAGTTATTTCGCCTCCGTAAAAATGAGGTATCAAGCCATTCAGACAGCGGCAAAGACTCGACTTCCCTCCACCGGAGGGACCCGTGATCAACACGAACTCTCCATCTTGAATCTCAAGACTTATATCTTGTAAAGCTGGATTATCAGTATCGCTATAGCGAAACGTTAAGCCATTTATCCTAATCAAGGTCCACCCTCCTCTTCAAAGGGGCTAGAATGAACACCATGTTTAACAAGAGCACTAAGCCGATTAGCATAGTTGCTTCCAGTTGGGTGAAGCTAATCCCTTGCAAAACGGGATAATACTCGTACCCTCCTTGTCCCAAGCAGCGCATAGCAATGCCAACTACGCAGGGGAGTAAAGCACCCACGAGAGTGATAACATCGAATCGGGTTAGTTTTAGTTCTTTGTAGAAGGTTCTGTTTTGGCTTGAGCCAAAAGCCCTTGATTCCATAGCTTCAGCCACTTGAACTGCTCGATCCAAAGAATTGGACAGCAAGGGAATGCCAATCGCCATGTAACTCTTGGCTTTCTGAATTCGTCCTCCCTTATCAAATTCCAAACCTCTGGATTTCTGAACATCAGTGATACGGCTAGCATCGTCAATTAAGGTGGGGACAAATCTGGTGGATAGGGAAGTGACCAGTACTGATTTATAAGGCAACTTTGCCTTTGTCAGGGCCAGCATTAAGTCATCAGGGTGGATAGTAAACATGAGTATAGTGAAAGCAGAAATTATGGCCAGCAACCTTAGACTATTTCCTACACCGCAAAATATGGCTTCCAGTGTTATCTTAGGAGTGCCCATCATGGGGATGGCAAACGAAGCTTGATATAGAACATGAAAGCCTCGATTACTTACCAGGGCATTAATAACAATTATCAACCCACAGAGAAAAAGGAAAAACTTAAGCAGACTCATCCACTCTCTCCTTACTTTGGCTGCCAAAAGTAACGGCAAAGTGGAAAGAAAAAACACCAAGAGATAAAGTGGGTTATCGAACAACAAAGCAAGGATAAAGACGCTGGCAATCCAGGCTAACTTACACCAGGGATTAAGCCTATGGATAGCTGTATCCTTGTCTCTATATTTATAGCTTATCACTAAGGCACCTTGATAACTTCCCCATCAATTATCACTGCGGCATAGGCATAGCGAAGCTCTTCATAGCCAATTAACAAAGTATTTGCCGCATCTTTCACTGCGGCTTTATCCGTCCCCGATATCATCCAGACTACGTTTTCACATGCTCCAATGCCTTTAGGATTCCAAGGGTTTTGAGTAGCTTGGATCAGCCCACAACTTGACATGTGTTGCGTTTCATTTCCCTGGGAGTCAAAAATTACCACCTTGCTATCCTCAAAGTAGGCATAAAAACCAAGCTTGCTATTCCCATTCAGCTCTGATATAAGGTCTAAATCCCTAGTGCCTAAAAGGATTAAATTGGAGTGCTCTTTGTCTTGGGATAATAATTCAGTAGCAGCCTGAGCACAGATATTCTCAACTCCTAGCTTCTCTATTTTACTCACTAAATCCTGGGCGACATCTTGAAACCCTTCGTCATAGACTATTACAGTTGGTAAGATTTTCCCCCTATAGCCGCCTAGAAAGGGCTGGGGAAAATTACCGATAATGGCAGGGATAAAGGCGTGTAATCCCCAATCATGGAAATCCCAATGCTCTACATCGCCTTCAGAAAGTTCATAGCCCATCACTCCAACATTGGCTGATATGCCATTAACGTAGAAAAACCAATCCTTCTTAACTTCACTTCCGGAATATCGAGAGCGGATTCCGTTTATTGCTTCAACAAATCCTCCTCCATACTTTGTCTCTACTGTAGCCACCTTTTCCAGAGCATCCAAAGCATTAGCACCATTAGCTACTGTCACTGACTCATCCAACATCAAGTCATTGCCAAAGTTCTGAGTGACTACTACCCTGACCTCAATCCCACCCGAAGGCTGGGAGTGGCAGCCAGATAAAATGATAGCAAATGGGCAAGTAATAACAAGGGCTATTACAATTATCTTTAGCAAACTATTTTGCTTCATTCATATTCGCCCTCTAGGAGCCTGCCTTCTTTCATTTATCCTTGGTTATGCCTTCTTTCTAATTCTGCGAAACACAAGCACCAGGGCTGCGACAAGCACTATGATAATTACAATAGCTATCGTACTACCAATGTCTAGTCCACCACCAGAAGCCTGACCACCCACCACAGTGAACTGTCCCTGCTGCCCTCCTAAGGAGACAGTATAAGTGCCTGGAATCGCCTTAGTTACACTAAACACCACAGTCTGAGTTGAGCCTGGAGAAATGTTCACCGTCTGGTTAGCTTCAATCTGCCCATTGACATAAAGAATGCCTTCGTAACTTCCAACTTTCTCGCCATTATTGGCTACATTGATAGTGATATCCACCTGCTGGTTGGGCTGAACTTGCTCTGGTGAGATATTAAGGTTGGAAACTGAAGAGTCACCTGGCTTCTCTGACGCAGGCAGCACAAAGTTGGCGATAACCTCTTTATCAGAGTCCATACTTACACTAGCGGGATTGGTACTACCATTAAGGTCACCGCTCCAGGTATCAAAGACATAGCCATCGGCTGGAGTAGCAGTTAGCTCAACAGAGGTACCAGCCTCATATTGGTTGCCCTCTGCCGTGGGGCTAAGAGTGAGACTTCCCCCCCCGTTTGGTTCGCAAGTTAGAGTTAGCGTATAGATCACCGGCGAAATCTCAATAAAGTTAGCAATAACTGATTTATCTGCATCAATGGTCACAGTGGTGGAAGAAGACGATGGATTAGTAACATCACCACTCCAACTATTAAACTCCCAGCCAGTATCCGGGGTGGCACTAATATCAACCACAGTTCCAGCATCATAAGTATGGCTACCTACTGAAGGAATAGTTGAGCCATTTCCATTCACTTCCATAGTCAGAGTATAGGTTACTGCCCTAGGTGTGACTGTTAGCTCTATCCTACCACTGCGTATACAACCATCCTTCTCAGCAAAAATATCGAAGGTTCCTTCGCTATCTATGCTAATATTTACCATCCCATCGCTACCAGTTAAATCTGGATAGGCTTCATTATCAATATAAACAGTAGCGCCTTCACAAGATGACCAAGCATGAGTAGCGTCGCTATACTGAGTCACCATGGCAGTGAATTGCTCACCTACATCTATTTCAGCCTTATCAAGGGATATTTTCAGTGGGAGTTCACCAGAACCGCCGTAGTGCCACAGCACTTCACTATGAGGAAGATTTGGTGGGATTGTTTCTCCCAACATAAATTGGCCCGCACCAATATTAGGAAGATAGTAATTCACCCGATACATCCAGCCACTCGCTCCCCGGCTTTCCTCCCCATCTACAGAGCTTACAAATAATGCTCCATATTGATCAGTTACATAATAATGGAACCTCTCTTCATGATTGGAGGCCTCGTCCAAAGCCCCAAGGGCAGTTGGGTCCCACAAATGGTAAGTTGTGCCACTGTTATCGGCCGTAATATCTGACTCAGAAACAATTACATCGCCTCTCCAGACAGTGCTATCCTGCCCCTCAACCCTTACGTAAACAGAGAGCTCCTCCTGTGCTCCAAGAACCATTGCTGGATATAGCTCGCCTAAAACTGCCTCTATGGTAGTAACACCAATCTGTTGGGGTTGGAAGCCATGCAAGGCAGTGACAAGCAAGAAAGCGGCAATAAGATACGCTGCAATCTTTGATAAGCTACCTTGCTTCATTCACATTCCCCTACTGAAAGCTTCCGAACAAAATTTCATTAAATATTAGCTGTTTTAGGTCTTTGTTAGGAATATCCAGGCCTTACATAAGTATTTTTAGTCTGGCCTACTACTCTGCTGCCTGCGGCACTATTAGGTACCGTAACCATACATAATGGCAAAAGCAACGAAGTCGAGAATATTGATTTCCCCATCATGGTTAAAGTCACCAATAGGGTTGTAATTAACATCTCCTTCCCCTGAACCATAAGCACTGGCAAAGCGAACAAAGTCAAATATGTCTATGTCTCCATCGCCATCAAAGTCGCCTCTTAAGGTGATTGGATAAAGTCTGCCCAAAAGTGCTGGTATAGCAGAGGCAGTAGTCTGGCATGGCCAAGCTCCAGGAGTATCACTCTGCCAGTAAAATGAACCATCATCCTGCTGGAAACTCAACAAATCATCAACAGGAGTGTTGCCATTCTTGGTCCAATCTGCACTTGTGGGGTCTTGCCCTGCAGCTACTATTGCGTTGATGGCCCAGGAATTCGTATCTGCGTTGGTTGCGCCCCAAGATAGAAATCCACCGTTATCTGCTTGATTCAATTTGATATAAGCCAAGCCATTTGTAACAGCGGGTGAAGCGGGCTCCTCTCCAGCAACGATTAAAGCTGTTATGGCTGCGGAGGTGCTATCCACATCAGTTCCCCATGAAGCACTGGCATCGAAACCCCAGCCGCCGTCAGCTTGCTGGCAGCTCTTAATAAACGACACGCTGTTTTGGATAATGTCCGAATTTGGACTTTCGCCAGCAGCAATAAGAGCCATAACTCCCCAGAAATCATCGTTAAGTAGTGAGCTATCACCAATCTGGGTGCCATCATATGCTCCCTGCAGCAGCGATAGAAAATTCCTGCCACCGAAATTCGTTGGGGCTTCCTCGGCAGCCACTATTGCCAGAATCATCTTAGCATAATCAGTAGCTGAGTTAGCACTGCCGGCATTGGCAGCCAGGTAATCAACAACGGAATTATTACCCACCTTCCAATCATGCGGGTCTTCTCCAGCAGCAGCTATTGCCATAGTCACCCAGGCTGAGGCGCCAAAGCCTCCTATGCTGCCATCAGCAGCTTGTTGGTTACGGAGATAAGTCAAGGCATTGGCTACTTCTGTATCACTTGGATTGTAAGGATAAGGCGCGGCCAGCACTGCCACTGGTAGTGCTGATAATACAAGCACTAAAACCAGCAATGTACTACTTAAAATGCCAAGCCTCTTTTTACCCCTGCTCATTTTTTCACCTCCTTGTTAATGATTAACTTAAACAACTTAAGCAAAACTTATCTATTAATGTGCATCTGTTTCACCTCGTTTATACAAGCTAACTTTATTATAAACAAGTTTTGTGAACTGAAATTATAAACAGCCTTCATCGAGGTGTCAAGGCCCTGAAAAAAGGCTATAATGCTGCTCAAGAAAGAGGTTGCCCTCCATGCTTGATATTTCACAACTTTTTGAGATTGAGGTTAAGCCAGCGTTGGGATGCACTGAGCCAGTTGCTGTTGGCTACATAACGTCTTTGGCCTATAACGCTATCCTGGGAAGAGCGCCAGAATGGCTCAAGGGTAAGATACCAATTGAATATGTTGTTGATGTCAATCAGGAAGATGTAGAGGTTGACAGAATAGAAGTATCAGTTAGTCGAGGTGTATTTAAGAACGCACTGGCTGTGGGGATTCCCAGGTCTAATGGTCAAAAGGGAATCGGCATTGCTGCTGCAATGGGTATTTTCTGCTTTCCTGAAGCAGAGGGCCAGGAGATGGCGCTATTTAAGACACTGCAGCCAGAAGATTTAGAAAAAGCTAAAAGACTGGCACATAGGGTAAAAACCAAACTAATTGAGGGATGGGAGAGGAACGAAGACATCCAAATAAGAGCCCTGGTTAAGGTAAGGCACAAGCGACTACCAAAAAGAGTGCTCACTGCTACAGCAAAAATTGAAAAGGCTCACAGCAATGTAACATCAATTGATGTTTATGATTCACTGGGCCAGGTAACTGAGATTCCTTTCGAGAAAAAACCCCACATAGGGAGAAAAGGCCTTGATGTGAAGGATAGACTGAAGGAGATGACCATCCCTGAGATTGTCGCTGAGCTTGAAGCACTCCCCAAGAATGTCGTCGAAAAAATGATTGAGATGGCAGCGATGAATGTTGCCATTTCGGAGGAAGGACTAAAGAGAACGAAAGGATTAGGTATTGGCGCTACACTGAGAGATTTGGTGAGCGAGGGGTATTTAGGCGATGATTTAATCACTTCAGCGCAGATTATGGTCGCCTCTGCCGCAGATGCCAGGATGGGTGGTTTCGACTATCCGGTAATGACCTGTGCCGGCTCAGGAAATCAAGGAATCACCGCTAGCCTGCCCATCATAGCTGTGGCTCAAAAGAACGGCTACAATGTAAAGGAATTATTTGTGCAGAGGCAAAATGGACAATTATCTGGAGATGGTGAAAAGAAACTAAGCCGTCTTGTGAAAGCTCTTGCCTTATCAAGCATGATCACTTGCTACATAACCTATCACTCAAAATACTTATCTGCTCTATGCGGTTGTGCTATAAAAGCGGGGCTCGGCGCCACCGCTGGCATCGCCTATCTTCTGACTGAAGCGGCTGACAAGGTTGAAATGGCAATACAGAACATGGCTGGGAATATCACCGGGCTCATCTGTGACGGCGGTAAAGAGGGTTGTTCCCTAAAATTGAGCACTTCTGCTTCCGTAGCAATACAAAGCGCTCTGCTGGCTATGAGGGAAATCCGAGTCCCATCAGATAATGGTATTGTCGCTGAAAAAACACAGGATACCATACGAAATATCGGCAGAGTCTGCCACGCAATGATTGCAGCCGATGCAGAAATTGT
>JAUWHP010000026.1 GCA_030605765.1 Dehalococcoidia bacterium
ATAGGCTATTTCCACTTTTGGCTGGCAACTTTCAATTTGTTCCACCAGTCTGTCTATGCATAGCAAGATATCTAAAGGTTCAAAGCCCGAGATAACACAGCCAACATTATGATTCTTGGGGATAAATTCATAGGGATAAGAGCCGATTATAACGCTAACATGTCCCGGGCAGATAATTCCATCTAGCCTTATCTCGCCAAGCTCCAGTATCGCCTTCATCACTGGTGGACTTAACTTGAGCAGGGAAAGGACATAAAAATTTCCAATGCCTTCTTTCTGTGCTTTGATTGTAGAGGCAGCTATGGTTGGTGCTGTGGTTTCAAAGCCGATGCCTATGAGGATGACCGATTTTTGTGGGTTGCTTCTGGCTATTTCCACAGCATCGATAGCGGAATAGATAACTCGTATATCTGCTCCTTCAGCCCTTGCTTGCTGTAAGCTGGAGTGGCTGCCAGGAACTCTCATCATGTCCCCGAAAGTGGCGATGATGACACCGGGTAAGTGAGCCATGGCAATAGCTTTATCCAAATCAGCAGTTGCTGTAACACATACAGGACAACCTGGCCCTGCTCTCATTTCCACCGTCTCAGGCAATAATTGGCGGATTCCATATCTCATTATGGCATGAGTATGTCCACCACAGAATTCCATTAACCTGATCGGCTTGGCGGAGCGATTAGCGATTCTGATGGCCAGTTTTCTAGCTAGTGCGCTATTTTGGTACTCATCGATGAGCTTCACTGAGGTTTGCTATCTCCTCCAGGAGCTTTAAGGTTTCCTTGGCTTCCGCTTCATCTACAATGCCTATGGCATAACCCGTGTGGAGCAACACATAATCTCCCACTTTTACTTCCGGGGTTAGGGCAATGCTAACCAAGCGCCTCACTCCGGCGATCTCTGTTTCCGCCGCGTCACCTTCTTTGGAGATAACTCTCACTGGCACTGCAAGACACATAACTTTGGTCATTTTAGCTAATCTTACTGAACAATACAACCGTACCAACCTTGTGCTGTTGTCTTGGTATTTGATAGGACGCAACTTCGGGTTAGCAGGGATTATGGTTTGGGGTTCCTTGCTCTTATCTTGGGAGTTTATTCAGCGAAATTGGCAATAACTGCCTGCCCTAAGGCGATACCACCATCATTACAGGGCACTTGCCTATGGGTAAATACTTGGAAACCATTGTTTCCCAGTAAGTTAATTGTCTTTCTTAGCAGTAACCGATTTTGGAATACGCCACCACTTAGGGCCACTTCCTTAATGCCGGTTTCATTAGTTATTATCTGGCACATCTCGTTTGTCATCTGAGCCACGGTGTTGTGGAATTTAATTGATATTCTACTTTGAGGGATGCCGTGGCTTAAATCTCCGATTATTGCTGAGAGAAGGTCGTCCAGCTTTATGAGCCTTACCCTCTTGTCCTCTATTATGTGGTATGGGTAATTTTGCTCAGAGGTTGCTTCTTCGTTGTGCTTCTGACCATCACAAGGATAGGCAGCCATTTCTAACTCTACAGCCGCTTGTCCTTCATAATCTATTCTATCTCTTATACCTATCAGTGCTGATACGGCATCAAACAGGCGTCCCATGCTTGAGCTTAATGGTGAATTCAGCCTCGTTTCGATTTGTCGCTTAATAATACTGATTTCAACCTCGTCAACTTGTTTCGCAAAAGCCAGCCCACTCAAGGCATTTTCTCCTAGAAGGCTAAGAATGTAGGCGATGGCAGTGCGATAAGGTCTTTCTATCGCCGCATCTCCTCCGGGCAAAGGTAGATACTCTAGATGTCCCATCCTATTAAAACTTTGGTAGTCAACCACCATGAATTCTCCTCCCCAGATATGCCCATCACTGCCCAATCCTGTGCCATCAAAGACAACTCCTATAACTGGGGCTTCTAACCCATTATCTGCCATGCAGCTAGCAATGTGGGCGTGATGATGCTGCACGGGAATGAGTTTTATCCCAACGCTGCCCTGGCCGTTGGCGAAGGTTCTCCCCAGTTCTTGAGCATATTTAGTGGAAAGGTAATCAGGATGAAGGTCGCAGGCAATTAAATCAGGTTTGATGTGAAATAGTCTTTTGTAAAGGGAGATGGTATCAATGAAATGCTCCATAGTCTCCCAGTTTTCCAAATCGCCAATGTGCTGGCTCAGGAAAGCATAGCTGTCTTTAGTCAGGCAAAAAGTGTTCTTCATTGCAGCGCCACAGCCAAGCACTTGTTTAGCCTTAAAGGGCAGGATGATGGGGCAGGGAGCATAGCTGCGAGCTCGCCTCACAAGCTGGCATGTTTCCTTTTCCACCATGGCTACGCTGTCATCATAGCGGGAATAAATATCCCGATTATGAATCAGAAAATAATCTGCGATTCCCGAGAGCCTTCTCAAAGCTTCATCGTTATCCTTAGCAATGGGCTCTTCACTTAGGTTGCCACTGGTCATCACTAATGGCAATTGAGTGTCTCTAAGCAGAGTGTGATGCAACGGCGTATAAGGCAGCATGACTCCTAGATATTCTAAATTTGGAGCTACCTCACGCGATACAGATGAATCACTTTTCCACTTTGTAAGCACAATGGGGCTTTGTGTGGAGGTGAGTAATTTCTCCTCACTTGGTGAGACGTAGCAATGCCTTTTAGCCTCGTCTATGTCGGATACCATTACGGCGAATGGTTTAGAGGAGCGTTTTTTCCTGTGGCGCAATGTGTTAACCGCCCATTCATTAGTGGCATCGCAAGCCAGAAGGAATCCCCCCAGTCCTTTGATGGCAATAATTTTCCCTTCCTTTAGAAGCTGGCTGGCAATGGCTATGGCATCTGAGTGGGCTTGCTTTGCTTTCTGTGCAACAGCTTCCTTACCCTGTGCATCGACCAGCTTAGCCCGGGGGCCACATTTCGGGCAGGCGTTTGGTTGAGCGTGGAAACGGCGGTCTAAAGGATTATCATATTCAGCCTGGCATTGGGGGCACATGTGAAAATGGCGCATGGTAGTTTTGGGGCGGTCATAAGGCATGCTCTCAATTATGGTGAAGCGTGGCCCACAGTTAGTGCAGTTAGTAAAAGGATAACGATAGCGTCTATCATTGGGATTTAGTAGTTCATTTAAACAAGTCTGGCAGGTAGCAATATCTGGAGAGATAAGCTGGTATTTTCCCTCCACAGCAACGCTATGGCGGATCTCAAATTTTTTATAGCCAATGGGAGGGCGGTAGGTAGTGGTTATATCTTCGATATGAGCTAGGGGAGGAGCTTTTGTCTTAAGCTCTAATTGAAACTGTTTGACGGCCTCACTTTTCCCTTCTACCTCAATCTTAACATCCTCGGAGGTGTTGTATACCCATCCCTTTAAATCGTGCTTAATTGCTAGCCCGTAGACAAAGGGCCTAAAGCCTACTCCTTGAACTACACCACGAACGCTGATATGAGCAAGCCGCAGATTTTTTGTTTTAGCCATACGTAACTTATGCCTCATTTATTATCTATCTATTCAAACCAGGTCAGGCCCACCTATCTATGCGACGAACTCACAGGTAAACGATAAATTATTTCGGTTTCTTGTCTTCTAGAGGGTAATATTCAAGTCGCTTCCATTTCTAAAGCTAATTCTACTCCTTCATGGCAACCGCAGTGGCTTGTTTCAAATCCGCTAGGGAATTTATATTGAAGAAGCTTAAAAACTGAGGGTCAAATCTGTGATATTCCTCCCGCTCGACATACCTGACACGCAGCATGTCAAGCAGTTGGCTGATCTTCAAGTGATCACACTCCAATTCTGCTCTTATTGTATTTATGCACTTCCGTGAATATACAGCGTGGAGAGGCTCAATTTTCCCCTCTTCTAATCGGGGGATAACAGCATCAAAGCCCTCGGATAATTCAATCAGATAGCGCAATAGCTCAACATTAAGGAAAGGCATATCACAGGCAACAACGATACTATAGGGAAGCTCAGAAGCAAGCCGCAGAGTTTCTGTTTTAGCCATTCATGACTGATACGTTATCTATTCGCCTGTAGAAAAACAAGAGCGAAATTAGGAGTTGGCGAATTGCGGAAGTAACTTGGTTTTCTTTATCTCCTCCATCACTATTTTTCTGAGTTCAGCTAGTCCCTTTTTTACCTCTGGCGAAAGTTCTAACCTACAATCTATGTTCTTAGGTTCGATGCCGATAATGATGGTGTGTCTTGGTTCTCTTCCTAATATTCTTAGTATCTTTAAGCTATCTACCAAGCCCAGCTGGTGCACGGATAATCTTGCGGCCAGATCCATCGCCACATCGTCAATGCCGAGGCGATAGATAGTTCCTGGCTCCTTACCACCTCTAATAGCATCGACTATAATCAGCTTATCAGCATCTTCAACAAAAGACGCAAACTCAGGGCAAATCCCCCCCTCTATGATTTCTAAGTTATCACAATCCAGGTCATCCTTATTTAGCATTCGCACAAAGTGAGCTCCTATCCCATCATCTCCACGAAGCAAATTACCCATACCAAGGATGACAACTTTTTCTTGGCCTACCTTCTTCAGCATTGTCAATTTTTAGTGGTCGCCAGTTATTGCCGCAATCAAACAAATTTCACTTCTAGAAAGTGAGTTGAGCAAGAAATGCAGGGGTCATAGGCGCGCACCAGCATTTCTAGCAAGTGGGTTACTTCCTCTTGGCTCTTGTCGATGATTTTTGGCACCAATGTTTCCATATCCTTCTGGATATTGTTGTGATTTTGATTGGTTGGGATAATACAGTTAGCTTTGGTCAACACTCCTTTGTCATCATAGGTATAATCGTGGAACAGAATCCCACGGGGAGCTTCTACAGCGCCAATGCCCCTTCCTGCTTTGACCTTAACCTCTGGTTTCTCTTCCTTCAGCCCCTGAGCAATAATTTGGTCAATGAGCCTCAGACTATCCTCAACTGCGTGAATTGATTCCACAATTTGAGCTATGCTTATCATGTATGGATTGTGGCAGATTGCTTTTAATCCCAGTTCTTCAACCGCTTTTTGAGCTTCAGGCAAAAGCTGAGAATAATTATTATTAAAGCGTGCCAGAGCGCCCACCATATAAGAATCGCGGTTATGTTTGCTGAATTTAGCCGGGGATTGAGGCACGCAAAACTCATTGGTCATCTCAAGGTAATCGTTAGTGGGTGTAGTGCCAGTGTCAGTGGAAGCAATGTCACCAGAGATGAAGGCATATTCCTTAGGGGCTTTGAGAGCGATATATTCCGTCTCTCTGATAAAATCAGGTATACTTAAGCCCTTGAACAGCTTAACAGTCTCCTTTAAATCATCCATTGCTTGGGTTAATCTTTGCTGCATAGC
>JAUWHP010000028.1 GCA_030605765.1 Dehalococcoidia bacterium
AACCGTTGACTACGCCAAAGTGGATGACTCCAGGAGAAGATTGGATATGGCTGTGGATACTTGGAAATGGTTGCAACAGTTCCCCAGGAAGGGTGTTAGCAACATTATAGAGCGAGCACAACTGGAAATGGAAAACAAGAAAGCTCATGGCGAAAGCCTTTATGACGACGAGCTAGCTGCCCAACTCCGCAGAAATATTTATGGGAGCAATTTCCCAGGAAGCCTTCAGGACTTGTCTGATTATCTGGATGACTCTACACAGGTTGACACCGGACGTGATGAAACCGAGGAAATGAGAGAATATGCTAGTCGCCGGGTGGAAGACCTCACTCAACAGCTTAGCCAAATGGGGGTTAGGGCTAGCGTTACCAAAATCAAGGATGGTTTTTATGATCCTTTGTCCCACAATAAGATAAAAGGTATGGTATGTAAAGAAATCCAGCAGGTTCATCGTATTTTCTCTCAGCTTGATATATTAGTGGCAAGGTGGAGGCACGGGCTTAGAAACGGCAAGCTAGATGGTAGAAGGTTGTCCAAGGTGGGAGTAGGCAAGACGACGGTATTCAAGCTTCGGGACATAAGGAATAAATCTTCCCTGGCAGTAGTACTCCTCATGGATGTTTCGGCCTCTATGAATCCCTATTTGGGTGATGTGAATAAGACAGCCTGTATATTCGCAGAAGCATTACAGCCGTTATACCCTGAAATCTGGTACGAAGTAGTTACTTATACCGGAAAGGGACTTCATTCAGGGTCTGATGTCCAACTATCACGACTTGCCTCATCTACAATGAAGCTATCTCTGAAGAGTATCTGGAGTGGTGGAGGCACTCCTTCAGGGGAAGCAATTGCTGCGGCATTGCTTTTGCTGAAGAGGAGAACTGCCCACAGGAAAATCATAATCCATTTCACTGATGGTTGCCCCAAAGACACATCCACAGTAAAGCAAGCATTGAAACAATGCCGCCTGGATAGAGTGAATGTTATCACGATATCAGTGGAAGTTGATCAAGGTGACCTGTATGGCCAAGACAAAGGAGAGGTGATTGGGAAAGTCTCCGAACTTCCCGATGCCGTAATGGGAATGCTTAAGAAGATATACAGAACCAATCTGTAGCGGAATAGTGTACACTGAATTGGGTTGGTTATTGGCTGTTACGGCTATAGTCTTTTTCACAAGGGGAAATAAATAAGTAAACAAAAAGGGAGGCAATAAATGGAAAAATTTTATACCAGGATGGGAGATGGTTCTGTAATTGAGCTAAGTGAAAGCGAATTAAAACGGGATCTGGAAGAAGGGACCAGGGATGCTGCAGAGAGAGCAAAGATTCCTCCTCTTTCCGAGGACGACTTGCGACGCTTACTTGAGATCTATGAGTGTCCTGATAAGAGTGTTGGTGTGGAGAGGGGGAAAGAAGTAATCCTTAGTTATGATAGCGGCACCACCAAGTTTAATCGGGCGAATGTATCGGTAAGCAAGCTGCAATCATTGCAAATCTATGAAAGAATGCTGGGTGCTGACACAATGGAGATGGGCCACATGGATTACAGCTATAAGCCAGCAAAGTCTATCATGTGGATTGAGCAACCAACATTGGAGCAAGCTTTACTGATAACAATTCCGGCTTTGTTCTATGGAGCTATGCCGAATTTAGGACTATATACCCAACCAGATGGCCCCTGCCCTAACCCGATGGGGCTAATACCTCAGGGCAAGATATCCGAAGCCAGGGCAGCGCAAGAAGAAATGGCAGAACACGCAGTTAAGGATATGGTTTATGTAGGCAGCGTGATGTATGAATCGGGGGCAGATGGCATTAATTTTGATACCACTGCTGCAGCAGGGGATGCAGAATTTCTGGCAGCTTTGCGTGCTGTTGAGATATTAAGGAAGAAATACCCTCAGATGTGTATCGAGGTAGGAATGGCAGGAGAATTCATTCTGGGGATGCATGGGGAGTTAACTTATGAAGGGGTGCGTCTGGCGGGCTTATATCCTCATAAGCAGGTTGAATTGATGGAGAAAGCAGGAGCTACTATTTTTGGCCCGGCTATTAACACCAATACAGATAAATCATGTCCGTGGAATGTAGCTCGTGCAGCTACTTTCACAAAGGCCTGTGTTGAAAATTCGCATCTGCCCATTCATGCCAATGTAGGCATGGGAGTGGGAGGAATTCCTGTAACAGAGACTCCACCTGTGGATTCAGTATCCAGGGCTTCTAAAGCGATGGTAGAGATAACAAGGCTGGATGGTTTGTAGGTAGGTGTGGGAGATCCCCTGGGGATGCATATTACCCACAGTATTGCTTCGGGCATGGGCGGTATGCGTACTGCTGGAGACCTGGTAGGGCGCATGCAAATGTCCCGAGGAATGAAAATCAAAGAAGCTAAGGAATATGTAGCCAGTAAGTTGAAAGTTTCTGTATCTGATCTTGCAGACCCAGTGGTGATGAGCGAGGTAAGGGAAGATTTAGATATCGGTAGAGTCAATGCGCTCCCTCGCATAGCTAAAGGGATAGATGCGAAATTTCGCATAGCAGATCTGTTGGATATAGAAATCAACTGTGTGAATATGTTTAAGGATAGAATAAACAGGAAATTAAGAGTATAAAGAAGAGCATTTGAAGGTTATAGACTTATACTGGGAGAAAATTAGAGAGGAGGCCAAGTTATGCTTTAGTGAGATGCAGGATGGAAAGCAAGAATTGTTGAGAGGGCCGATTTAAGAAGGAGGTGATTTCAAATGGGTAAGCGACAAGCAAGTGCCGGTATGCAACTAACGCGGGGTATAGGGTTGAATTTATTTTCAGATGATGAGTTGTATGAGCTTCACCTGGCTACTTTGAAGTTGTTACAACAGACTGGTGTAAGAGTTGAATATGATAGAGCCCTGGATATTTTTGAGGGAATGGCTGGTGTTGTTGTTGATCGAAAGGCGCAATTGGTTAAGATTCCTCCATATGTGGTTGAAGATGCTATCCGCTCCGCGCCCGGTGAGATTCTGCTCGCCGGAAGAGATCCCAAGAATGATGTGGTCTTAGGAGGTACCGGGGTCAATTTTACCAATTTTGGAGAAGCCATAATGGCGGTGGATCCATTTAACGGGGAGCGCAGGGAATCGACAAAGCAAGATGTAGCTAACATTGTATTAGTTGCCGACGCTCTAGATGAAATAGATCTTGTTTGGAGGCCATGCGTTGCTCGAGATGTTTCTCCGGAAGCAAGTGCTCTTCACGTAATGGAGGTTTTGCTAGCTAATACTACAAAACATGTAGCGAGCGGTGACGGTGGTGAAGAGCTTACGAGGGTGCGTATTGAAATGGCTGCGGCGGTTGCGGGTGGAAAGGAGAAATTGAGAGAGCGCCCCCTATGGACTACTGTTTCATGCCCGGCTAGCCCATTAACTCTGGGTAAGGTTCAGTGTGGTGATGTTATTGAATGCGCTATGGCAGGGGTACCACACATTGCTTTATCCATGGCTATGGCCGGCGGTACATCGCCTGTTACTTTGGCAGGCGCATTGGTTACTCATAATGCAGAGGTATTGGCTGAAGTTGTATTATCGCAACTAAGTTGTAAGGGGGCCCCAATAATTTATGGCAGTTCAACTACTTGCCTTGATTTAAGGACTGCAACTGCTCCGGTAGGGTCTCCTGAGCTTGCTGTGATTAGCGCTGCTGTAGTAAAACTGGCTCAATATTATCATCTCTGCAGCCTGGTTGCTGGTGGGTAGGCTGATAGCAAAATTCCTGATGCTCAGGCAGCGCACGAGAAAACTATCACTGCTCTTTTGCCAGCCTTAGCAGGGGCTAACTTAATTTATGGTCTGGGGATGCTTGAGCTTGGGATTACCTTTGATTTGACCCAGCTTGTGATAGATAATGAAATAGCCAAGATGGTTAGGACAGCAACAAACGGGGTTGAAATCAATGACGAAAGTATAGCTCTAGAGGTTACCAGCAAGGTAGGACCCGGCGGTAACTTCCTAAATGCAGAGCACACTTTGCGGCATATGAGAGAGCAATCCCACTCCAAATTGATTGATAGGAGAATGTGGGAGCCATGGGAGAACAGTGGAAGTAAGGACATGACTCAAAGAGCTCATGAAGAACTTTTGTCGATCCTTGAAAACCACAAACCAGAACCATTGCCTCCAGAGACGCTTTCCGTTTTGCGTTCAATCGTAGAAAATGCTGAGGGAGAATTGAAAGAAAAAGAAGCTCAGGAAATGAGATGATTGATGATTAGTTCATAAGCTCAGTGGGGATTAGAGTCTGAATGGGCAAAAAGTGGAGGAGGGTGAAATTGGGTGACTCAAGGATTAGAAAAGTCTGCCGAGGAAATTAAAAAGGGGAGGTCAAATTATGGATAAAGAGGAAATTTTAAAGGAAGCCAGGAAAACGATTATTGATGCAGATAAGGGTAAGGCTGAAGAAACGGCAAAGCGTGCTATTGCTGAGGGGATGGACCCCTTAGAGGTAATTAATAAAGGATTCAGAGCTGGCATAACTGAAGTAGGCGACCTCTTCGGGAGGGGAGAGCTGTTTTTGCCGGAGCTCATATTATCGGCTGAGGCTATGAAGGGGGCAGCAGACATTCTTACCGCTGCACTGCCAAAGGATGCGGAAAAGAGAAGGGGGAGGGTAGTGATAGGAACTGCTCAGGGAGATATTCACGATATTGGGAAAAGCATGGTTGTGTCATTTCTACAGGCTAATGGGTTGGAGGTTTATGATTTGGGGCGTGACGTAGAGATGCAAAAATTTATTGACAAAGCTCAAGAGGTGAGTGCTGACATAATAGGCATGAGTGCTTTATTAACCACCACTATGAGCGGGCAGAAGGCATTGATACAGGAGCTTAAGAAAGCTGGATTGCGTGAGAAATACAAGGTAATGGTTGGTGGGGCTCCTGCTACGCAAAGGTGGGCTGATAGAATTGGCGCAGATGCATATGGAATAGATGCTGCCGATGCAGCCAAGAAAGCGATGGAATTGCTAGGCGAAGGATGAGGGGATTCCCTTAACAACATAGTATAGCCATAATAGTCGCTATGGCTGTTTGTGATAAACTATATATACAAGATATACAAGGGGGATGGATCGGAAGGATCACATAGATTCTAAATCTATGCAGCCGGGTGTGACTCCCGGATTCCCCGCTTCTTATACTATCTATCAATGACCTCAATAATTTTATTCTTGCTCTTAAGCCCACTTAGAATTCTCACTTGGCTTTTGTGAACCTCAAAATGCTCTGCTAATAATTGAATGACTGCCTGGTTAGCCCTGCCTTCCCTGGGCGGTTCTTTGACCTTTGCTATGAAGTGACCACTCTCTTGGCTAACTTCTTGAATTTTTGAGTTAGCCTTTACCTTGACTTGAATCTTCACTGATTAGTTCTCCCCTCATTCTGTCGTTGTAGAACCCGTCTAACTTAGCCGGTGTCATTCTGTTAGTCAGGGGTTTTTCACTTCGAATAAATACCCTGATATAGTTATCGGTCAAGCCAGAATATATGCTGCTTCCAAAATTTGTTTCCTTCTCCCATAAAACAGGCATAGTTCGTCCCAGAAATGGCACATAAAAGCTGTGTCTGCAGTATCTAGCCAGTTCTAACATTCGCTGAGCACGCTCCTTCTTCACATGTTCTCTTGCTTGCTCAGGTATTTTAGCTGCCACTGTTTCTGGTCGAGGCGAAAAGGGGAAAACATGGATATTGGCAAAATTAGCTTGCTGGCAAAAGTGATAGCTTTGCTCAAACTCTCCATCCCCTTCCCCCGGAAAGCCAATCATAACGTCGGTAGTGATGGCCACGTCGGGTATTGCTTCTCTAATCAAATTTATTGCCTTTCGGTAATCATCCAGTGAGTAACATCGTCTCATCCTCTGGAGGACAACGTCGCTTCCGCTTTGGAGAGCTAGATGGAAATGGCGACAAAGCCTTCTATCTTGCCACAAGGCAAGAAGCTCAGCGGAGATTTCCTGTGGCTGTAGCGAAGAGAGGCGCAGCCTCCTAATATCCGTGTCACGAAGAATGCCCTCTATTAAACCTCTGAGGTCGGCACCATCGTGGCTATAGCAACCTACTTTAGTCCCGGTGAGAACGACTTCCTTATAGCCAGCGGCTACCTTCTGTCTAATCTCCTCAACTATTTGAGGAGCAGGTAAACAATATTCGTGAGCTCTTACTCGGGGCACAACACAATAGGTGCAGGGGCTATGGCAACCATCTTGAATCTTTATTAGGCTGCGAACTCTGGTGTTGTAGGGTGCATTGGATTCTTTTGATTCCCCTTTGCTGCGTTCAAGATTTCGGCTTCTCGCAATGATGGGGAGGGGAGTTTGCAATGGCAAGCCCTTTACAAGCTCAAGCAGATGGTCTTTTTCTTTATTGTCAACGACAAGGTCAGCAATTTGAGCCAGCTCTTGAGGAGCTCTTTGAGCATAGCAGCCTGTGGCAATAACCAAAGCTTCAGGATTTTTTCGCCGGGCCAGCCTGAGCCAGTGGCGTGACTTGCGGTCAGCGATATGAGTTACTGTACAGGTATTAACAATATAAATGTCAGCCGTACCGTCGGGAGATACAAGATGATAGCCAGCTTTGTTAAACTCGCCAGCAAGAAACTCCGTTTCTGCTTGATTGAGCTTGCACCCTAGTGTATACAAAGCTATTCTTATATTGCCGCTTCTAATCATTGATACGGATTATATTTGTTGCTTTCTGTTATTGTCCAGCGACCTTACCATTCTCTATTTTTGTTTTAAGATATCTATGCTATAGGCGATCCCGGTTGGCCTTCTCTTGCCTCCAAAATACGCCATTGTGATCATAATATAGAGCCGTGGGATGCTGTAGCTAGCCAGGAGGCTCTATACTGATGTGCGTGAGAAATGGATATAGGGGCCACAGCGTAAGCACGAGAGGCGATGAAGAAATAAGATGGTATTTTGTGATATTTACTAACAATCAGTTCTATTGTTATAATAAGCACTTCCTCAGGATTGCTATGCTTACAACAGTGCTTCAAGTGAGGATCTAAGAATAGAAGGAGGCATGTTATGTCACAAAAAGTAACCAGGGAGGAGCTTTTAGCCAAAGCCAAGAAACCAGCGCAGGATGCCATGAAGTTGCATGTCGATTATCGTGGCAAGATGCAAACAATGCTCAAATGCCAGGTTCGTGATTTTAATGATTTTGCAATCTATTATACCCCTGGCGTTGCTGAGCCTTGTAGAGTCATAAAGGCGGACGAATCGAAGTTTGATGAGCTTACTAACAGGTGGAATACCATAGCCGTGGTTTCTGATTGCACTCGCGTCCTTGGCCTGGGCGACATTGGCCCTAAGGCAGGCTATCCTGTCATGGAAGGGAAGGCATTGCTATTCAAATATCTTGGTGGTGTGGATGCTGTGCCTATTTGCCTTGGTACCAAGGACCCTGATGAGATTGTCAGGACGGTTAAGTTGCTTGAGCCATCATTTGCTGGCATCAACCTGGAAGATATTTCCTATCCTAAGTGCTTTGGCATACTCGATAGGTGCAGGGCGCAGGCAGAAACTCCCGTGTGGCATGATGATGTGCAGGGAACCGCAACGATAATGCTGGCGGGCTTGATAAATGCTCTGAAGATAGTGGGTAAGAAGATAGGGGATTGCAAGATTGTCTTGAACGGGACTGGAGCGGCTAATACTGGTTGCTCCAGACTTCTCTGGGCTTACGGAGGGAAAGCGGGAAATACCATGATGGTGGATAGTAAAGGCATACTTCACAGGAGAAGGAAGGATTTAGAGGAAAAGAAAGAGAAGTATGCTGAGAAGTGGCGCTTTTGTGAAATCACCAATCCCCAGCAGATAGCCGGTGGTTTGACGGAAGCCTTGAAAGGCGCTGACATACTTATTTCATATTCCAAATTAGGACCGGGTATTATTACACCTGAGCAGATCAGGGGAATGGCGAAGGATGCAATATGCTTTATTGCTGCTAACCCCATACCTGAAATCTGGCCCTGGGAATGTAAAGAGGCGGGGGCTAGAATTGTCGGCACCGGCAGGTCGGATTTCCCCAACCAGGTGAATAACTCAGTAGGCTTTCCAGCCATCTTCCGCGGCGTTCTTGATGTACAGGCGAAGACCATCACTGATGATATGTGCGTTGCTGCTGCTGAATCGCTGGCCGATTATGCTGAAAAGAGGGGCATAAACGAGGATGACATCCTGCCCAGAATGAATGAGCCAGGCGCTTATATCGACGAAGCAGTAGCTGTGGGGATGAAAGCTCAGGAATTGGGCATTGCCAGATTGAAGGTTAGTGCTGATGAGCTTCGTAAGAAGGCTGAAGCTATGATATCGAGTGCCCAGGGGCAGGTTGATTGCTTAGTAAAGAATGGGTATATTGCTAAGGCCGTAACTGATTAAGGAGGGACAAAAATTATGAGGGAAATCAACGTTGGCGACGTTACCAAAACAGTAGCTCATTTATTTGAGCACTCCTGTCATTATCTTACTGATGATGTGTTAGCTGCACTCAAACAAGCGCGGGAGAAGGAGAAATCTCCAGTTGCCCGCGATGTACTGGGTAATATGCTGGAGGATGTGGAAATAGCCGGCAAAGAACAAATTCCCCTGTGCCAGGATACCGGGCTTTCCGTAGTCTGGCTAGAGCTGGGGCAGGAAGTTCGCCTAACTGGCGGCGATCTATATACAGCAATCAATGAAGGAGTGCGCCGGGGATATGATGAAGGTTACTTGCGCAAATCTGCAGTGCGCCAGCCCTTTTCCGCCAGAGTTAATACCAGGGACAATACACCAGCGGATATCTGGACTGACATAGTTCCAGGGGACAAACTTAAAATAACTGTAATGCCGAAAGGAGGTGGCTCTGAGAATATGAGCCGCCTAACGGTACTGACTCCAGCGCTGGGACGTCAGGGAATCATCGATTATGTGGTGAACCGTGTTAGCGAGGCTGGCAGTAACCCCTGTCCCCCGGTTATCGTTGGTGTGGGGATAGGGGGGACAACGGAGAAGACTATGATGTTGGCCAAAAAGGCATTGCTGCGGGAAGTGGGCAAGCCAAACTCAGATGAGGAGGTAGCCGAACTAGAAAGGGAGATTTTGCATCGCGTTAACAATCTGGGAATCGGAGCGATGGGGTATGGTGGGACAATCACTGCCCTGGCAGTGCACGCCGAAGCATTCCCTTGTCACATTGCCAGCCTACCAGTGGCCGTTTGTTTGATGTGCTGGTGTGATCGCAAGGGGGAGGCAACTCTATAGAAGGAGATAAAGATGGCTGAAACTAGAGTTGAGGAGAAAGCTGAGAAGAAAATAAGGATGCTCGATATTTACATTATGGGCAAACATTATGAGGCTCCTGAGGGGCTCACTATCCAGACAGCGTTGGAGCACTGTGGCTATAATATTGTTAGAGGGTGTGGTTGCCGCGCCGGGTTTTGCGGTGCCTGTGGCACGATTTATAGCTTTACGCATGATCCGACAATAAGTTACGCCCTTGCTTGCCAGAAAGAAATTGAGCAAAACATGGTGATATTGCAAATGCCGTTCTTCCCCTCAACTGAGGCTCTTTATAATTTAGAGGATTTAGAGCCGAAGGAGGGTGAAAACAAATTATTGGAACTCTATCCTGACCTTCTCACCTGTTTCGGCTGTAATAATTGCACTAAAACCTGCCCGCAGGATCTCTTGGTGATGGATTTTGTATCTGATGCCTTAAGAGGCGATTATGAGAAAGTGTATGAAAAATCCTTCGATTGTGTTCTGTGTGGTCTGTGTGCTGCCAGGTGCCCCCAGGGAATACAACCATATAATATAGCCTTGGTGGCTCGCAGGCTGAGGGGCTCCTACCTTACCCCAGCGCCTCAGCATAATCTGGATAGAGTAAAAGAGATAGAGGAAGGGAAATTTAATGCTGAGCTTGAGGCATTAAAGAAATCAGATGAGGCTGAGCTGCGCCGCAGATATGCAGAGCGTGAGATAGAGCCGGCTTTATGAAGGCTTTTTGAAAGGAGGTCGTCAATATGGCATATCCTGCTTCTATGGAGGAGAGCAAAAGGAAGGTAGAGGATACCAGGCCACGTCGATTAGAAAAGGGGCCGTGTGCGCGTATTTCTGAAGCTGAAAGGGAAGATCTGGTAAGTAAATTTCATCCCGACTATCGGAAGGAGCAATTTCGCGAGCTAAGATTAGGGCCGAACAAGGGCTGCCCGGCACCTTTAGAGATAGCCGATGTATTGGAAGGCAATAGTCGTATTGACCCTGATAAAGTTGATATCGAGAATATTGACTATGATGTTGACGTCTTGATAATTGGGTGTGGAGGAGCCGGGGGATCAGCAGCGCTTTTAGCTGAAGAGAATGGCGCTAGCGTTCTAATAGCATCAAAGCTGCGCCTGGGAGACGCCAACACTATAGGGGCTCAAGCAGGAACGCAAGGATGTGATAGAGCTAATGATTCTCCTATCATGCATTACCTGGATATAGTAGGCGGAGGGCATTTCACCAACAACCCTGAATTGGCGGAAGCATTGGCGAAAGATTCCCCCGATGCGATTAGGTGGCTGGAGTCACTGGGAGTCAATTGGGATAAAGAACCTGACAATTCATATCATGAGCTATCTGGTGGGGGCGCAAGCAGGAGAAGGATGCATTCGTGTCGAGATTACACCGGGCTTGAGGAAATGAGGGTTATCAGGGATGAAATCCGACAGAGGAATTGGCATGGGAAGAAGATAGATTGGCTGGAATTCGAGCCAGCTATAGAGCTGCTGATGGATGACAAGGGGCAGGTGGCTGGAGCTATATTAATGAACTTGGAAACTAAAAGAATGACCATAGTGCGAGCCAAGGCAGTAATCATGGCCACTGGTGGTCTGGGACGTACACATATTCAGGGATTCCCCACAACCAATCATTATGGTGCTACTGCCGATGGCTTGGTGCTGGCTTACCGAGTGGGTTGTCGCCTTGTTGATATAGACACCATGCAATACCATCCCACAGGTGCAGCATTTCCTCCCCAGGTTCTGGGTCTCCTGGTTACGGAGAAAGTGAGAACTTTGGGGGCAGAGATAGTCAATTGCGATGGAGAGCAGTTTATTCATCCCTTGGAAGCTAGAGATACAGAATCCTCGGCAGAAATTCGAGAATGCAAAGAGCGCGGTAAAGGAGTTGCTACGCTAACAGGAGAAGTTGGTTGCTGGCTGGATTCGCCCATGATTGAAATCAAACGCGGTGAGGGAACTATCCGGAGAGAATTGCCAGCAATGGTACGCCAATTTAGCCGTTTCAATATAGACATAACTAAGGAGCCAATGCTGGTCTATCCCACTCTTCATTACCAAAACGGGGGGATTATGATTAGAGCTGATGCCTCCACTCCAGTACCGGGATTGTTTGCCGCTGGTGAGTGTGAGGGGGGAGTGCATGGCAGGAACCGCCTTATTGGTAATTCAACACTGGACCTGTTTGTCTTTGGGAGGAGAGCGGGCAGAGCGGCGGCTAAGTGGGTTAAGGAGGTAAAGCCGGGCAAACTTACTTTAGAGCATGTACGTAAATGGCAGCGAGAGCTTAAGGAAGCAGGTTTAGAGTCAATGCCTGTTTCCCCTATGCTCTTACCTAATTATGCTAATCAAGAGAAACCCGTACCTGGTTTTCAGCCGCTTGGCCAGGTAAGTGGTTATACTCCTTTTGGCGATAGAGCTGTGCGCTGGATTTAAAAGGAGGACAATATGCCACTGCGTGAGCAAAGAGATGTTGAAGAAATTGAGAGGGTTCTAAATCACGTATTAAATACGGCTTCTCCACCGGTAGCCAGATGCCGTCTCCTCTCTACTGGGTTTAACCCGGGGCATGCTCTAAATATAACTGAGGATATCGGTGGGCATAAAGAGTGCATAGGCTGC
The DNA here is from genome assembly GCA_030605765.1 of Dehalococcoidia bacterium. Lineage (GTDB taxonomy): Bacteria > Chloroflexota > Dehalococcoidia > GIF9 > AB-539-J10 > JAGMDB01. The sequence goes on from JAUWHP010000028.1 coordinate 11,927, forward strand.
GGCAACTGCGTGGATGCCTGTCCTTTTTTGTTTCGTGAGCCCTCGCGGCGTGAAAAAACGGAACAGCGAACATCTATGGCTTTGGAAAGTATAGTAGGCGCAGACTGTGACCTGTGTGACGCATGTGTTTTGGCTTGTCCTCAGGTGGATACTACTATCAAGAATTACGTTGTTCAACACCGTATGATAGAAGTCATGTCCAGGCTGGAGCAAAGGATAGGAGACGAAGACGAACCCGACTTGGATTTATTTGCTGAAGAGGCGATAGGTTAGTGAAGTCGGCTGCAGGCCGAAAGTGAAGCAATCATAAGGGGGAGGGTATTGAATGGATTTTGACATACCAGAAGAATTGAAAATGGTTCAAAGCATGGTGAGGGATTTTGTCACTGAGCAATTGAAGCCATTGGAAAGGATTGTTTTGGGGCGAGCTGCAGACTTGAGCGATACCCAGGTGTGCCTCCCGTTGGAGAAGGAACAAGAGTTAATGGGAATGGCAAAAGAAATGGGTTTATGGGGGGTAAATGTTCCTGAGGAGCTCGGCGGCGTGGGCCTGAGCGTTCTGGGAAATTGCCTGGTTGAGGAGGAGCTGGCTCAGACGGTCGTTCCTTTCGGTTTTGGTGATGTCACGCCGATACTTTTTGATTGCAATGAAAGGCAAAGGGAAGCTTACTTTTCACCGGTGCTCAATAGGGAGAAATATGCCTACCTGGCATTGATGGAGCCTGACAAAGAGAGTTTTGAAGGCATGGAGATGAAAGCGGAGAAAATGAACGGTGGCTATGTTCTTAATGGCAAGAAGCTATCTCTTTCCAGAGCTGGCGAAGACTATTTTGCTGCGGTTTTCGCCGTTACTGATTCTGAGAAGGGGCCGAGAGAGGGCATGACTTGCTTCTTGGTGGACAAAGGTACTTCTGGTTTTACGGTGAGTGGAGCTGAAGCTATAACAGGATGGCAGGCAAGGGAAAGAAGGCCTATGTCTTTAGTTTTTGACCAATGTCAGGTGACGGCAGGAAATGTGTTGGGCGAAGAGGGGAAAGCCTTCCATTTAGGTAATAAGTGGCTTCCCTCAAGACGGATTGTGAGAAGCGCCAGGTGCGTGGGAGCAGCTCAAAGAATACTGGATGAGTCAACTATAGAGGCTCAAACATGGACATCATTTGGGCAGTTTATTTCGGGGCGGTCTAGTGTGCAGGCGGCATTAGCTGATATAGCTACAAACATTCACGCTGCCAGACTTATGGTTTACGAAACCGCCTGGAAAGCAGATCAAGGAGAATCAATACGACGTGAAGCTGCAATGCTGAAGCTATTTGCTACACAAATGATTCATTTCGTTGCTGATAATGCTGCTCACATTTTCAATGCTCCATCATATGTTGGAGGGTTGCCTATGGAAAGATTCTGTCGTAATGCTCTGGCAATGAGCTCTACGGAATTTGCATTGCAACTTCAGAGAAATATTATTGCCCGCGATATACTGAAGGGTTTGAAAGTCTAAACGAAGGAGGATAGTTATGGCCGAAGCTAAGAGAATCACACTTCCGTTAAGTGATGAGATTTTGAAGGGTCTCAGGGCAGGGGATAACCTTTTGCTCACTGGCGTTATATATCAGTTCCGCGACGCTGCCCATAAGAGAATAGTGGAAGCACTGGATCAAGGTGAACCTCTACCGATAGATATAGAAGAGGTGGCAGTATTTTATATGGGCCCTTCACCAGCCAGGCCGGGCAGGCCGATTGGTTCCGCAGGCCCGACCACTAGCGGCCGTATGGATAGTTACTCACCCCGCCTGATGGCTGAGGGGCTCAGGGTGATGATCGGTAAGGGTTTGCGTTCGCAGGCTGTGAAGGAGGCCATAGCAAAGTATAATGGAGTATATTTGGGGGCTATAGGCGGTGCTGGAGCCCTTATTGCTAAGAGTATAAAGAAGGCAGATGTGGTAGCCTATGAGGACCTTGGAGCCGAGGCCATTCGCCGCTTAGAAGTGGAGGATTTCCCGGTCACAGTGATAAACGATAGCCATGGCGGCGATCTCTACGAAGAGGGAAAGGCTAAATACCGGGTCACATCTTCAACGAAGTAGCCTTCAAAAGGCATATCGCCCTAATTGATATTTGCCTGCACTCAGCCTGGGATTCTGCTCTGAGCAAGTTTACTGCCTGTTTTCGTAACTGGGCTGGTAAATAACTCGCCGTAAGAAATACAATGCCTTGTTTATAATCCCCCTAGCTCTTATAATGGACGACTAACAAGTTGCGCCGAAGCTAGTAACGACACATTAGTTTTATTTCTGCGTAAGAGTAATGTAAGCTATTCACGATAGCAAGAGGAGGTAAGAAATGTCGGAGAAACACGCAGTTGGTGGTTACAATGGCAGGATACTGAGGGTAAATCTATCTGATCGTAGTGTATCTATAGAGGCGATTGACGAATTATTCTGCAGGAGGTATTTAGGAGGGGCAGGTTTTGTTACGTACTTTCAGTGGAAGGAATTAAAGCAGGGGATAGACCCTTTGGGGCCTGATAACAAGCTAATTTTTGCAGTGGGCCCGGTGACAGGGACAGCTGTTCCGGGGAGTGGGCGTCACTGTATGGGTGGGAAATCGCCTTTGACTGGTGGCTATGCGAAGTCAGAATCGGGAGGGTTCTGGGGAGTTGAGCTTAAGCGAGCTGGATATGATGGAATTATTATTGAAGGGAAGGCTGACAAACCGGTTTACCTGTGGATTCATGATGGAGAAGCGAGCATAAGGGATGCCGGTCATCTTTGGGGGCATAATACGAAGGAGGCACAGGAGGGTATTAGTGCTGAGCTAGGTGATGAGCGCATTCGGGTAGCGGCAATAGGTCCAGGTGGAGAGCACCTGGTAAGGTATGCTTGCGTTATGAATGAGCTTAAGGATGCTGCTGGTAGGGGTGGGATGGGAGCAGTGATGGGTTCGAAAAACCTTAAGGCTATTGCAGTTAGAGGGCACAAGAAGCCCCAGGTAGCTGAGCCTGAGCGGTTGAAGGAATTCAGGCAGTGGTTCCTGGCCAATCGGGAGCAGTGGCAGGGCATGCATGATTGTGGCACCGGAGGATGGATGGAGGGTAGTATGGCCACAGGTAATATACCGGTTAGTAATTTTCGTGATGGTGAATTTTCTGACATATCGAAGATAAGTGCTCAGGCAATAAGAGATACTATCAGGATTAAGATGGAAAGTTGTTTTGGCTGTCCGCTTCGTTGTAAGAAAGTGGTGAAGCTTGATGAGCCGTATTCTGTGGACCCAGCTTATGGTGGGCCGGAGTATGAGACGCTGGCAGCGATAGGTTGTAATTGTGGCATAGGCGACCTCAAGGCTATAGCTAAGGGAAATGA
>JAUWHP010000009.1 GCA_030605765.1 Dehalococcoidia bacterium
TGCTCTATGTTTGTCTCCTGGCCAGGTATCGGGGATGTTTCTTTAATCGTGGCGAAGTATCTAAAAGAAAAGTCAGGCGCTGTGGAAATAGGGGAAATTGAACCTGTCAACTTCTTTGAGCCAGTGGGTGTCACGGTGGAGGGTAATGTGGTTGAAAGTCCCCGGTTTCCTGAGAGCAAGTTTTACTATTGGCAGGATAAGGAGACCGGCAAAGGCTTAGTGTTATTTATTGGCGAGGAACAGCCTAGTTCCAAGGGGTATGAGCTGGTTAATTGCATTCTGGATGTAGCTCAGAAGCTTAAGGTAGAAAGGATATATAGTTGTGCTGCTGCTGTGACAAGGATTCATCATAGCGAGGAACCGAAAGTATGGGGGGTGGCCACGAAACGAGAGCTAATCGGGGAGTTAAGCAAATACAATGTTATTCTTAGAGGGAATCTTCGCATTGCCGGACTAAATGGGTTGGTATTGGGGATAGCTAAGGAACGAGACATCGAAGGCATCTGCCTGCTAGGGGAAGTGCCGACGTACGGTACTCAAATAGCAAACCCTAAAGCCTCCTTGGCTGTGCTTGAGGTGCTAACCAGAATGCTGGGAATTGATATTGACTTAACTGAGCTTAGCAATTTGGCTAAACAGACAGATGAAGAGATGGAATTCATAGCCAAGCGAGCCACAGCTGAATTTATTGGCCGTTTCACTGAGCCTATCTGGGAGCAGGATGAGTACGAGGAGGAGTAACATAGTGCAAATTGAATACCAAAGGTGGGCGTGGTATCATCAGGTTAGATGTCAGTCTTAACTGAGCTTTACGAGGAGATAGCGAATTGCCGGGATTGTGAGCTAGCTAAGCATCGCACTAAAGTGGTGCCTGGTGAGGGGCCTGAGGATGCTGAGTTACTTTTTATCGGTGAAGCGCCAGGGTGGTATGAAGACCAACAGGGCCGCCCTTTTGTGGGACCAGCGGGGGCATTTCTGAATCAGTTGTTGTCCTCGATTGGCTTATCACGAGAGCAAGTTTACATTGCTAATGTAATTAAGTGTCGCCCCCCGGGAAATCGTGATCCTTTGCCGGCTGAGGTACAGGCTTGTCGTAAATGGCTTGACCACCAAATAGAAATAATCCAGCCAAGAATAATTATTACTTTGGGTCGTTATTCTCTAGCAAGGTATTTTCCTAACGAAAGTATAAGTAAGATTCACGGGAAGGCGCGTAAGGAAGGCAAAGTTGTTTGTTATCCTATGTATCATCCAGCCGCTGCCCTTCACCAAGGTAGTCTGCGCCAAATTATCGAGGCTGATATGCTTAGGATTCCGGAAATATTACAGCAAGCGGAAAGTATGGCCGAGGCCCCTGCTGCAGCTCAGCAATTAAGACTTACTTTAGACTAAAGCTATGCCAACACAAAAACTGAAGGTAATCCCTCTGGGTGGGCTAGGTGAGATTGGCAAGAACATGATGGCCCTGGAGTATGAGGATGACATTATTGTCATTGATGCTGGGCTTATGTTCCCCAGTGAAGAAATGCTGGGGGTCGATTTACTTATCCCAGATATCAGCTATCTTCTGCAAAGACAGCAAAATCTAAGGGGTATTATCATCACTCACGGGCATGAGGATCATATTGGTGCTTTGCCTTACGTTTTACCCCAGCTCGCGCTTCCTGTTTATGCTACCAAGCTTACCGGAAAGCTGATTCTTGCTGAGCTTAAACAACGGGGGGTGAAAAGTAAGACAAAGATGAATGTAGTTCACGCTGGCAGTAGGATTACTCTGGGTGATTTTACAATAGAGTTTTTCCCTGTCTGCCATAGTATCCCTGATGCTATGGGACTAATCATTCATACCCCGGTAGGTATTGTGGTTCATAGTGGTGACTTTAAGCTTGATTATACTCCTGTGGTCAGTGAGCCGACTGATCTGAGTCGCCTAGCCTGGCTGGGCACGAAAGGGGTTTTACTTCTCCTTTCTGACTCCACTTATGTTGAACTTCCTGGGTATACCCCTTCTGAGAGGGTGGTTAGTGAGGCTCTGGACCATATTATGATGGGCGCTTCGGGGAGGGTCATCATAACCACCTTTTCGTCTCTTATCGCTCGAATTCAGCAGGTGATTGATGTCGCTGCCAAGCATAATCGTCGTGTATTTATCACCGGTCGCAGTATGGAAGAGATAGTGCCCTTGGCAATGGAGACTGGCTATCTTACAATTCCTTCAGGTGTTCGTTGCCGCTCTGATGAACTTGAGCATTTGCCTCATAATCGGGTAGTTATTTTAACTACGGGAAGCCAGGGTGAGCCCACCTCTGCTTTGGTGCGCATAGCTGGTGGGCGCCATGGGCAAGTCCAAATTGTCCCTGGGGACACGGTGGTAATATCAGCTACTCCCATTCCTGGCAATGAGGCGTTAGTTGGGAAAACTGTAGATGGCCTTTTTCGACAAGGTGCTAACGTAATTTATGAGAAATTGTCTCGAGTTCACGTTCATGGGCACGGCAGCCAGGAAGAGTTAAAGCTTTTAATCAGTTTGGTTAAACCTAAGTTCTTTGTGCCTGTTCACGGTGAGTATCGTCATTTGAGCCTGCACGCCAAGTTAGCCCAGAGCTTGGGCATGCCAGGTGATAATACCTTTGTTCTTGAGGATGGAGATATACTTGAGCTGGGGCAGGAAGATGGGAACGTTGTTGGAAAAGTTCCTACAGGCAATGTCTATGTGAATGGCTTAGTAACCGGGGAAATAGATAGTGTGTTACTTCGCGACCGCAAATTGCTTTCACGAGATGGTATTGTAATAGTAACCCTGGTTGTTGATACCCAAAAAGGTGGATTGATAGGAAGGCCTCGCATTATGGCACGAGGTTTTATCGATACTTATGGGAGCGGTGCCTTAATGGAGAAAAGCCAAGAGGTGGTGATGGCTGCTGTGAATCATAAGAGAAAACACTTATTTGAGCGAAGCAATATTGAAGCCAAAGTAAGGAATTCTCTGATCAAATTCCTCTATGAGCAGACTCATCGAAGGCCTATTATTGTCCCTGTAATTGTGGAGGTGTAGTTCTATGCCTCGGGCAAGACAGAAGACCGTATCCAGACCAAAGCGGGTTAGGGCAAAAAACTCACTGGTAGGTAAACGCTTTCCCCTTTTTGTTGCCTTAGCCATCATTGTAATAGGGCTACTATATTACTTTGGGCCTCGCCTGATTTCCCTGGCTACTGTAGCATGGGAAGACATCCTTACTTTGTTTGGCCTTGGCTTAATTATAGTAGCTGTTGCTCTGGGCGTGATAATCTGGGTGATATGTGGAAGGCACCTCTCCGCCTCAGTAAGGCGGTGGAACTGGTTTGTGGGAGGAGCTATTCTGGCTTTAACCGCATGGGGAGTGTTCCCCCTTTTCTGCCCTGGCCAAGATATTCTAAGCCGAATTACATTAGGAGGCCGGATTGGCCAAAGTATAAGGGAAAACGTAATAGGGGTTGTCGGCACTATGAATGTTGTGGGCGGCCTCCGGCTGGCTGGGCTTGTCCTTTTAGGTATCATTTTCATAGCCCCTCGTAGATCCTGGGGCCTAGTGAAGAGAGTTGTTAGAAATGGTCAGCGGTTCTGTCTCAAAGTTCTTCCACCCCATCCCAGAGTTGCACCGCTTAAAGGCCTCTTGCCTCAACTTCCTCTGCCTGAAGCTACTCCATCTGGGGAACGCACTGGCGTTACCGGGATGACAGCAAAAACCATGGCACCCCCCTTTTCTGTTATTGCAGACCGAACCCCTGAACGTAGTGAAGGGGCAGCGTGGCAACCTCGACGCGAGCCAATTCTTACTCCCGGTGGCTGGAAGCTTCCTCCTATTGATATTCTGGATAAACCAAAAGAGGTAGAACTGAACAGAGATGACATTAATAAACGGGCTCGGCTGGTTGAAGAAGCTTTAACCAGCTATGGTGTAGAAGCTAAGGTTGTGCAAATAAATGTAGGCCCCACTGTAACACAATTTGGCGTTGAGCCTGGCTGGGGCAGGAAATATAGGAAAATCATAGATAGAGGGCAAGAACGGCTGGAAGAAGTATCTAAGACCAGAATCAGAGTGGACCGGATTACTTCTTTGGCTAATGACTTGGCTTTGGCTTTAGCTGCTCCTAGTATTAGAATTGAAGCTCCCGTGCCAGGTAAATCTATAGTTGGCATTGAGGTTCCCAACACAACGTTTGGTTCAGTTTCCCTGCGCAGCGTGATAGAGTCTGCTGCCTTTCAGAAGATCAGAGCAAGGTCGGATCTGGCTATTGCGTTGGGCAAGGGTGCTGGTGGCGAAGCGGTCTCAGCGGACTTAGGCAAGATGCCTCATTTGCTTATTGCTGGAGCTACTGGTAGCGGCAAGACTGTTTGCCTCGATTCTATCATTTGTTGCTTGCTTTTACATAATACTCCTGATGACGTCCGATTCATTATGGTTGACCCCAAGAGAGTAGAGCTCGTGGTTTTTAACGGGTTACCTCATTTAGCTGCTCCTGTGGTTGTGGATAGTGATAAAGCCGTAAAGGCGCTGCGATGGCTTAATTATGAAATGGATAATCGCTATCACCAGCTTGCCCAAGCTGGAGCCCGCAACATTGAGAATTACAACAAAGACCGCTCCCCTGGTGATAAGCTGCCATACTTGGTGCTGATCATTGATGAGTTGGCTGACCTGATGATGACAGCCTTTGACGAAGCAGAGCATACCCTTTGTCGATTAGCTCAGTTAGCGCGAGCTACAGGTATTCATCTCATTGTGGCTACTCAACGACCTTCAGTAGATGTGGTTACTGGTCTCATTAAAGCTAATTTCCCTACTCGTGTTAGCTTCGCAGTCACCTCTCAGGTAGATTCACGTACTATCCTGGATTCAGTTGGTGCCGAGAAGCTGTTGGGAAGAGGTGACATGCTTTATATGCCCAGTGAAGCCAGTAAGCCTAAACGTCTCCAGGGATGCCTTATTTCCGATACTGAAATCGAGAGGCAGGTGTATTTCTGGGGCAACCAGCGTGATGTGAAGGTGAATTATGTTGACTTTGATGAGGTAGCTGAGTCTGTCAGTTTAAGTCAGAGGATAGCTTCAGCTTCAGACCCTCTCTTGGAGGAGGCAAAACGTTTAGCACAGGAGCATAAGCATATATCTACCTCTTTCTTGCAGCGGCGCCTTCGTGTTGGCTACCCCCGCGCCGCTCGTCTTATGGAAACCTTGGAACAGGAAGGCTTGGTGGGAACTGATTAACCTGAGGGAGAAAATTGCTCTAGGCGCCAAACTTGTCCATCTTTAAGGCGTTGGCCATAGCCAGGGGCATAATCTCTGTAGCGGGAAAGCGTCCTAAACCGCCTTCAAGACAAGCTCGTTCTGAAAATTCGCTTACCCTATCAGGCAAACACCATCTGGACAGCAACATGAAAGGTACTGGGTGCCAACTATGCATAGCAAGGGATGCTGGAGTGGAATGGTCTCCAGTGATAACGAGAACATCAGGATTCAAAGTGAGCAAGCCAGGAAGAGCGCTATCGACTTCCTCAATAGCTTGAACCTTAGCCTCGAAGTTGCCATCCTCTCCTCTGGAATCAGTGTTCTTAAAGTGAATAAAGAAGAAATCATAATCTCTATAATGCCGATGCAAGCTTTCTAGCTGGTCTCTTATATTGTTGCCTGCTGGCAGTATTTGCATTCCTACTAACCTTGCCAAGCCACGATACATAGGATATATAGCGATAGCAGCAGGCCTTAGCTTGTAAATCTCAGTCATGGAGGGGATGTCAGGGTGCTGAGAGAACCCTCGCATAAGCACCATATTGGCAGAAGGTTCATTCTTCAGGCAGTTTCTCGCCTGCGCAATACATTCGTTGACTATTTCCATCGTTCTCTGCGCTTGTGGCGAGAGAGCCTGTATCTTCTTGGGGGCTAACCCTATTTGCTGAGGATCAGAATCCGTTAGTTCGGGTGATAGGCCTTCGCCTCGCAGGATCAATACAAACCTGTGTTCCTTAACTGGTCTAACTAGTATCTCTACCGCAGCGATAGCAATTTTTTCATTCAGTAGCCGACATAGCTTGGCATTTTTCTCCGTGCTAATACGCCCTGCCCTTCTATCAGCAATGATTCCTTCGGTATCAAGGGTACAGAAATTGCCACGGGCTGCAATATCCTTTGGCTTCAGCTCCAAATCTATTCCTAGAGCCTCAACGATTCCCCGCCCAACATTGTATTTGATGGGGTCATACCCGAAAAGCGCTAGGTGTCCCGGTGCACTTCCCGGTGTAATTCCAGGACTCACAGGATCGATAAGCCCACAAATTGATTTCCTGGCTATCTGGTTTAGATTTGTCCCCCTTGCTGACTCTAGCTCTGTCGTCGCAGTTTCTGGGTGAGGCAAACCACCCAAGCCATCGATTACTAAAAGCACTATTCTGGATGGCGATGTGTGGGAGAGCTTCTTAAGGTGTTCAAAGCCAATCATTATATTCGCTATTCTACCGTTTGAGCTCACCGTTTGACAAGCCACGCCATTGACACGTAGCATAAGGAACTGGGCAATGTCGGGAAACAAAGAGCAAAAACTCATCCTGGGAGTAGATATTGGTGGCACTAAGATTGCCACTGCTCTTGCCACTGCCTGTGGAGAGATTGTTGCACCAGGGCGTAACCCTACCCATGCCCAAGCTGGGCCGGATGCTGTAATAAATAGTGTATTGAGTACTATTGAGGAAACTATGGCTTCCGGCAAGGTTGACTCATCTCAGCTTTTGGGCATAGGTATTGCTGTTGCCGGTATTATAGACAGTGATAATGGCGAGGTTATTTCCTCTCCTAACCTTCCTGGTTGGCATGAGGTGCCTTTGGGGAGTATTGTTCAGCAGCGGTTTGGCATCCCTGTTTACTTGGGCAATGATGCTACTCTGGCTGCCTTAGGGGAGTGGCATTTCGGCCTGGAAAGAAAAGTCGCCAATCTCGTTTATATTACCGTAAGTACTGGAATTGGTGGTGGCATTATTGCCAGCGGCAAATTGTATACTGGAGCTTGTGGTGCTGCTGGCGAGATTGGACACATGATCATTGATGTCAATGGACCGCCTTGCAATTGTGGCAGTGTTGGCTGCTGGGAAACTTTAGCCTCAGGCACTGCCTTGGCTAGGGAAGCAGCGAAGCAAATCGCAGAAGGTGCTAACACATCCATTGCTGAGCTTGCAGGTGGCGACATGAGCAAGATCGATGCCAAGATCGTTTTCTTGGCAGCTAAGCAAGGAGATGAATTGGCTAAGGAGCTTATCTCTCGCTTGGGATATTACTTTGGGGTAGGTTTGGTTAATTTGGTTAATATTTTCAACCCGGAAATAATATTGGTGGGTGGTGGTGTAGCCAAGATAGGTGACTTATTCCTTCGGCCAGCAATAAAGGTAGTCGAAGAGAGAGCTTTTGGCACACTGGTTGATGTTGTTCATATTAAACCAGCTTTGCTGGGAGATGACTCCGGTGTGCTCGGTGCAGTAGCCTTTGTTCTAGAGCGTTCTGGAGCACCAAGACTCAATCATAGTGAGCGGTAGAGGATTTGGGCCTCCGGTCTCCTGTATGTAAAAACAGGTGCTCTAACTGCTGGCATAGCTCATTAGAGGATTTTTTGAGTGAATACATATTGAGTGGTTGTTTTTAGCATCTTCCTTAGCAGGGCTAATTGTGGTTTATATATCGTAATCTTTCCTTGCTCGGGTTTAGTGGGCATATTAAGAATTTTTGATATAACCTTCTCTTCTATATTCGTTTGGCATATTATGGCTGCCTCGACTTTATTTGCTCCCAACTCTATGAGCATGGGCAGTAATAATGCCGCTTGCTCATCAATGTTTATAAGGCTAGCAATATACTCAAGCTCCTTTCGTTTAAAGAGGTGAGTGTCGCCATCGCTACATATTACATGTGGGTATTCTTCACCCAGTAAATCAGATAGCGATTTCCGATTTTGCGGTAGCCCAGCATTTACTACCCTGAGTTCGCCTTTCAAAGATTCTTGAAGTATTCTTTCATAAGGCAAGTCATTAAGCATCGTTCTACTCTCGTGCAAGTAACACCTTCACGCGCTTTAATCGTGCCTTTTCTTCCCTATCCCTTTCTTCAAATTTCATATTCAAGTACTTTATCGTCACCTGTAACGCGGGAATTATCATATACTCTAAGGCGTTGGTTATCCTTTTTGTCCTGTTTATTTCCATTCCCAATAATTCCAGGCTCCTCTGGAGTTCAGCTAATTCTATAGTAGTTTTGAGACATTTTTCAGATAGTTGAGCTGCATGGTCTAACCACGAGGAGGTATCGACCAAACTATAGCCTCTCATTGGGCTTCTAATTTCTCCTAGCTCAAAAGAAGGGATTCTCACCCCTGCTATGTTTCTTGAGCCGGCAGTGATTCTTAAGTCAGTTTCACTTGCTATTAGTTCCTTTTCCAGAGCTATATATCCGTGATACCCGGTGGCAATTGATAATGCCTTATAAGCCTCGGAAAAGGCATCGACTAGCTTTCTTTTAGCCTCTACTGTCTCTCTTGCTGTCTGCAAGAATTCCATGGTTAATATTGAAAGTCTATCCTTTACTATCTTTTGTACTCTTTGAGCTAATGCGAGCCTACGCTTCAGCTTTACAAGCTCAATCTTTGTAGGTCTAACCCTAATTAATTGCGGCATTTTAGCTCACGCTTGGCTCTTTTTTGAGTATTTGGGGAGATACCTCTTGATGAATTTCTCACTAATCAGCTTAAGGTCTTCCTCGGGCAGTGCCGAAAATAGCTCCCAACCTATGTCCAACGTATCTTCCACCTTTCTTTTCTCAAACTCGCCTTGAGAGATAAATTTTTTCTCAAATTCATCTGCATTCGCTAAATATGTTTTATCCCGTTCACTTAATGCCTCAGCGCCTATAATAGTTGATATTTCCCTGAGGTAACATCCTTCGGAGTAAGCAGCGTATGATTGCATGAAGACATTGTTGTGGTCTTCCCTGGTCTTGCCTGGCCCGATTCCCTCTTTCATCATCCGTGAAAGGGATAAGAATACGTCGATTGGTGGATATACCCCTTTCCTTTCCAGGTTTCGTGAAAGTACGATTTGCCCTTCGGTTATATAGCCAGTAAGGTCTGGTATAGGATGTGTTATATCATCGTCGGGCATGGTCAGAATAGGCATTATGGTTATTGAGCCTTCTTTTCCAGAAATTCTACCCGCTCGCTCATACATCGTGGCGAGGTCGGTGTACATATATCCAGGATATCCTCTTCTGGATGGTATCTCTTCGCGCATGGCGGAAAGTTCACGAAGGGCTTCGCAGTAATTGGTCATGTCGGTGAGGACAACCAGCACATGCAAATTCCGCCTCCAGGCCAGATACTCAGCCGTGGTTAATGCGAGCCTCGGGGTTGATATTCGCTCTATGGTGGGGTCTGATGCAGTATTGATGAAGGCTACCGTTCTCTCTAAGGCGCCTGTTCTCTCAAGATTTCTTATGAAAAAGGAGGCGTCGTCGTAACTGATGCCAATAGCACCGAATACTATGGCGAACTTTTCCACCTTGCCTTTAACAGCAGCTTGTCTGATTATTTGAGCCGCTATTCGATTATGTGGTAGACCTGATCCACTAAATATGGGTAATTTCTGCCCCCTAACCAAAACATTTAAGCCATCTATTGAGGAGATACCTGTTTCAATAAACTCGGCTGGAGGCATACGAGACGCAGGATTTATGGGCTCACCGTTTATATCCAGATAGCTTTCCGGAATTATGGGGGGGGCGCCATCCATAGGCTCTCCCATCCCATTGAAGATTCTGCCCAGGATATCAGCAGATACTGCCAGCTTCAGAGTCTCGCCTTTGCACCTTATTTTGCTTCCAAGGAGGTCCACCTCACTAACTCCACCAAATACTTGAACCACAGTGGCTTCGTCGCTGATGTCTATTGCCTGACCACTTTTTATTTGACCGCTACTGAGTTGAACGTCAACTATCTCGTTAAATTTTATGCCAGGGATGCTTTCAGCTATAATTAGCGCTCCCTTAGCCTTATTGATTGCTTTTCCTTCTTTGATGTAAAGCGAGGGGATGTTCATGTGATTCCTCCTTTATGGCCTACCAGGTTTTGTTCCATTTCTAGCCATAGCTCCTTGGTCCGCTGTTCGAAGGTATCGTGGGGTATTTCCTTCATTCTCGATATCTTGCGGATTACTGGAGATGAGCGGATGGCATCGATACCTGCCCCTGAATTTAGCATCTCCTGAGACAGTTCGTAAAACCTTATTATAGTTTTAAGCATGAGGCCAGCTTTTACTGGCATGCAGTAGGTATCAACTTCATGATAAGCGCTTTGTTGTAGAAAGTCCTCACGTATCATCCTGGCAACAAGCAGTAATAATTTGTCTCCATCGGGCAAGGCTTCAGGGCCTACAAGTCTCACGATTTCCTCCAGTTCAGCCTCCTGTTGCAGTATCTTCAAGGCGGTAGCTCTAGTATTCTCCCAGCCTGGATCAAACTGGTTCCACCAATCTTTAACTGCATCCACATAGAGGCTGTAGCTGGTGAGCCAACTTATGGCTGGGAAATGCCTCTTGTTTGCCAGGGAAACATCAAGAGCGTATAGAGCATCTACTATCCTGATCGTACTTTGGGTTACCGGTTCGCTAAAATCAGCTCCAGGAGGACTTACTGCACCACATATTGTTAATGCTCCTTTCCTTTTAGGGCTGCCTAAGCATTCAACCATCCCCGCCCTTTCATAAAAAGAGGCGAGTCGTGAGCCCATGTATGAAGGGAAGCCCTCTTCTCCTGGCATTTCCTCAAGTCTGCCACCCATCTCTCTCATAGCTTCAGCCCATCTTGATGTTGAATCTGCAACCAACAAAATATCGTAGCCCATATCCCTGAAGTATTCACCTATAGTAACGCCGACGAAAATGCTTGCTTCTCGTGCTACAACGGGCATGTTAGAGGTGTTAGCCAGGAATATTTCTTTCTCCTCTAGCATTTTTCCTGTTCTGGGGTCTTTAAGCTGCCTGAAACTATAAAGAACGTCAGCCATTTCGTTTCCTCTCTCACCGCAGCCAACATATATGTTCAGATGTGTTTGAGCCCACCTGACTAGCTGCTGCAGAGCAACAGTCTTCCCTGTGCCAAAGCCTCCTGGTATGGCGGCTTTGCCGCCAAGGGCCAGGGGGAACATATAGTCCAGAATTCTCATGCCGGTGGTGAGAAGGCCTGAGGGATCGAGTCGCTGCTTATAGGCCCTGGGCTTTCTCACTGGCCATTCTTGCATTAACTTTAGCTCTTTCACCTCACCATTGAATTCCACCCAGGCTATAGGCTCCTCAACAGTATACTCGCCTTTGCGTATCTCTTTTATTCTCCCTTTGATTCCTGAGGGTAGCATGATTTTATGCTCTATGAGGCTGGTCTCGGGCACTGAGCCTATTATGTCTCCCTCGCTGACAGCATCCCCGACTTTTGCTGTGGGTGTGAATTGCCATTTCTTATCGCGGGGTAATGCACACGCCTTCGCACCTCGTCGAATAAACGAGCCAGTATTTTCAATCAGAGTAAGCAAAGATTTCTGAAGCCCATCATAAATAGACGCTACAAGCCCTGGACCTAACTCAGCGCTCAGGATTTTTCCTGTCCCCCTCACCTCTTCACCAATTTTCAATCCCAGAGTATCTTCGTGCGCCTGGACTATGGCTTTATTTCGTTCCAGGCCTATTATCTCTCCTACAATTCCCTCCTTCCCTATCTCAACAATTTCATAAACCTGGGAACCTTTCATATCATCAGCTATGACCAGGGGTCCCGAAACTCTCCATATTTTACCCATGGTTTACTACCTCCTCTTAAACAAACTTAGATTTCTACATCAAACCCTATAGATTTCCTGATAAATGCTTTGTAATACCCCACAACATCCTTATATTGTGTGCCAAATTTTGATGGAACATCGATGATTACCGGAATGACCCTTTTCCCTTTCCTGAGGCGGGTCAGTAAATCCTTAACGTATTCTACATAATCTTCCAGTATCACTATTACCCCGACACCAGCTTCATCTATTAGCTCACCCAGAGCTTTCCGCACGTCTTCACGGGCATTATGCTCCTCCTTTATCACATAATAGCGACTGATCCCCGCTAACCTCAGCCCGCTAACCAGCTCTTCATCCCCTACAACGGCTATACTTAGGTGTTTAGCCTGTGCCGTGCTCACAATACTAAGTACTCCTTTATTTCCTCTGGTGAAATACCGTCGGCTATTGCTTTTAGAATTAGCCTTAAGTTACGGATTTCAAATTCTTTGAGGATTAGATACCAGGCCATTACCAGTGGAGATAAGGTCTTTGGTGATAATAGTTCCCTAAGCAATCTGAGCTTATGCTTATCGATAATTCTATCTACAACTGTGATGCTGTTAGTTTTCGAATAGCTATTTAATATTTCCTCGGCCACACGCTGATATTGAGCACTTTCTAGCCTCTGAGGCATCTCAGTGAGTTTGCACGACAGCAATTCTCTGATGGCTTTATCTGTAATCATATATCCCCCAGAGATGGTGTATCCAGCAGCATCCAGCCCTATGCCTTCGATTATGGCTCTTGATACAACTTGTAAGTTTGCCATGTCTATTAAGAGGCCGATGGCTTTTGTAAGGGTGGGACCATCTTTTATGCCTCTGGCGATTTCTAACAGGTTCTTGTAGTATTCGCTATCTAACTTAGCTTCAGCCAGGAATTTGGGTTTCGTTTCTCCTGCTGTGGCATATCCTTGTAGTGCCGGTATATAATTTCCCAGCTTGCATCTGGTAAGTATTTCAGTGATGTTATCCAGGTCTGGGGCGGTAGAAAGCTTGTCGAGGAACCCATTGTTATGGATAATACCTATCGGTATCATACGACTCTTTTTGCCCGTCGAAATGTTCTGTAAAGCGGATTTAATATTCAGAACATCATACTTTACTATGTAGGCTCTCAATAGCTTGAGAACATCTCCTGGAAGAAGCTTAAATGAACCTATGTAGTTTATGCGCTGTACAAAGTATCTCCACAGGTGCTCATCTAAAACATCAAAGTTTCTGGCATGTAATTCTTCAAAGTAACTTCCTATATCTGTCTGTCTAATGGCTCCCAGAGCATCTTGAATATTAGATGCCATTGACATCCTATTTATATGGTCAGAGGTGATGGTTTTAGCCTCTTCGCCCTTCAGGTAAGCTGATATAAAAGGGTATCTTGTGTCAAACAAAATTGGCTCCTACGGAGTTTCGAAAAGCTCATTGTTTAGTTCAGGCAATAGTATTGGCAGTAGCATCTCAAGTCTGCTTTCATAACTGTTATCTATCCGGAATGTCCCATCAATGCTTTCGGCTATAATTCCCCCTGTAAAATTAGCTTCCTTGACTTCCGTTATCCTATTAGCTAATTCCTTGTTGCTTTCAAGGAGCTTTCGGGTGGCGTCTACACTTTTAGGGGGAACGTAAATCCTTGCCTTATCTGCGCCGATTGCCTCTACTGCCTCCTGGATCAAGGTCATAGAATATTTTTCATTACTTGAAATCTGTGACAGTTCTTGTCTTACCCTGTCAGTCATTTTATTGATTACCGCATTTTTCGCGCGTGATAGTTCCTGACGTGACTTTATGGAAGCCTGAGCTACGATTCTCGCAGCCTCTTGCCTTGCTTCTCCCAACAGCTTCTGTTTCTCTTCCTGAAGCTTCACCTCTTGCTGCTTTGTGGCTTTTTCTCTCTCCTCCCGCGCCTTCGCCTCAGCCTCCCTTATTATATCCAGAGCCTCTACCTTGACTTTACTGATAACAGCTTCGCTTAAGTTTTCCATTTTGAGCTTCCTTTAAAAAAGTCCCAGCATGTTCAGGGCCATTATGGTAAATACCAGCCCTAGCACACCTAACAGCTCAACAAACACGGCTAACATCATGGCATTCGTTAGTATCTTCCCCTTTGTCTTGGGTAGAAGTGAAATGCCCGAGGCGCATACATTGCCCTGGTATATTGCCGAGAATAATTCAGCAAACCCTGCTATGAGGCCGCAAGCGAGAACGGCAAAACCATTGCTGCCACCAGCATCGGGCATGGCAGCAAGGTTAGGAACCACCCTGGTTAGGATAAGTATCAATACTATGAGCCCGTAGAACGTTTGTGTCATTGGTAGGGAGACCAGCACTATGACATTTCTAAGCTGTCCAGGCTCTTCTCCCAGTGTGGCTGCTCCGGCAGAGCCAGCAATGCCTAATCCTATTGAAGAGCCTAGCAACCCACCGATCAACGCTATAGCACCCCCCAGAGTTGCTAATGAAATTGGATCAACTAACATTTTTATCCTCCCTTTCTTATTTTTAAGTCTTACCCCTGATAGGCACGAGCATGCGCTTCCTCAGTCTAAATGGGCTGTACTCCCTGCCAGTACCATCGTAGAACTTGAGCAGAAATTCCACAAAGCATAGCCTGAGGGAGTGTACAAAGCACGAGATGGTGCTGAGTAACAGGTTGAATATGTGTCCAAAAAGCAGAATTGTACTCGCTAATAAGATGCCAATAATAAGCCCCCCTGTATTGGTGGGCATCATGCCCGTTACCAAGTTTGCTATCATATTAAAGACCACAGCAAGGTAATACGTAGCTAGACCAACGCCTGCCAGGCGGCAGTATGACATAATGTCTCCCAGAAGGCCTGTTATATCAAATAGCCAGAGAATGATGCCCAAGCCGCGATACTGCATGATGGACGCGGCAATAATTAAGACTACACCGAGAAGCATGAAGTACAACAAAATAGAGTATACTTGTTCAGCCAGTGGCAGAGCGCCCATACCGAGGAAGTTGAGGATCCATGGGACCCCAGCTATCTCAAGTATAAATAAACCAATTTTACTTGTGATTAGTCCTTTGTTTCTTTCCTTTATCCCTCTAACAATTGCTATCACATGGCCTATGTTTACGTGGATGAGGCCTATTACTATGGCGAATGCCAGAAAAGCCATGGCGTCTAGAAGGAAGCTTTGAAATCCCGGTGCAAGGGCCAGGCTTTCAATTCCCAGGAACGCAGCACAAAAATCACCCAGGTAGTTTCCAGCGAGCAAACCAACAACCAGGGAAACTCCACTGCTTATATAAAGCAGCCTTTGAAATTGCTTGAAGGGTTCGGATTCTGGGTCATCCACAGACTTCGGTAGTCCGAACTTCGCTAGCAGCATGAGGCATACGGAGTACACTACATCCCCTAACATGAGGCCAAAGAAAAAAGCAAAAGAGTAAGATATGACTGGCGTTGGATCCCATTCCCGGTATTTTGGGGTGCCGAATAGATTTACAATGACCTGGAATGGTCTAAATGCCTTTAAGTTTCTTTGTTTGGTGGGAGGTTGCTCCGCTCCCTCGGGTTTCCTGGTATCAATAAACGCATGGGCTATATTTTCCTTAAATTGAGAAATTGTATCCTCAGCGCTGTTTTCTGGAATCCATCCCTCGATTAAGGTTACATACTTCGCTTCACAAGCCTTTTCTAAAACTGACAATCTTTCATTTTCTGCAGACAGTGCTTCCCTGAAAAGGATGAGATTCTGCAAACTCTCTCTAGTCTTGCTTTCAATCTCCCCGTTGAGCTTTGCCAGTTCCGCATCAAGGCTGCAAATCCTACTCTCGGATTCTTCTAAAAAGCTCCTCAGTGTTAAGTCCTCGTCCGGCACCTGGATGACTCTGCCTCCGTTGTCCTTGATTGTGGTTTCTATGATTCGCTGGTTTTTAGTCTGCGCAATTGTGTGGAGAATGGTTTCATTTTCTATTGTCGCTATTGTGCTTCCAAATAGGTACTTCCCCATCTTATCGCGTAGAGTTTCGTATATCTCGGTGGGGAATATAAAAACTCTGGAAAAAAGGTAATCGCCAGAAAAAGCTAAATCTCCTAATTTGACGTTTTCTAGCTGCTCCAGAGGTTCAAGATATTCCTTTAGTTCTTTAAGTCCTTCAGACTCCTGCTTGAGTTTAGCAGCTCTCTGGTGCATGTTACTGAGCTTGGCACATAGAGGCCTGACTTCACCATCAATTTCGCTGAACGGTCTGACATATATGACCTCGATATCCTTTTCTAGGTGGATTTTTTCTTCTTCTGGCATGTAAGCCAATACATTGCTGATGGTTGTTAATAACCCGTCAGCCTGCGCCCTTTCACTTTCAATGGCTTCCTTATCTACAGGCTTCAGCTCTTCGCTTTCCTCAACGTGAAGCGCACCAATTCTATGCAGGGTCTTGAGGGCTTCAGTGGAATCATCCCTGGTGGTTATTATCCTTGCTTTGACCATAGGGTCAGGTGTATTGAGGAATACAGGCTTCATATCAATTCTGCCCTATGACAATACTCACTATACGTTTCACAACCCCATCTGTTTTCTTATCGGCATTGGTTATGATTTCAGAAGCTTTGTTTGTAGCCACTTTATCTTTTTTGTCGGCTTCTATCTCGGCGTTACGCACAATCTCCTGGCACTCCGTTTTGACTTCATCCATTGGCAACTGAGAAGAGAGAATTCCTTTAGCCTCCTCTTTAGCTTTGAAGAGGATTTTGTTAGCTTTGATCCTGGCTTCCTCCAGTATCTTTTCAGCTTCGCTCTCTATATCCTCTACACTCTTGGAAATTTCCCTCATCGGCATAATACACCTCTTTAATGGTCTTTAATGATACCTGTGGTTATTGGTGAGTGGTGTTTACAGACGGGCTTCTTGCACATGAGCATCAAAACTGTTGTCAGAAGTCATCAGTTGAGTTAGCAATTATGCTAGGATTACCCACCTTTGTCAATACCAACCTTTGCCTTGACCATTATATCAAAAAACTCCCAACCCTAAGTAAAAAGGCCCTCAAAAAAGTTTTGCGACATATAACATCACAGAAGTTTCTCAATGCCATTTTAGCTTGACTACTTGCCCTGCCACCCTGCTTTGTTAGCTGTTCCATCTTCCGAGCCAGGCGGGCGGCTTTATCCTCCTCGCCTCACCTCACTGTTTAAGAAAGGGGCGGACATGCCAGGCGGGTTGGTGACAGAGATGCATGCAAGACGGTTATCCACCAGAGATGTGGAGGTAATGTTTATTGAAGCTTTAGGGCAGCGAGGGCGCGAGCTCATAGGCCGGTTCAAAGACAACTACACCTCAGCTATGAAATGTCTAAAGGACGATTTGGAGGAGTGCCTTGCCTATCTCAAATTCCCTGAGGCTCATTGGAGAGCTATCCGAACTACCAAGGGGAGTTCACCTCCAAAGCTGCCAATATGTGAATCAACCGCGGGATAGACTGCCGAAGGACGCACGACACAGTAATACAATCTCTTAATAGGCTTTATAGCTTCTCTAAAGTTCCAAGGTTATCTTGCTTTCCTCTGAGGAATAGTTTTGTATTGTGAAACCAAGCTTTCTAGCCAATCCTATCATCTTCGTGTTGTCATTTGATACGATCCCGTAGATACTTTTTGGTCCTTTCTCCTGTGCTATACCCAGTAGCACATCGGACAGTTTTAGCCCCAAGCCATTATTCTGAAAATCGTCAGCAACTAAAATAGCGAACTCGCCTTTTTCCCCGCCAGGCTCAATTATTAATCTTCCAACTCCCACATTCCTTTTCTTAACATCCGAACCGTATTCAGCTATAATTGCCATCTCGCGGTCATAGTCAATGTTACAGAACCTGGTGAGCATACTATGCGTTATGTCTCTAAGCGTATAGAAGAATCTAAATCTAGAGGTATCTTCTGATAAACTCGCCAGAAGCTCCTTTTGAAGTGGTTCATCCTCAGGCCTTATAGGCCTCAGTAATACGGATCGCCCATCCTTACATACCCATGGTTGTATGTATCTAGTTGGGTAAGGGGATATTATTAAATGGCCGTATTCCTGCATTCCATTTTGTATCGCCTCTTCATCAAGGACTATCCTTGCGTCCAGAGCGATAATGGCGTTACTGCTTATTACCAATGGATTAATGTCAATTTCTTTTATCTCTGGGAAATCAATGATTAGATTTGAGACTTTTACCAAGGTCTCGTCCAACAGCCGTAAATTAACTGGAGGTCTGGTTCTGAATCCTTCGGATAGCATTTTGTAGATTTTGGTTTGCTGTAACACTCCTCTAGCTAATACCTGATTTAGAGGAGGGATCCCTGCCGCAGTATCTTTGAAGAACTCTGCCCCTGTCCCCCCCACACCAAACATTATTACAGGGCCAAAAGTTGCATCCTTTTTAGCCCCAATAATAAATTCATCATCATAATCTGTAATCATCTTCTGAATACCGACCGCTTCGATCCTGGCGTCAGGCTTCCGATGAGTGACATTCTCCATCATCTCGCTGTATGCTCTTTTGGCCTCTTCAGGTGAGGAAATGTTTAACATTACACCGCCAACATCTGATTTATGAATTATATCGGGAGAGACTATCTTCATTGCTACTGGATATCCAATCTCCGATGCTATTGCAATTGCCTCTTCACGCTCTCTGGCAATATGTGGAATTGTAGAGGAAATTCTGTATGCTGTCAGGAACTTTTTTGAATCCTCCTCACCCAAAAGTGTGTCGCCTCTCTTCAATGCGTTACGGATAAGGATTTTGAGATAGTTTTTAGCAGCTCCTGTCGCTATTGGTAACTCTTCAGGAGTCTCATACAGCGTCTCCAGATTACGAGCATATTGATACATATATAAGTATGTTTTGATTGCCTGTTCAGGAAATCCATAGGTAGGGATCTTATTGTCATAGAATAGTTGTCTTGCCTTGGCTACATCTTCCCCACCTATCAAAGCGGTCACAATAGGTTTATTACTTTTCTTAGCATGCTTGATGACAGCCTGCCCTATCTCAATTGAGTTGCCTCCACCTTGTGGTGTATGCATGACTACGACACCGTTGACCCCTGGGTCTTTAAGGGTAACCTCGATAGTTTGCTCATATCTTTTTGGGTCTGCATCTTCGAGGATATCAATAGGGTTAGATTTGCTCCAACCGTGCGGCAAGAATCCATTTAGGGCGGAAAGTGTCGCATCACTAAGCTGAGCTAATTTACCACCTCTGCTTGACAAAGCGTCTGTGGTCAATACCGCTGGGCCACCAGCATTTGTTATCATAGCTAAATTTGGGCCTTTGGGTAATTGAACAGTGTTCAATATGGAAGCGCAATTGAAAAGGTCTTCAATTTCTTCTACCCTCACGGCACCAGCTCTACGGAAGATAGCATCATAGTATAAGTCCTCTCCCAGTATAGCTCCTGTGTGGGATTTGGCCATCCTTGCACTTTCCTGGGATTTTCCCGGTTTAAGTATGATCACAGGCTTCGTCCTGGCAAATCCTCTGGTTGCACTTATGAATTTCCTGACATCACCTATGGATTCTAAGTATATAATTATGCTCCTGGTCTGAGGGTCCCTACCGAGATAGTCTATCAAGTCTCCAAAGGATACATCCATCATAGAACCCAATGAAACAAAGCTGCTGAAGCCAATGTTCCTGCTGGCCCCCCAATCAAGGACTGCTGAGCCCAGAGCACCACTTTGCGATAAAAAGGCTACATGCCCAGGTTTTGGCATCCTCCTAGCGAATGTCGTATTTAAATTAGCGTTAGGGTTAATCACACCCATGCAATTAGGCCCTACTATCCTGATATTATGTTTCTTGGCTATGTTTGCTATCTTATCTTCGAGCTTCTTCCCCTCTGTTCCTGTTTCCTTAAAGCCGGCTGAAATGATGATCACGGCTTTAACACCAACCTTACCACTTTCATCGACTATGTCGGGAACAGTTTTGGCCGGTGTGACAATGACAGCGAGATCAGGAACTTCAGGTGTAGAGCTTGTGTTTGGATAACATTTCAGATCGAATACTTTTTCCCTGTTGGGATTCACCGGGTACACTTTGCGCCTATCCTTCGCCAGCAGTAGGTTCTCCAGTATCACCCTTCCCACCGCCCCTTCCCTGTCTGTAGCCCCTATCAAAGCTACACTGCCAGGATCAAAAAACGACTTCATCCCTTTCATGCTCCTCACCTCCCGCTATTCTTACCGCCCAATAACTACCTCCATTAAAGGCTCTACGCAGACATGCTTCGTTTCGCCCATATTATCCATTACAGCGTTCTTATACCAGCTATCAGTAAATGTAGGGAATCCCCTAAACATTGTTAAGGCTTGACACATATAATTATAGCATAAGGAGCAACACGCATTCGGCTCTATATTGATTCGTGTGAAAACGTGATAAAATGGTAGGAACCTGGGGCAAAGAAAGGATAAGCGAAGTTTTCTAGGCACAATGCCCTTTTCGGGAATACAGATAAAGACCGTATCTTTAACGATCGATGGCAAGGAGATAGCTGCTCCAGAAGATAAGAATCTTCTTTGGGTAGCTCTTGACCATGGTACCTACATACCTAATCTTTGTGCCATTCGGGAAAACCGCGAGCCTTTTGCCTCGTGCCGCCTCTGTTTTGTAGAGATAGAAGGCAAGGCCAAACCGGTTACGGCGTGTACTGTGCTGGTGGCAGAAGGAATGGTGGTTAATACCAAAGGGGCCAAAGCCTTGAGTTTAGCCCGGACCTCCTTTGAATTACTCCTGTCAAGCTTACCTGTAGATTGTGCCCACTGCCCGAAGAGTGGCCGCTGTGAAGTGCAGAAGATCGCCAAGTATCTTGGTGTAAAACTCAACACAAAGCGTTTCACAAAGATTATACGTGACCTACCTGTGGATTCTAGCAGCCCAGTATTCATTTATAACCCGAATAAGTGTGTGCTTTGCGGCAGGTGCGTTTGGGTATGCCAGGAGAAACTCGGCCTGGGGGTTATTGATTTTGGCTATCGTGGCTTTAGGCGGGTGGTCACCACTTTCGGAAACGTACCTATCGCCGAATCCGGTTGCCCAAGCTGTGGTGAGTGTGTTAAAGTTTGCCCTGTTGGCGCTTTAGTGTTCAAGGAAGCGAGTTGACACGAAAGATATTCTTGCAATCAAATAGTGGGTTTCGTAAATCAAAAGCCTGGTGGGGAAGATGATTATCATCGGTGAGAATATACACGTTATAGCAGAGGCAGTAAATCAGGCCATAAAAGTGCGTGACTCCAACCCAATCCAGGATTTGGCCAGAGGTCAAGTTCAAGCTGGGGCTGATTATCTCGATTTGAATCTTGGGCCATTAACTAAGAATCCTCAAGAGACTATACAATGGGCAATAAGCACAGTTCAAGACGTCACCGACTTGCCTTTGTCCCTTGATACCATGAACCCTATAGCCATGGAAGCAGGCCTCCTTCTTTGCAACAAAAGATCTTTGATCAACTCTGCTTCCGGGAAGAAAGACTCGAAAGAACAGATGCTCCCCCTGGCCAAGAAATATGATTGTGATGTGGTAGTTTCGGTTATCAACGACAGTGGCATGCCTCCAGATGTGGAAATGAAGACGGAGAGCATCATGGACACAGTGGCCTATGCTAACGAGCTTGGAATTCCCAATGAGGACATCTGGGTTGACCCCATAGTTTTGCCTGTAAGCACTGCTGGTGAAGGGCAACGGTTTGCTCAGGCCTCTCTGGAATTCATCAAAATCATCAGCGAGGTTTTGCCAGGGATTAAATCAACAGTGGGACTGTCAAACATATCAAACGGAGCACCAAAGGAACTTCGCCCACTACTCAATCGCACCTACCTGGTAATGCTACAGAGGTACGGGCTCTATTCTACAATCGCTGACCCTCTAGATAAGGAACTTATGAGTTTGATTAGAGGGGAGATGCCAGACGTGGTCAACCTTATCTATAAAGTTATGGATGGGGGGGAGATAGACCTTTCATCTCTCTCTCAAAAGGAAATTCACTATGTGAAGACAGCCAGGGTCCTTAGCGGCGAAGTTCTGTACTCCGATGCCTGGCTTGAGTAAGGAGATGGAAAATGGAATATAAAGCGCCAATCGAGTCCAATACCGGGATAGTAAATGTAGTGACTCTGGGCAAACCAGGAGGGGAAACCGTAAGAATTGGAGGGGAAAATACCTTGCCCTTCCATTTTTTTGATGATGGCTCATGGCCGAATCCATCGGTATTTGCTCTACAGATCCTTGACCGGGAGCCACCTGAGGACTTACCCGCCTTTCTATATGAGCCTTTCAAGGATGTGCTGCACGATCCTGCAAAGTGGGCTAAGAAAGTTGAGGAATTTGATTATGTAGACGCGATACAACTTTATCTCCTAAGCACCGACCCTGCAGATCGGGGTTCAGCTCCTGAAAAGGCGGCAGAGGTAACAATAAAAGTGGCCGAGGCAACAAGCCTTCCTCTGATTATTTACGGCTCTGGAGACCCTGACAAAGATGCTAAGGTTCTTCCTGCAGTTTGTGAAGCAGTTGATGGTATGAATTACCTCATAGGGCCAGTGCAAAAGGAAAACTATGAGGTGGTGGGAAAGGCAATTCTAGCTCACGGGCTTTTCGCCAGCGCACAAACCCCTATGGATATCAATCTACTCAAGGAGCTCAATGTAAAATTGGGCCACTTCTTCCCTTTAGAGAGGATCGTTATTGACCCTTTAAGCCCAGCATTGGGTTACGGCATAGAATATACTTACAGTCTAATGGAGAGGATAAAGCAGCTTGGAGAAATCATCAAAGATAAGATGACGCAGATGCCCATGATTGCTGATTTCGCCACCGAAATCTGGAGATCAAAACAGGCCAGGGAAAATGAAGAACAAGGGATACTCTGGGAAGCAATGACTTCACTCTCCCTCCTCACCGCTGGGGCAAATATCCTGACTCATAGGCATCTCAAGTCTATGAAATTAGTAAAGGAAATGTACGAAAGCGAGGTTAAACAATGGCAGAAGTAGTAAAAGAGCTAACTAGGAAGGAAAAGGAAATTCGAGAGCTCATAAGGGCCGAGATTCCATGGGAGCCTGTCGGCCCTACGCCAATGCCAGAAATCGCAGACCTTAGATCATGGGACATGAGGCTGCTTAAGACTTATAAGCCCTGGTATGCCCCATTCTGTGACCTCTGTTGCCTTTGTACCTATGGGAAATGTGACCTTAGCCAAGGAAGGAGAGGGGCTTGTGGCTTAGACATAGCAACTCAGCAGGCGAGGATTATTCTTCTCGCTTGCTTGATGGGGTGCTCCGCGCATGCTGCTCATGGCGGTCATATACTGGAGCATTTGATTGAGAAGTATGGCGCTGATAAAAAGATTGATATGGGCACATATATCGAGCTCGAGGCTCCAAATATAAGGACGGTTACCGGGCTAAAGCCCGAGACCTTAGGCGACCTTAAGACAGTTATAGAGTATGTATATAAGGAGATCACTCATCTTCTCGATTCCACTCACTTTGGACAAGAGGGAAGCTATCTGGATTACGAATCGAAAGCTTTACATGCCAGCATGCTTGACCATGTGGGAATGGAGGTAGCAGATATAGCTCAGATCGTGGGCTTCAATTTCCCCACCTCGGTTGCCGATACCCCTCTGGTAGACATGGGGTGGGCCTCAGTGGATGAATCTAAGCCAGTGATCTTGCTGGTGGGGCATAATCCGGCTACTTCGACTACTATTATTGATTATCTACGGGAAAATGACCTTTATGATAAGGTTGAGGTAGCTGGCATTTGCTGCACTGCACTTGAAACAACAAGATACTCCGATAGGGCAAAGATTGTCGGTCCTCTTTCACGACAGCTCTTCTACGTAAGGACAGGCATTGCCGATGTCATCGTGACTGATGAGCAATGCATAAGAACTGATATGCCTATAGAGGCAGATAATGTTGACTCACGGGTTATTGCCACTCTGGACAAAGCCATGTATGGGCTTGAGGATGCCACTGACTGGGATACAGAAGAGATAGTGAAACAGATGGTGGAGGACAAGAAACACTTTGCTATCTTGAATACCAAGAAAGCAGCTGAGGTGGCAGCCAAAGTTGCTTTGAAAATCGCCCCCCAGAGAAAGAAGAGATGGATAACAGAAGAGGAAGCCATAGAGCTAGCTAAGAAATGTACTAATTGTGGCATATGTGAAAGAGTGTGCCCTAACCTTATCAATATCGGCGATGGTATAACTGAGCTTGCCAAGGGTAGTTTTGATCTGATAAAGGAGCAGTTCAATCAATGTATTGGCTGTGGCAAATGTGAGCAGGAATGTCCTAATAAAGTTCCCATCTTCAAGATAATGCAGGTGGCTGCGAGCAAGGAGACCTGGAAAATAAGGGCCGGGCGCGGCCCGGTTATGGATACTGAGATAAGGAATGTTGGAGCGCCAATAACTCTAGGAACGATCCCTGGAGTCCTTGCCTTTGTTGGTTGTAGTAACTATCCCGATATAGACGACGTTGCCGATATGGTATATGAGTTTGCCCGTAGGAAATATATTGTAACTCTTACTGGCTGTGCTGCTATGGCTGCCGGGATGAAGAAATTTGAAAATGGGAAGACTGTATACGAGCTATTTCCTCCCGAATTTGATGCTGGAGGGGTGCTGAACGTTGGCTCTTGCGTTTCCAATGCCCATATCTCCGGAGCAGCAATAAAAATAGCCAATATCTTCGCTGCTCTCCCCTTGAGAGCGAACTATGAGGTAATGGCTGACTATGTGTTCAACCGCGTAGGCGCCTGTGGCGTAGCCTGGGGAGCTATGTCCCAGAAGGCAGCTTCCATTGGTACAGGGTTTAATAGACTAGGTATCCCTGTGCTACTAGGGCCTCATTCCTCTAAATATAGAAGGCTTTATCTTTCAAGAAAGGAAGAGGATGACTGGACGGTCATGGATGCCAGGAAGAGGGAGATTGTGGATAGTGGGGAACCTTCCCCTGAGCACTTAGCTTACGTATGCGAAACCAAGGAGAAAGCTATGGTGATGATTCCTAAGCTTTGTATAAGAAAAAACGATACTCCTCAAGGGAGGTCAATAAAGCTCAATCATTACATTTCCCTGTATAAGAAATATATGGGGGGCGGTCTTCCTGAAGACGTCCATCTCTTTATCAGAAGGGATGCTGATATTCCTCTCGTTTATAAGAAAGAAGTAAGGGCATACTTAAAAGAAATTGACTGGCAGCCTAAGGAACCTGTCGGACTTCCTACCTTAATCGGGACTTATCCCACTAAGGTTCCTCTGGATGCAGTCATTCATTAATTGGCATAGAGCAAGCTAAAGGAGGGGAAAATGGCGGTAGTACCGTTTCACAGAGTAAACGTCCTCACCGGCATAAAGGCAAGCCGGATAATAGAGGATCCAGTGCAATGTGCTGACCTAATCTTGAAAGCCAGGAGGCCTCTGCTTGTCCTCGGTGCGAAGCTGATTGAATGGTCAGTTGATGGAAAGCTCGCCCTAGAGTACGCCTTAGACATAGCTAGGGCTGCTAGAATTCCTGCGTGCGGTACTGCACATGTTAAGGGGAAGATGGTAGAACTCGGGGTTAGTCCAGACAGCGTCTATGATGTGGTGGAGATAGTAAATGCACTGAAGGACCCTGATTGGCGAGGCGTAAAAAAGGAGGGAAACCATGACCTGGTTATCTTCCTTGGTGTGAGGAGCGACCTGGAGGAACAATGCCTTTCCGTTCTCAAACATTTCGCCTACAAGCATTTGAGAACCATGACCCTCGACAAGTATTACTTTCCCCATGCGAATTATTCCCTTCCCAACTTCAAGAAGGATGAGCAATGGGGGGGGTTTTTGGAAGAATTAATGGCGAATTTGCGAAAGGAGAGATAACAGATGGAATGGCATTCAGACATCGGGCCACAATACGAAGGCGAGGTAGTAAGGAAGGAAGATCTGTGGATCGAGTTTGGTGGCCCTAAAGTAGCTCGCAAGTTCGAGCTTTGCAGATTAAAGAGCCCCGAGCAGATTGAACATGAGAAGGTAGAAATCATCGGCAAGGATATAAACGAGATGGAGGAAGGAGGGAGTTATCCCATAGCTATTATAGTAGATGTTGCTGGGGAACAACTTGATGAGGACGCGTTGCCAGTCCTTGAGAGAAGAATCCACATGTTCGCCAGTTATATTGAGGATTGGTATCACATGAATCAAAGAGCAGATACATGGATAAGAGTGAACAAAACTGCCGCCAAAAAAGGCTGGACTACGTTAAAGGAATTTGGAGAAATACTTAATTTTCTCTACACCTCGGAAATGGATATTATCGAGAAAATCCAGATTACTCTCATCACCGACCCAGATTTAATAGAGAAGCTTTACCCTGAGGCTAAAGCAGCCTATGCTGCCAGAGATCAAAGGGTGCTGACTCTCCATGATGAGGATGTAGATACATTTTACGGCTGCGTTCTCTGTCAAAGCTTCGCGCCAACCCATGTCTCCATCATATCTCCGGACAGAATTGGCAATTGTGGGGCCATAAATTGGTTCGATGGCAGAGCAGCCGCCAAAATTGACCCCGAGGGACCTATATTTGCTATCCCTAGGGGGGACCTCATAGATCCCACAAAGGGCGAATATGCTGGAGCAAATCAGGTGGAACGCGAAAGATCCCTCGGCACCTATGACAGAGTCTATCTTTACAGCGCTTTTGAGCATCCTCATACCTCTTGCGGCTGTTTTGAGGCCATCGTTTTCTATATTCCCGAGGTAGATGCTTTTGGAATAGTCCATCGAGCATTTAAGGGTAAGACTGTGATTGGGGAGACTTTCTCCCACATGGCTGGTGAGACCTCCGGGGGAAGACAGGTGGAGGGGAGGTTGGGAACCGGACTGGAGCAGATAAGGTCGCCCAAGTTCATCCAGGCAGACGGGGGGCTTCACAGGATGGTCTGGATGCCGAAGGAAATAAAGGAGAGGTATCGGGAAACGATTGAGGCCAAGGGCCTATGGGATAAGATAGCCATCGAGGAGGATGTAGCAGATGTGGACCAGCTTCTAAAATGGCTGGATGAGCATCAACATCCGTGGCTAATGGGGCAAGTTGAACTTCCCACATAAAAACTTGGCTTAAGGAGGTACACTATGCTGGTTTCAGGATCACAGCTTGTAAAGCTGCTCCCTAACAAGAGACCATGCCGTGACTGCGGTTTTCCCACATGTTTTGCCTTTGCCATGAAGCTCGCTTCAGGAGGAGCAACTGTAGATAAATGCCCACACCTCTCTCCTGAAACAAGAGCCAAGATAGAGGAGCTTCTGATTCCGCCCATGAAATTCGTTACCATAGGCACTGGCGGGAATAAGCTCGAAATTGGCAATGAAGAAGTGATATACCGTCACGAAAAGACATTTGTCCATGAGCCGGGGATTGCTTTGCTGGTCTCTGATAAGGAAAGCGATGAGGAGATTCAGGGGGCGATAAGCAGAATAAGGAAACTGCACTATGCCTGGGTAGGGACGATGCTACGTGCAAACCTTCTAGCCCCTTACTTCGAATCGGGCGATAAGCCCAGGTTTATAGCGGTAGTGAAGAGACTTCGCGAATCAATTGACTTGCCTTTGGTTATAATCTCAGAGGATGCGGAGGCTTTATTTGCCGCCAGAGATATATGTGCCGATAGGCAGCCCTTAATCTACCCCATAACCCAAGGAAATATAGATACAGCAATCCCCAAAATCAAAGAAAAACCTACCCCGGTGGGTGTTCGAGCTGAAAGCGTAGAAGGACTGGTGTCTTTAACTACTAAACTAAAGGCTTCGGGTATCGACGACTTAGTTCTAGACCCTGGTTCTAAGACTATGCTGGAAGCTATAAGAGACCAGACCCTTATTCGCCGAGCAACTCTAAAGCAAACGTTCAGGCCACTCGGTTACCCCACTATGGCCTTCCCTTGCTTCATGGTTAGAGATAATCCGCTGAAGGAAATGCTTATCGCTTCCTTATATGTAAACAAATATGCTGGCATTATTGTCCTTTCCAACCTTGATCCGAATCACATGCTTCCGCTTCTAGTGCAACGACTTAATATCTATACCGACCCTCGGTTTCCCATGGCAGTAGAGGAGAAATACTATGAGATAGGAGAACCCAATGAGGAATCCCCGGTTCTAATGACCTCAAACTGGGCTTTGACTTATTTCGTGGTAAGCTCAGCAATTGAGTCCACTAAGATTCCGACATTCCTCTTGGTACAGGATGCAGAGGGTCTTGGTATCCTGACCGGCTGGGCAGCAGGCAAGATCAGTGGCAGTACCATAGCTAAGCTGGTTAAGAATTGCGGAATTGAAGAGAGAGTGAAGCATAGACAGTTAGTCCTCCCAGGGAGAATAGCAAGAATTTCAGGTGCGACAATGGAAGCTCTGGATTGGAAGTGGGAGGTAACAGTTGGTGTTAGAGAAGCAACTGCAATAGGAGCCTTCCTTCCTAAATATGCTAAGGAACTCAAGGGGAAGATAGCCGCAGGGAAGGCAGTCCCAGAGTGAGGAAAGAGGAGTCTGTGACCGAGCAGTTAAAGGGGACATTAACCCCTGATAGAAAAGAAAGGAAGAACTTAATCTCTCTACTGCAGGAAATCCAGGAAAGCCTGGGATACCTTCCCCGAGAGGCGATGACAGAGTTGGCTAAGTTTTTGGAAATGCCAGCAGTCCGGGTTTATTCAGTGGCCACTTTCTATAATCAATTCCGGTTCACATCTATAGGAAAATATCCCATCCAGGTTTGCCTGGGAACTGCTTGCCATTTAAGGGGAGGTAAGCTTATCTTACAGGAATTTGAGAGACAGCTAGGAATTAAGGTAGGAGAGACTAGTCAAGATGGCAATTTCAGCTTGGAAAGGGTAGCTTGCATGGGGTGCTGTATGCTCGCCCCGGTAGTGAGGATAGGTGACAGAGCTCCAGCAGTAAAAATAGGCGATAAAATCTACCCCAAAATGACACCCTTTAAAGTAGATGAGATCTCAGTGCCCTACAAGCAGGAAATTGAAAAAGAGCGATCGGAGGAAGAGCAAATTCCGCAGTAGATTCCCCATTATACCCGTCTTTGACCTTCAATCCTGGTTAAGCTACAGTTTGCCTAACAAGATGAGGGGCTTCAAGAAACCTGTGGTGATACTAGCATGACTTTCAAGGAGCTCACAAACAGAGCGAAATCCGAGTGGGAAGCTTTGCAAAGCAGCACTCATATTCTCGTTGGCACAGCTACTTGTGGCAGGGCAGCCGGTGCTATGGAGACTGTTAAAGCATTTGAAGAAGAACTAAAGCGCCGGAATATCGAAGTTAAGGTTATCGAGGTCGGCTGCATGGGATTATGCTATGCCGAGCCCTTGGTCGCCATCTCTAGGCCTGAGTCCTTGCGTGTGGTATACCATCACATGACTCAGGAACTTGTCCCTCGACTTGTAGAAGGCTACATCATCAGCGATGACCCTTGCCTTGAGCTTGCTTTAGGCACGTTTGAGGTGGGGGAGGAGGGAGAAGCTCCTTATATACCAGAACTCCCCCGATTTGAAAAGGAGCTTCGCCTTGTGTTGCGCCGTTGCGGTTATATTGACCCCGAGAACATAAACCACTACCTCGCCAATGATGGCTACAGGGGACTGGAGAAAGCCTTAAAGATGCGGCCTGAGGAGATAATCGAGGAAATTAAGAAATCGGGACTTCGAGGGCGAGGTGGTGCGGGGTTTCCTACTGGCCTAAAATGGGAAATTTGTCATAGCTACTCTGCTACCCCAAAATATATAGTATGCAACGCTGATGAGGGTGACCCTGGCGCCTTTATGGACCGAATTGTTTTGGAAAGCGACCCGCAGCAGGTTATAGAAGGGATGATTATCGGTGGTTATGCCATAGGAGCCGACGAAGGCTATATTTATATTCGTGCTGAATATCCTCTGGCTGTTGAGCGGGTAAAGGTCGCCTTACAGCAGGCAGAGAAACTGGGTTTTTTGGGAGATAATATACTCAGCAGTGGCTTTGGCTTCCGTATCAATCTAGCTACCGGAGCCGGTGCGTTCGTCTCTGGCGAAGAAACGGGATTGATGGCTGCCATTGAAGGCGAGACAAGCGAACCCAGGCCAAGGCCACCGTATCCGGCAGAGTCTGGGTTGTGGGGCAAACCTACTGCTTTGAATAATGTAAAGACCTTTGCCAATATCCATTTGATAGTTGAGAGAGGGGCCGATTGGTTCGCTTCAATCGGCACTGAAAAAAGCAAAGGTACGGCGCTGTTTAGCTTGGCAGGTAAGATCAAAGATTCCGGACTCACCGAAGTACCTATGGGGACAACGATACGTGAGATAGTTTATGACATTGGAGATGGAATTCTCAATGATAGGGAATTTAAAGCAGTGCAGATTGGAGGCCCCTCGGGCGGTATGATTCCAGCGAATCTGCAGGACACGCCTATAGATTTTGATTCACTCACCTCAATCGGTTCAATGATGGGTTCAGGAGGATTTATTGTTATGGACGAGGATGACTGCGCCGTTGATGCAACGTGTTTCTTCGTCGACTTCATCACGAGAGAGTCATGCGGCAAGTGCACCCCGTGTAGAGTGGGCAATCTGCAGATGCTCAAAGTTCTAGAGAACATCACAAATGGCAAAGGTAAGATGGAAGATATTGACTTCCTCCTCGAGCTGGCGGAGGATATCAAGGGTGGATCCCTTTGTGCCTTGGGAGGAACAGCACCTAATCCTGTTCTCACCTCCATCCGCTACTTTCAAGATGAATACGCAGCCCACGTCTTAGAGAAGCGTTGCCCTGCGAAGGTGTGCACTAACCTTACAGCTTACTGCATTCTGCAGGATAAATGCGACAGGTCGTGTGAGCACTGTGTCCTAACTTGCCCTACTGAAGCCATCGGGGGTGGAGTGGGAAAGATCAAGCATATTGACCAGGAAAAATGCGTAAATTGCGGCACCTGTAGGGATGTCTGCCCTCCAAAGTATAATGCGGTAGTAAAACTGTCACCGATTAGCTCGCTTCCCCTAGAGGATTTTGCCGCCAAAGAAAAGGCAGTGGCTAAAGCCATAGAAGAAAGCGAGACCTAAATGGCTCGAAAAATTGTTTCTACTGGTAGGGGAGGGGCAGGCAAGTCAACCTTCGTGGCTTTAATTGTTAGATACTTAAAGCCCCCCACACTTCTTGTCGACCTTGACCCTGACCTTAGCCTGGCCGATATGCTTGGGGCAGATTTCCGTAAGGAAAAGAAAAAGACGGTTTCGGAAGCACTTTATGATGTCATTGAAACAAGAAAAAGAGGGGCAAAGGTTTCAACGCCCACACATGAGCTGATGGAATCTTTGCTATGGAGCGATTGCTTGTATGAGGATATAGGTTTCGACCTTATCACTCTGGGGACAAAGCTGACCGAAGGCTGTTATTGTCCCCCAGATGAGCTGCTTAGGAGAACTATCCCTAAACTAGCTAGGAATTATACCAATGTAGTAATAGATTCACCAGCCGGGGTGGAGCACTTGAATCGAAATATAGTCTCTGATATAAACGACCTGTTTGTCATCTGTGACCCCTCTGAGAAATCTTTAAGACACATAGGTAGAATCAAAGAAATCATGAAGGCAGTAGGGATTAGGTACAATCGCTTTTACCTGGTGGCAAATTACGAATTTGATGAAGGAACAGAGGGCTATCTGCGAAACAGTGGTGAAATCTATCTCGGCAAGATAGATTATGACGCTAACCTGGAGCAATACAACTTGCAAGGGAAACCTCTTCTAGAACTCCCTGAGGATTCACCTGCTTGCTTATCTGTAAAGAGGATTTTGACAAAAGGAGGTTACGGATAGTAATGTATTGGTGAGCACAGTAGTATGTGCTTATTATTTTGTCTCACAGAAGCAGAAAATATGAAAGAGAAACGCCTATACTGGTGTCCTTTTTGCCATCGTAATGCCTCCTTATAGGAAACGAAAAATGGCAGCTCTTATGCCCTCGATGTGGCAGAGAAATACTTAAGATAACAGATGATGGCAAGATTGTGACAATTAAGGGGAAGGATTCCCTTAATCAACAAATGGATGCACAGTAAAAAGCTTGTAGCAAAGGAAAGGAGCTAGAGAGCGTCCTGGAATTTTCTGAACAAGCACAACTTTGAAAAAGGAACAATATATGGGCAGAGTAATCGTTTCTACAGGAAGAGGAGGGGCGGGAAAATCCACCTTTGCGGCCTTGGCCAGTAGCTATTTGAGACCACCGAAGTTGCTCATAGACCTTGATCCTGATGAGAGTCTAGCCAACATGCTAGGAATAGATTTGAGCGAAAAGGGAAAGAAAACCATCTCAGGCGCACTCCACGACATCTTACACGAGAATAAAACAGTTGGACGCACAGGGTATAATCTTCTATCAAATATACTGCCGTCCTTGATTCAAAGGGATTGTCTGTATCGGGGACCCGGATTGGACCTTATCACCTTAGGAACAAAATTCACTGTAGGATGTTACTGTGCCCCGGATGCAGTGCTCAAGGACCTTATCCCTACCCTGGCTAAGGATTACGAAGAGATACTAATAGATTCACCAGCTGGACTGGAACATTTCAACCGCAAGGTAGTAATGGATATAGATGACTTATTCATAATTCTGGATCCCTCTGAGAAATCCATAAAACATATAGCAAGAGTCACAGCAATCACCAAGGAATTGAAGGTTAGCTATAAGCATCTATACCTCTTGGGGAATTACAGATTTACTAATGACACAGAAGAATATGTGCAAAATTTTGGAGAAGCTTATTTAGGGAAGATAGAATATGATTCTAATGTAAGACAATACAATTTGGAAGGGAAAACTCTTTTCAAGCTACCTGAAGATTCACCTGCCTCCCTATCTGTGAAAGGAATTTTGGTGAAGGCAGGCTATGAAATTAGAGATAGAGAGTGAGCGTCAGGCCTGGCAAGGGAGGGTTGCCTGTAAAAGCGAGAGAGGAGACACTGACTTCAGATTATGACTTGCTACCATCTCTAAGCCTGCACAACAACACATTGATGGCCCCTGTCCCCGTATGTTAAAATGATTTTTAGGAACTATAAATTGACAAATTGCTAAGGAGGTGGCAGCAATGGTGTCGGTTGAGGTGCTAAAACGTTTCCAGTTGTTTGAAGGTTTAGATGAAAATGAGCTAGGGCAAATAGTTGAGCTTTGTAAGGAGCGAAGTTATGAAGAAGGCTCTATTATTTTCACAGGCGGCATACTTGGCCCGCCCAGCCCAGCAGCAGAAATTTATCTTCTCAAAAATGGTGCAATTGACATACAGGTTGAATTTGTGATTTATGACCTGGAAGCGAGGATAACCGTCTATACAGTAAAGAAGGGTGAAACCTTCGCCTGGTCAGCTTTGGTACCACCATATAAACTGACAGCTTTGGCCAGATGTCGCGAAAAGAGCGAGGTCATCACCATAAACGGCAAAGAATTGATGAATATCCTGGAGAAGAACAATTGTATAGGATTCGTGGTCACGCGTAACCTCAGTAAAGTCATAAGTTTAAGATTGGCTGCTACCATGACAGTGCTGAGAAATCAAATCCAGAGAGCCTCTACGAGGAAGGCGTAGAAATTCTCAGCCCATATTCATTTCTGGGCTGGCAGGTTTTGACACGTGTTTCGTCAAGATAAAGTGTTACCAAAAAGGGTATTGTGGCGCCATAAGCAAGGTCAGAGCTGTGGCTGATCATATTCAAACTCAGCCCATTTTTGATGTGCCTAAGTTTGCCAAATGGATAGAATTTCTAAGGGGACCACGGCATGGATAAGCGACTTCATCTTCCCGCCGGGCTTGCCCCTGTCAAATTAGTAGGAATGGCACGTTACAGGAAGGATTATACTAGAATAGCTTATCCCCGCCAGATTAGATTATAGATGGAGAGCCGCCATTCGTCATTGACTGACGGTCAAGAACAAGCTTATAAACTCGCCTGTCAACAACTGGCAAGCAGAAATATAGAAGAACTCTGCCGTAAGACTGGCGCAAAATCCGTGGATTCCAGCAAGATAACTGTCGAGTACCTAAATCAAGCATATCTTGTTACTCTTCCGAACGGTGAAGTTTCTTCATGGAACAATGACGAAGAAGTGCCGCTAAAGGATAAAATCTTAATGCTGCACTACTTAGTTTCAGCAAGAGGTACTCCAGCTAGTAATAGATTGATCACCTTTAAGCAACTGCCAGGTTGCGCCAGTTATTTTCGAGTGTTTTCCCAGATGACTCTGACGCCGTTTTTAGATCACTTCGGCGAGGAACCTCTTCTATTAATAAACGCTGGAGCAAACTTGGGAGGTCACAAAGCGGGTTATGGCGACGTATCCATAACTATAAACGCTTTGCCACGTGTGCCTATAACCTTTGTCCTATGGCGAGGCGATGATGAATTCTCCCCCAGAGGAAGCATAATTTTTGACAGTAGTATTTCTGATTTTCTACCCACTGAAGATATAAGAGATATTTGCGTGGGTATCCTGTCGAAGTTAATCAGAAGCTTACCCTTAGCAACACAACGGCCTCCAAAGGCTCCTCCGGCACATTGACGCTGTTCCTGCGAAAGTCGCTAGTACTGCGAAAGCCTGGCTCCCACATGTCAGAAAGCCCGCAATATTAAACCTTCCCGGTCCCTGGACATAGCCCGCCGAAAGGTGCTGGTTAATCTGGTGGCATGACGAGAAGCAGAACCTTGTCTATCGAAAGCCTCTATGTCGTCAGGACTCTCATATATGCTCTTCGTAACTGGGAGCTTTCGTATCTCTTTCCTCTCGCTTATCCCCAAAGAATTCATCCAGCTTGCTCTTTATCTGTTT
Organism: Dehalococcoidia bacterium; assembly: GCA_030605765.1. Taxonomy (GTDB): domain Bacteria; phylum Chloroflexota; class Dehalococcoidia; order GIF9; family AB-539-J10; genus JAGMDB01. The sequence continues at coordinate 34,753 of JAUWHP010000009.1, forward strand.
GGCCTGCTCAACACTCTTTGGCGCCGACTGGTAGACGTTAAAGCCCTGAACATCAGCATAGAGCAAATCAGGGTCGAAATCCAGGAAGCCCAGAATTTGGTAACTCGATAAGTTTTCCTTGATGAATTGGCGTGCTGACTCATTGTTAGTCTTAGAACCGACTATGAAGCAATGTCTTACCCCCAGTCCTGAAGCAAATTTCTCAATCGTCCGAGCTGTTTGAAAGCTACGCTGCCCCGGTTCGACTACAATTATGAAGGCATCCACCCCTTGAGCTGTTCCACGACCCAGGTGTTCTACTCCAGCGTCCATATCGAGAATCAGCAGCTCATCCCGTTCAAGAATGAGATGGCTGAGCAACGCCTTCAGCATGGCGCTCTCAGGGCAGACGCAGCCCGCCAGTGGACCTTTGATTGTCCCCATAACCAAAAGCCTAACCGCTTGCCACTCCATAGTGAAGCGGTCTGGAATATCATCAACCTTCGGATTTAGTTGGAAGAAGCTGCCAATAGTGCCTGGTTGTGCTCCAGTGCGCTCATAGATTAGTTCTCCCATTTGGACGATAGGAGTGATATGCTCAGCTAATTCTGGCGGAATGCCTAAAGCCGAAGCCATATTACCGTCCGGGTCAGCATCAACTACAAGAACCTTATGGCCACCCTCAGCGTAAGCCATGGCTAAGAGTGCCGCTAGAGTGGTCTTCCCTACGCCTCCCTTTCCTGAAATAGCTATCTTCATTAGCCCTTAACCTATAACCAATTCTAACACCTAAGCGAGCAGGCTACTACATTAGCCCCGTACGAAGTTACTGTAAAGATTTAGTAGGCCAGAATTTTAAATGACTAGCATTGCCTAATCCCTCATATCTCCATAAGCTAATGCTTGTAATACTTGAGGCTCTTCCAAATACAAGATGAGCCTGAGAGAAGAGGCAACTGGTTTGTGATTGGGACATGCGACTGATCATGAACGATAGAAATCTACAAACAATAGAACAAGCCAGACAATTAGAATAGACTTAGTTGGTACTCGCTTTTGCGTGTTGCTATCCAGCAAGAATGCCAACCTGACTGTTCAGCTATCTTGCCATGCTGTATCTGTGTTTATTTTAAAGGTTTACGCCAAGGATCTTCCCAGGCTGAGTTTGAGAATGTATATATTACATTGATTTTCCTGAGGTGTTCAGCTTACAATTTTGATAGTTTAGAGGAGGCAAAGTAAAAGCTTAATGAAAGGAACGAAGAGGAACATGCTTACGAAGAGCGATCTCAGCAGATATGGACGGCAGCTCTTATATCCAAGTTTTGGTCGGCAGGGGCAAGAGAAGCTTAAGCGCTCCCATGTAGTGGTGGCTGGGCTTGGTGGGTTGGGAACCAGCGCTTCTACATATTTAGCCTGTGCTGGTGTAGGTCATATTACGCTAGTGGATTGTGACCGCGTGGAGCTTTCTAATTTAAATCGGCAAATTCTTCATTGGGATGAGGATATCGGAGAGGCGAAGCCATTCTCAGCAGCACGGAAACTGGCTAAATTGAACCCCTCGATAGAGATTACCCCGCTTTTTGAGAGAATTACTGAGGGGAATGTGCGGGACATTATTATAGGGGCAGATGTGGTAATAGACGGGATGGATAATTTCGAAACCAGGCTTGTTCTTAACTCAGCATGTGTAGCAGAAAGAACCCCTTTCATCCATGGTGGGGTTTATGGGCTCATTGGTGAGGTTACCACTATAATTCCTGGTGAAACCCCTTGCCTTTCTTGCATTTACCCTGCTGCCCCAGAGAATAGAGTAAGGGCATTTCCAGTTTTCGGTGTGACTCCAGCTTTGATAGCTACCCTGCAAGTTACGGAAGTGATTAAACTCCTCGCTGGCTTCGGTAATTTGCTGACTAACAAGATGTTGTATATCGATGGTGAAAGGATGGAGTTCACCATAGCCGATTTGGCTAAGAGGCCTGAGTGCAGGGTTTGCGGAGGCAGTGAGCCTTGATGCGTGTGAAGGCCAAGTTTAGCTAGCAGCTGAAATTTTGCCTGTGGGCAATTCCTCATTACCTCGTATTATCCGGGATGGGAGGGGTGATGAAGGGGTTTCTGATTAGGGTGAAAACTAACGCTTGACAGCGTCATTGCTCATTGGTACTATACCATGTTGATTCATTTAGTCGACAATATAATGTGATGAAGCTTTCTACTAGAGGGCGATATGGTACGAGAGCGCTTTTAGATTTAGCCTTGCACTCCGATGAAAGCCCAGTGCCTTTGAAAGATATTGCTCGAAGACAGCAAATTTCTCTGCCGTATCTGGAGCATCTGGTTACGCCTCTCGTAGCGGGAGAGATAATAAGAAGCATTCGAGGGGCTCACGGTGGAATTTCACTGCTTAAGTCCCCTGAAAAAATTAGGCTTAGTGAGGTAATTCGACTCCTCGAAGGATCGATTGCCCCGGTAGAGTGTGTTATTCATCCTGATATATGTCCGCGTGTTGGTTCTTGCGCCATGTGTGATATTTGGGATGAGATAAGGAAGGCGATATGCGGGGTTTTAGAGGGTACGACGTTGCAGGAGTTAGTCGAGCGGCAAAGGCAAAAAGAAGCGAGCCGAAACGGCGAGACGCTCGGGTCAGAGGGAGCTGTACGCGCCGAGCAGCCAAAGGATACTTAGTGATGGGAGCAGTAGAACCAAATAGTGTACGCATAGGGGAGAAGCTGGAAATAAGACACAGTTGTAGATTGCCACCAAAGTATAAGGGCCAAGGGCCAATTGGTGAAAGCAAAAACAGCTAGAAATGCTAATTATGGGAGACGATATGCAATGGAAAAGTATAGGTTGCTAAGGATTAACCTGTCAGAGGGATTGGTGAAGGAGGAAATAATACCGCCTGAGTTAATACATAAATATGCTGGTGGAAAGGGGTTAGGCGCCTATTATCTCTATAAAGAGTTAAGGGCTAAGACTGACCCACTGGGGCCTGATAACAAACTTATATTTATGGCTGGCCCCTTAACAGGCATCATGCCCAGTTGTACGCGTTATGCGGTGGTGACGAAGTCACCCTTGACAGGAGCATACGCCGATTCTTTTTCCGGCGGTAATTTTTCGTATGAGCTAAGGAAGGCAGGATATCTTGGAATTATCATTGAAGGGAAAAGCCCAAATTTAGTTGCTCTTAAGATAGAGGGGCAAAGCGTGGCGCTGGAAGACGTTTGCTCCACTCTTAAAGGAAAGAGCACTAGGGAGACAAGCGAATATTATCCAGGTTTTAGCGTGGCATCGATTGGCCCTGGCGGGGAAAACCTGGTCAAGTTTGCATGTATATTGAACAATGTGACCGGGAGCGGGCGTCCTGGAGCGGCAGGGCGTTGTGGTGTTGGCGCTGTGATGGGGTCAAAGAACCTGAAGGCAATTGCCATTAAGAGCAACGGGAAACTCGAGATTCCTGAGATAACAAAGGAACTCCAGAGGAAACACTTTAAACGCCTTGCCGATAACAAGGACCTCAGGGAGTTTTTCAGTGGCGGTATGTTCACTCCCAATATTGACATGTGTGACGAAGCACATATTGTACCCACCAGGAACTTTACTGCGGGCTCGTTTGACCAGGTTAGAAATATTAATGAAGCTGCACTGCGACCGCATGTTATAAAGAAGTCTAGCTGCCATCTGTGCCCCATTGGCTGTGGCAACACAGTAAGGGTGAATGAAGGTCCTTTTGCGGGCACTGAAGCTACAGTATCGTATGAGCCTGTGGTACTGCTCGGAGCAAACTGTGGGCAGGGGGATTTGAGCACGGTATTAGAATCCATAAGGCTGGCTAATGAATATGGCCTTGACGTAATGTCGTTGGGAGACGTCATTGCCTTTGCTATGGAATGCTCAGAGAAAGGCCTGATAGATTATGAGATTCACTTTGGCGATTCGGGAAAACAGGTAGAGTTAGTAAAGATGATAGCTACCAGGGAGGGAATAGGGGACCTTCTTGCTGAAGGTGTTAAAATGGCCTCAGTGAAAATAGCAAAAGGCTCAGGGGATTTTGCCATTCATGTTAAGGGACTTGAATTCCCCGGGTACGACCCTAGAGGGTCGAGAGGGATGGCTCTTGCTTATGCCACATCCGATCGAGGTAGTTGCCATCAAAGAGCGTATCCAACTGCTGCTGAAGTTCTTGACAAAACAGCAGACCCGTTCACTACTACGGGGAAAGCCGCATTGGTGAAGCGATTGCAGGATTACAACGCTGCTGCGTGGAGCCTTATAACATGCGATTGTGTGCCATATTCGGCAGAGTGGTTGGCAGAGGTGCTTACTTCCCTTGGGCTGGATGCCGATGAAAAAGGATTCATGACTCTGGGTGAGAGAGTCTACAATGTGACCAGACTATTTAATGTTCGTGAAGGCCTCTCTCGAAAGGATGACACATTGCCCAGGAGATTTACTGAACCCATGGAAGACACGGGCTGGAGGATTCCGGTGGAGGATTTTGAGAGAATGCTGGACGAATATTATGAGCTTCGGGGATGGGATAGGAAAACGGGAGTTCCCAAGCTGGAGAAGATTCGGGAGCTTGGGGTAGAGGAACTGGCACCACAGAAAAAAAGCGGTTAGACGAAGGGGGAAACGATTTTCGCCTGAATCGCGTGAGCCACAATGAGCATCAAGGTAAGAATTGCTTGGCATCTGAAGCACTTGACCGGTGATCAGGGATTGGTTGAGACAGAAGGGCGAAATGTTGGCGAGTGCCTTGACAACTTGGAGGTGCGGTTTCCTGGCATTAAGGAGGAAATTAGCGTCAGGCAAAGGGAGCTGAGGGGCCTTTACCAGATTTATATTAAATCGACGAATTCGTATACACTGAAACTGGATAGGCCGGTGAAGAAGAATGATGAACTCACTATTCAGTTTATCGTCAGTGGTGGCTGAAATTTGGATGGTAATTTGCTTGCTCGTCCTTTTTACAGCCCGCCGGGTATCTCGTCCACTGCCTTAGTTAACAGATGAAAAGTTAGCCAGGTTAATCCTCAATAGCGAAGCTTTAATGCTAGAGCTATTGTGGTGCAAATGCCAGGAGGTGAATTATGGAAGAGAAGAAAATCAAGGAAGTGGTGAAGGCGAGATACGCTCAGATAGCTAAGCAAGACCAACAGAACTGTTGCCCAAGTTGTGCTTGCGGAGCCAGTCCCCTGTCCCAAGCTCAGGCTATCGGATACTTGAGAGAGGATTTGGAACATATTCCAGAAGAGGCGGTTATAGGTTTGGGGTGTGGTAATCCCACCGCTATAGCAGACCTGAAACCGGGCGAGGTAGTCCTGGATTTAGGGTCGGGTGCAGGGGTAGATGTATTCTTGGCAGCTAATAGGGTTGGCTCCACCGGCAGGGTTATCGGAGTTGATATGACGGAGGAAATGGGAGACAAGGCAAAAGGTATCGCCAGGAGTTATGGCTACCATAATGTAGAGTTTCGCCTGGCGGAAATTGAGAAACTTCCCATCGAGGATGAATCTGTGGACGTCGTTATCAGTAACTGCGTTATCAATCTATCACCAGATAAATCTAAAGCCTTCCGGGAGGCTTACCGGGCTCTGAAGCCCGGTGGAAGGCTCATAGTTTCCGATATAGTTTCCCAGAGAGAACTCCCCGATGAGATAAAGAATGACCTTGATGCCTGGACAGGATGTATCGCTGGAGCTTTAGAGCAGCAAGAATACTTGGGCGAGGTAAAGAAGGCCGGCTTCGAGGATGTGATGGTGGTGTCCAGTAGAGAATTCTATATAGAGAGTAAGGGAAACGGAGCTATAGAAAAGCTTTTGAACATTACAGTTAAGGCGTATAAGTGAGAAACTGAGGCGCAATATGGCCCAAGAAAGGGAGAGAAGGCTTGGAGTTTGGGAAAAATACCTGAGCCTGTGGGTAGCACTTTGTATTGGTGCCGGGATAGGGATAGGGAAGGTTTTCCCTAAAATCTCCGACGTATTAGGCGGGCTAACTGTTGCCAATGTCTCTGTCCCGGTTGCTATTTGTTTGTTCCTGATGATCTATCCCATAATGGTGCAGATAGATTTCAGCCAGGTGAAAAAGGCAGTCAGAACCCCAAAGCCAATAATCACCACTCTTGTTGCCAACTGGGCGGTAAAACCCTTTACCATGGCTTTCTTCGCCTGGCTGTTCATGGGCGTAGTTTTCAAGGGCTTCTTATTACCCGAGATCGCTCAGGAATACCGGGCGGGAATGATTCTTCTCGGAGTTGCCCCTTGCACTGCTATGGTTCTGATGTGGAGCTATCTGGCAAAAGGGGATATGGCGCATACGCTGGTAATGACCGCCATAAACTCGCTATCAATGGTGTTCCTCTATGCCCCGTTGGCTCAGTTTCTCTTGGGAATTTCGGGAATTACTATACCTTGGGCCACGATAGCCTTTTCGGTGGCAGTCTACATTTGTCTCCCCCTTCTGTGTGGCTATTTCACCAGAACTCAGACGATTAAGCGGAGGGGCATAGCATGGTTTGAATCAAAGTTAATTCCTCCCCTGCGCACCGTGTCGATAATCGCCCTCCTCGTCACTCTGGTGATCCTATTCAGTCTGCAAGGAAACATAATCACGGAACTTCCGGCAGCCGTGGGCATGATTGCCATCGGGATATTCTGCAATATCCTTCTTGTCTTTGCCCTCACCTACCTTATCTCTAGACCTATTCGCCTCTCCTATGAGGATGCGGCACCAACAGCAATAATCGCTGGAAGCAATCACTTTGAGGTAGCCGTTGCTGTAGCAACGACCGTCTTTGGCCTCTCTTCAGGAGCAGCGCTGGCTACAGTTGTTGGCGTGCTCACGGAAGTCCCCTTTATGCTCTTTTTGGTATGGCTCTGTAGAAAGACAAGGGGGTTCTTCTACCAACCACAGCTTCAATACGCCGATGATGAGACCGAGGGAGGTAAGTAATTGATAGCCCGGTTTTTCATCGTATTTAAGGATTATCTCATCGAAGTATTGCCCTTCCTTGCAATAGGGTTCTTCTTGAGCGGCTTGATCCATGAATTTGTTCCTACAGGGTTGGGGGAAAGACACCTTGGTGGGCGGGGAATAAAGCCTCTCCTCTACTCCACACTTGCCGGGATAGCCCTCCCCATTTGCTGCTTTGGCTCTCTCCCGGTAGCGATGAGCCTACATCAGAAGGGTGCAAGGTTAGGTTCTGTGTTAGCCTTGCTGGTGGCAACACCGGCTACTTCCATAAGCGCTCTCCTGGTTTGTTATGCCTTGCTGGGCATAGAGTTCACCGTGTTCATATTCTTTGCTGTGATCTTGATGGGGCTGGTTATGGGCGCTATTGGAAATCTTATCAGGTTTGAGGCACCACGGGGTCGGGCAGGAGAGCTTGCCACAGACCCTGTCTGTGGAATGAGTGTGGATACGGCGAAGGGATTAAAAACAGAATATGGGGGCAAGTGAGAAGAAAAGGTATTAGCTACTAAGCGTATGTAATATGAAGGTATTCTTGATGGCGAGCAGGGGGTGTAAAAAATAAAGCATTAAATTCTCAAACAGAAGAAGGCTAAAAACATGAAATTTGCAAGCCTGTGCGGAGAAGGATACTGCTCTCCGGTAATCAAGATAACGGATGGGGAAGTGGAAATAGGAGAGAAAGGCGACATCTGTGTCGTCACTAAGGAACAGTGGGAGACGTTCAAGGAGAAGATACTAAAGAAAGAACTCTAAGACAAAAACCAAAAGGCCAAAACCCATAGGCTTCACTTGCTCAAGGGGAAAACTTTTGCCAAAGCAACCTAGAATGCATTTACCATCGGGAGATAGAAGATTAGGGCTTATATCGAGCATCAATTTGCGTGATCCTAAAACTTGCACCTTAGTAGGGCTTGTCATCAACGTAATTCTGGCAATTTTTAAGATGCTCGCCGGTATACTCGGTTTCAGCTATGCCATGATAGCCGACGCCATTAACTCTATCTCCGATTGCTTGGCCACAGGGATTGTTTATATAAGCCTACGGATTGGAGAAAAACCAGCGGATGAGAGCCATCCTTACGGGCATGCCAACGCAGTGACTATCGCTGCCTTTCTAGTCGCCCTCATAATCCTTGGTACCGGAGTCTTTGTTGGCGTTTCTGCTGTTCACCTCATTGCCGATAAGCATCTCGAAACTCCAGCTATGATTGCTTTGGCAGCGGCTGTTGCTTCCATAGTTATAAAAGAGGGACTGTTTCGTTATACACTCAAGGTAGGGAAAAGAAACAATAACCCTGCTGTTATTGCCAATGCCTGGGATCACCGCTCGGATGCTTACTCCTCGGTGGCTGTTTTAGCCGGTATACTTGGAGCCAGATTGGGTTTCCAATATTTAGACCCTGTAGCCGGCCTTGTTGTTTCCGGCTTCATTGTGAAGATGTCCATTTCTCTCCTGCGTCCAAATATTGGGATCTTGATGGATGAAAGACCAAAGTCAGCAGTTCTGGATCGAATTAGAGCCACTGCCCTGGAGGTTGGAGGAATTAAGGCAATTGATAGCCTCAGGGTGCATCGCCGTGGTTCTACCTACACTATTGATATGGAAATAGCTGTGGATAGCAGACTCACCGTGGAGCAAAGTCATGAGGTAGCCGCTGAAGTAAAAAGCAGACTCCTGAGTGGGATTGAGCATGTCCAGGATGTTATGGTCCATGTTAACCCTTATCAGCCAGGGCAGACCTCAGGAAAGAAGTGAACCAAGTCAAAAACTATTCGCCTTAAGAGAAAAGCAGTGGAACAAAATGCTCGAGATAGGCAAGATTGGAGGAACAGACCAGCACTGTGGCTAGAAAATTAACCTCCAAGAAGTGTATACTAATCGAGTTATCTCAATTTAGGCGCTTCTCGAATGGATGAAGTCGTTATTTCCAGGGCTATAACGGAAAGCTATATAAAAGACCTGCTTGAGGCAATGGAGCTTGATGTAGCCATCGTGGGCGCTGGCCCGGCAGGGTTGACTGCTGCTTACTATATGGCAAAAGGAGGGATTAAAACAGCCATATTTGAAAGGAAGTTAAGCATCGGGGGTGGTATATGGGGAGGTGGCATGATGTTCAACAAAATCGTGGTTCAGGACGAGGGTAAGGAAATTTTAGATGAATTTGGCATTACCACCACTGAATATCAGCGGGGCTATTATGTCGCCAATGCTATAGAATTAGCCTCAACCCTCTGTTCTCTAGCTGTAAAGGCTGGAGCAAAGATATTCAATCTAATCAGTGTTGAGGATGTGGTCATCAGGGAGGCTGATAAGGTTAGCGGGCTGGTGTTAAACTGGAGCTCTGTTCCTCTAGCGAATTTACATGTTGACCCTTTGGCCATGAGGTCAAAATTGGTGATAGATGCCACTGGGCATGATTGTGAAATTTGCCGTCTGGTCACTAAGAAGACAGGAGGAAGATTAAGAACTGCGACTGGAAATATAATTGGTGAAAAATCAATGTGGGCTGAGGTGGCTGAAAGGGAGGTTATTGAGAACACCAGGGAGGTTTACCCCGGGTTGATAGTTGCTGGCATGGCCGCCGCTGCTGTCTTCGGCTCTCCAAGAATGGGGCCGATATTTGGCGGCATGCTGTTATCCGGCAGAAAGGCAGCTAAATTGGCTGTAGAGTTGTTAAAATAAGAGATTCTTCACCCAGATGGCTTAGAATAACAGATAGATTGTTAAGAAATTATGTTAAGAACGATTGCTGAAATTAACGAGAAAATTAAAAGAGGAAAGGCGGTGGTAGTGACTGCTGAAGAGGTGATTGACATTGCCAGGGAGAAAGGTGTACGTAAAGCGGCGGAGGAAATTGATGTAGTTACTACCGGCACTTTCGGCCCTATGTGTTCCTCCGGTGTATTCCTCAATTTTGGCCATTCCCAGCCCAAAATAAAGCTCGGTGGCGGCAAGGCTTACCTCAACGATGTTCCGGTCTATACCGGTCTGGCTGCTGTAGATGTCTTCCTTGGGGCTAACGCTCTACCCGAGGATGACCCCAGAAATAAATTTCATCCCGGCGAATTTAACTACGGTGGTGGACATGTTGTTGAAGAGCTGGTGGCAGGAAAAGATGTCAGGCTGGTAGCCATTGCTTACGGCACAGATTGCTATCCCAGAAAAAAGCTGGAAACCTGGGTTAACCTTAAAGACATCAATAATGCCATCCTGTTTAATATAAGAAACGCCTATCAAAACTATAATGTCGGCGCGAATCTATCAGATCGAACGATTTATACCTATATGGGGGTGTTAAAGCCAAATTTAGGCAATGTCCATTACTCTACCTCGGGGCAGCTTTCCCCTCTTCTAAATGACCCTTATTATAAAACTATAGGCGTGGGAACAAGAGTGTTCATTGGCGGTGGCATCGGCTATGTTGCCTGGCACGGTACACAACATAACCCCCATGTTCCCCGAGGAGAAAACGGTGTACCCAGAGAGGGAGCAGGCTCTTTATCGCTCATTGGTGATTTGAAGCAGATGAAACCAGAATGGCTGGTTGGAACGAGCATGCTTGGCTATGGCTGTACACTGACGGTAGGTATAGGCATCCCCATACCTATACTATCCGAGGAAATCTTGCGCTACACTACTGTAAGCGATGCCGATATTTTTGCTCCCATTGTGGATTACTCCGAAGCTTATCCTCAAAGAAGGCCAGAAATTATATGCGAGATTAGCTATGCTGAACTTAAAAGCGGCCACGTGAATATCCAAGGAAAAGATGTGCCCACTGCTTCCCTATCCAGCTACCCTAAAGCGGTAGAGATTGCCAATATCCTGAAAGGCTGGATAGAAAAAGGAGAATTCTTGCTTACAGAGCCGGTGGCTCCTTTGCCTGGAGTGGAATCAGGTATAACCTTTAAGCCTCTTAAGGAAAGGCCAATAACTGAGTGATAAAATGGATATCTCCAAGAGAATAGTGCTTCACTTCCCCCCCCATGTGACGGGGCAGCCAGTTGTTTATCGCCTGGTCAGAGATTTCAACCTCAATTTCAACATTCTTAAGGCTTCAGTGTCGCCTGGCGAAGAGGGGCTGCTGATTATGGAACTGAGCGGCGCTCAGAAAAACTATGACAAGGGCATTCAGTATCTCATCGGTGTGGGTGTAAGAATTCAATCACTCTCACAGGATGTAGTTCGTGATGAAGTCAGGTGCACCCATTGTGGAGCATGCGTCGCCATTTGCCCCAGTGGCGCTTTTTCTCTGGAACCGAAGACCAGGAGGGTGCTCTTTGACCATAATAAATGTGTTGTCTGTGGATTATGTGTTAAAGCTTGCCCACCTCGAGCTATGCGATTGTATTTCTAAATGTATGAGCCACGAACCTACCGACACTGGATCAAAGACAGCGACTTAGTTTCCTTTAATGTAGTAGTAAAGCAAAGCGACTTATACATTCGGGCTCAGCGTAACCTCAATGGCAAAGCTCTCAAATCTGTGCTAAAGCACCGCGCATCCCTGGAGAAATACATAGAACACCATCCCCTCTTTCTAACCACATTAGAGCCTTACCCGGTGGAAGAAGATGCTCCAGCTATAGTTAGAGAAATGTCCAGGGCATCGCAGTTAGCTGGCGTCGGCCCTATGGCAGCGGTAGCTGGTGCCATGGCTGAAGCTGTAGGCAGAGATTTGCTTTCCTTTTCACCGGAGATAATTGTGAAAAATGGCGGTGATATTTTCCTCAAAATATCACAGAAAAGATTAGTGGGAATTTACGCCGGGCAATCTCCCTTTACAGGGAAAATTGCCCTGGAAATTAAGCCACAGGAAACGCCTTTAGGCGTATGTACCTCTTCAGCAATCGTAGGGCATTCTCTAAGCCTGGGCAGCGCTGATGCTGTTATAGCTCTTTCACCATCAACACCTTTAGCTGATGCTACGGCTACCGCTATGGGCAATGTGGTCAGAGATGTAGAAGATATCCCCGGGGCAATCGAGAAGGCTCAAAAAATAGAGGGGTTACACGGCATAGTTATTATCAAGGGCGACAAGATAGGGATTTGGGGTAAAGTGAAAATTGTGCCTCTTAGCTAGAGTTGCCATTTATTCCCTACCTTCACTTAAACGTACATGGTGAGCAGCGCACCACTGTGAAAACTATACTCTTACTAACCATACTGCCAGCGGCGTCGGACGCTGTTACCGTAACTGTAACTTCACCCGCCATATCCGGGGCAGTCCAGGTAATCATAGAGCCCTCCCCAGAAATCTCGCCACCGTCAATTTTATCTCCACTGGCCAACCACTCATAGCTTAGCTCATCGCCATTAGGATCAACAGCAACACACTCAATGTCACAGCTCATTGTTCTCCCGACCTTGTATCCACCATCGTCTTCTTTCAAATATTCATGTCCTTTGGGGGTAACAATTAAGCTCTCGATGACCGGTGGTGGATTGAGTGCCACACTAACAGTTAGCATTCTCGTCTCCTCCTCACCATGGCCATCAATAACTGCAACTGTGATATTACAAAGGCCCGCTGCGTCAGGAGCAGTCCAGGTAACTACTGAACCTGTGCCAGAAATATCGCCTCCATCCGCCGACCACTCATAGCTTAGCTCATCGCCATCGGGGTCTTCGGCCTCACACTTAAGTTGACAACTATTTGAAGGTTTAACCCAACCCATATCGGCCATCACGCTGGTAATAGCTGGTGGACGGTTGTCCCTCACACTGATAGTTATAGAGTTAGAAGCTTCTCCGTCGTTGCCATCGGTTACCTTGACCATGATGTTATAGATACCTTCGGACTCTGGAGCATTCCAGACAACAATAGCTCCATCACCATCTATGTGGCCATTACCAGCCAACCACTCATAGCTCAATTCATCACCATCCTCATCTGAAGCAACGCATTCAATTTCACAACTCCCTGAAGGATAAACCGCCTCCAGTATAGATTTCAGGCTGGTGATGGCTGGCTGGTGGTTAGCTGGGGCGCAACCGGCCACGAGAAAAACAATGGTCACCAGAATAGCCAGACGAGTTATCCATTCTTTCTTAAACAAATCTAATTCCATTCTAACTCCTTTCCTTCTGATAAACAGGGCCGAAAATCTAGAAATCTGCTCGGGCAAAACACAAATATAATCCAAACCAAGAAATTAGGCAACTCTCATCCTTGGGGCTAG
>JAUWHP010000035.1 GCA_030605765.1 Dehalococcoidia bacterium
GTATTTGTTAAAGCTTTGGAGGCGATTGGCTCTTATAGGTGGCGAAATTCACCTTTTAATTCCTGGCTATTTCGCATCGCTCATAATCGGGTGATTGATTATTTCAGGAAGGAGGGCAAAGTGGAAAAGATAGCTTTAGAGGATGATATAGCTTTGCCCAGTGAATCAAATCCAGCACTTACGGCAGAGCGGGAGCTTGAAATCCAGGAAGTGATTAAAAACATAGAAAAATTATCTCCAGCTCAACGTGAGGTGATTTCTCTCCGTTTTGGAAGTGAGCTTTCTACTACGGAGACAGCCAAAGTCTTGAGGAAAAATACAGGCACAGTAAAGGCTTTGCAATATAATGCCATAGTGGCATTAAGGAAAATGTTGTCGGGCGGCAAGTAAGATATGAGCCAGAAGTCAGAAGATATTTTTAATGAGTGCGTAGAACAAATACTCAAGGGTGAAAGCATTGAGGATTGTTTCAAAGCTCATCCTGAGCAAGCATCTGAACTGGAGCCTTTGCTCAAGACTGCGTTTGCCTTTATCCGGAAATCTTCTGCTATTCAACCTGCTCCTGAATGTAAGGCAAGAGTTTATTCGCGCCTTCAAGCGATGTTTTATGACAGACAGGAGAAAGCGCAAAGGAGAGTAAGGATTCCTATTTGGCACAGGAAGTGGGCTTTAGCTATGACCGCTATTTTGGGTTTCCTGCTTATTGGCGTAGGGACGGTTGCTGCTTCAGCGTATGTTTTGCCTGATGAGTCTCTCTATGCTGTTAAGTTAGCCGGGGAACAAGTGAGACTGACATTAGCCTTCTCCGATATGGACAAAGCGAAGCTTCATATTCAGTTTGCTGAACGTAGAGCAGTAGAAATTGCTGAGATGGGTAGCCAGGGCAAAGGTGACGAAATTTCTGTATTGATCGAGCAATTTGCTAATCACCTGGGGCAGGTGTACGGGGTTGGCAATATGGATGAGTTAGTGGAAAGTGGAGCAAAAGCACCGGCTGCAACTTTAGCTCCTGCGGAAGAGACGGAGGCTTTTGAAGAAAGGGGGGATAGGGGGAAACTGAAGATAATGCTAAGTGATAGCCGTGAACGGAGTTTGTATGTATTAGAAAATGCTTTAGAAAAGGCCCCTCAAGCAACTAAGGCTAGTTTACAACAAGCTATCAAGATTGTAACAATAGATTATGAGGAAGCGATTTATGACTTGGGAAATAGCTCGGGTTGGTAATTTAGCAAAAGCTCTTTTAGAGATTGGGTGGTGGGGAGTATAATATAGGCGGATAATGGGTTCTGAAGTTCTTTATCGCAAGTGGCGCCCACAGACTTTAGCTGAGGTGGTAGGGCAGGAGCCTATAACTCAGACCTTGCGCCATGCAGTAGAGAGTGGGAGGATAGCCCATGCTTACCTTTTTTGTGGTCCTCGTGGTACAGGGAAAACCAGCACAGCGCGTATCCTGGCTAAGGCGGTTAACTGCCCCAATCAAGCACAGGGTGAGCCATGTAATACTTGCAATATATGTCGCTCAATTACGGAAGGTAGAGCTTTAGATGTGATAGAAATAGATGCTGCTAGCAATCGCGGCATTGACGAAGTTCGCAGCCTCAGGGAAAAGGTGAATTATGCTCCCAGCCTTGCTCCGTACAAAGTATATATCATAGACGAAGTCCATATGCTTACTGAGGCAGCTTCTAATGCTTTGCTCAAAACCTTGGAGGAACCGCCTCCTTGTGTCATTTTTGTTTTAGCCACTACCGAACCGCATAAAGTGATATCTACTATTATGTCGAGATGCCAGCGATTCAATTTTCGCCGCCTGTCTCAAACAGCGATAATAGGTAAACTGGAACTAATCTGTCAAAAAGAGAACATTCATGTTGGACTCGAATCTCTAAAACTTGTTGCTCAGGCAGCCACTGGAAGCCTGCGTGATGCTGAAAACATATTGCAACAATTAATTACTTACTATGGCAACCAGATTAACTTAGACCAGGTTCAGACAGCATTGGGATTAACCGATGATCAGGGAGTTAAGCAATTAGCAAAACATATTGTCAATAAGAATATTTCCGCTGGTCTCCAAGTCATTAATAGCGCTAATAGCGATGGCATTGACCTCCGCCAGTTTAATCTGCAGTTGGTAAAATATCTCCGAGGATTATTGCTGGTTAAATCTAAGTGTGAAGAGGCAATAGGTGCTACTAGTGAAGATTTATCTGAGATGAAAGAGCTTGTGGCTGCCAGCACATTGGAATACTTGCTCAGGGTTACCAAACTTTTCTCCAGTGTAGATTTTCGCAGTGATAGTTACTCCACTTTGCTTCTGGAGTTAGCTTTAATAGACTGTGCCTTATCTTCGATGACTGGACAGGAAGAGCCAACACCAACTGAACCTCCAGCGGTAGGTGAAGTTGCTGAATCATCACAGGAGCCAGTACAAGCGGCTCAAGAAGCTGAAATTCCTGTGGTGGCAAGCGGTACCGAGGGTTCACACATAAAGGTTCCCCAAGATATTGACGATGTGCGTAGCCAGTGGAGGAGATTCATTCAATCTTTACGGGGTGAGGGTTCCAGCGGAAATCTGGATGCTTTCTTGCGTAGTGCCTGTAAGCCAGTATCTCTTGAGGGCGATATCCTAACATTGGGATTTTATTATCCTTTCCATAAAGAAAAGATTGAAGACCCTAAGTATCGACATTTGATAGAAAGAAAACTTAGAGAGGTTTTGGGTCAGACTTACAGGATAAAGTGTATCTTGGTTGACCATAAAAGGGAAAACCCATCCCAAATGAGAGAACAAAGCTCTTTGATTAAAGCTGCTCTGGAAATGGGAGCCAAGATTATTGATCAGTGATTATAAGGAGAGAATGATGATTTCCTGTAAACCTGTAGCTAACTTGGTTGAAGCATTTAGTAAATTACCCGGAATTGGGCCTAAAAGCGCTCAACGGTTGGCTTATTATTTACTACGTAGGCCGGATGAAGAAGGCAGAAATTTAGCTGGGGCTATTTTGGCTCTGAAGGAAAAGATAGGACTTTGCTCAGTTTGTTTTAATATTACCGATTGTGACCCTTGCCTTATCTGCCAGGATGAGGAGCGTGACCGCTCTAAAATTTGTGTCGTTGAGAGGCCTTCAGATATTCCTCCCCTGGAGCGAACTGGGAAATATAGAGGTGTTTACCATGTGCTCCATGGAACTGTTAGCCCAGCGCAAGGAATAGGGCCTGCGGAGTTGAAGACGGAGCAGCTTTTATACCGCCTCAGAGATAGCTCGGTAGCTGAGGTAATCCTGGCAACCAACCCTAATCTGGAGGGTGAAACCACTGCTATGTATCTCCGCCGCATGATACTCCCTCTGGGCATTCACATTACGCGTTTAGCTCGTGGTTTGCCATTTGGTGCTGACCTGGAGTACGCTGATGATATGACTTTAGGCCAGGCTCTTGAAGGCAGACAGGAATTCTGAAAAAGGCGTGGATGAGAACACCACGAAGTTATCAAACTCAGGCTATCACTATTAAGCAAATCAAACTCGGCGAAGTTGATAAAATCCTTACCATTTACACTCCTGAATTTGGTAAGCTGAAGGCGGTAGCTAAGGGAGCTTGTCGCCCAGGAAGCAAATTAGGGGGCAATGTAGAGCCTTTAACTTATAGCTTGATGATGCTAGCCAGGGGGCGCAACCTTGATATTGTTACCCAAAGCCAGACTATTGATGGTTTCCTGGTTTTGAAAAACAATTTGTGGTATACGTCGTGTGGTCTTTATGTTCTGGAGCTAATTGATTCTTTTACCGTGGAGAATAATGAGAACCCCCTCTTGTTTGATCTGTTACTTGATACTTTGCGTCGGCTATGTCAGGCTGATAGCAGCGAAATTGTGTTACGTTATTTTGAGCTTCATTTTCTTCACCATCTTGGCTATCGCCCTCAATTACACCGATGTGTCATCTGTAATTCGCCTCCCCTGCCAACAGTCAACTTCTTTAGTTATAGCCAGGGTGGAATTTTATGCTCTCGTTGTAGCGAGAAAGAAGGTGAACCGCGCCCTCTTTCAGTTGACGCCTTGAAAACTCTCCGTCTATGGCAAGATTGTGATTATGCCACTGCGAGGCGGGTAAAAGTGAAGCCTGCATTATCTTCCCAGTTGAGGCAAGTGATGCATGGGTATATAGAATATCTTTTACAACGAGAAGTTAAATCGATGGCTTGGCTGGAGGAGTTAAGGGGGAGTTGACAAGAATCCATCAAAGAAACTAAAATCGCATCCGCAATTAAAATTGATGTGATTGTGATAGGGAGTACTCTAGATTTGGATATTAGTTGGCATTCCAAAGCAAAATATAGATCTGTGTTTCATCTTCGAGCTAAAGCTCATTCTTTAAGAGGATGAGCCAAAATTTTGTTACACAAAAGGTGAGAAAATGTATTTTATAATAGCAGGCTTAAGTAGTATAGGGAAAAATCTGGCTGAACTTCTGGTTAAAGAAGGAAATGAGGTAGTGGTTATAGACTCAGATGAAGCAAGGTGTGCTGAATGGGCAACGGGTTCTGATGCTATGGTGATGATAGGGGATGCCACCCAAAAATCAGCTTTGGAGGAAGCTAGAGTTAAGAATGCAGACGCTTTAGTTGCCTTAACCAATGATGACTCAGATAACTTAATGATTTGTATGACCGCCAGGGAAATGGGAGCAAGGAAAGTGATTTCTGTGGTTAATGACGCAGTACATGTGGAAACTTTTAAACAAGCAGGAATTGGTTTCCAGGTTAAACCCTATGATATAGTGGCAAAACATATCTGCCAGATGATTTTGCAACCTTACGTAAAACATTTTCTTCCTTTTGAAAGAGCGGAAATCTTTGAAATAGAAATCGAGGAAGGCATGAAGTGTGTGGGCAAGAGGATTCCTGAGATGGGAAACCCAAATGGAATGAAAATCCTGGTGATAGAGCGGCAGGGAAAGTATTTGAGTGAGGATGTTACCATAGAGCCCAAGGATTGGTTGACTCTCATTGTAGGTCAAAAATCTACAAAAAAGGGAGTCGAATTTATGAATAAATGTTTTACCAAAGGGTAACCTTAACCCTGCACATCATTGGTTCAATTCTAAAATGGCTCGCTTTAGTCTACATTTTCCCCTTAGGAGTGGCTTTCTACTATGGCGAGAACTGGCGGATATTTTTATATTCACTACTGCTAACTTTAACCATTGGCATATTGCTTGAAGTTAGGTTCAAAACTACACGGGAAATAGGACGTGCCGATGGGTTTTCTATAGTGTCTTTCACCTGGCTTTTCGTACCACTCTTTGCTGCGGCCCCTTATGCGTTTCTGGGGTGGAATTTCCTCGATGCTTTTTTTGAAGCCATGTCTGGTTTCACTACCACCGGCGCTACTATAGTGCAAAACGTAGAAAATTTGCCTCAAAGCGCCCTCCTATGGCGTAGCCTTACTCAATGGCTAGGGGGAATGGGAGTAATAGGCCTTTTTATTGCTATCCTGCCGAAGCTAGGTGTAGGAGGGTCTCAGCTCTTTGAGAGAGAATTCCCTGGCCCCATACCTGAAAAGCTTCGCCCCAGGATTAGAACCACGGCAAAACTTCTTTGGAGAATTTACATAGGTTTCACCGTTGCTGAGATATTGCTCCTCTATTTCCTGGCTAGACTTAAGCTCTTTGACTCAATTTGCATCTCTCTCTGCACTCTCCCCACCGGCGGGTTTACTCCTACTACGGCAAGCATCGGAGCCTATGCTAGCCCCTTGGCTGAATATATCATCATGGCCTTTATGTTCCTAGCTGGTACAAACTTCATAATTCATTATCAGGTCTTAAGGGGAAATTTCAAAATATTTAGAGATGAGGAATTCCGGCTTTACTTAATTCTTTTAGCCTCAGCTACGTTACTGCTAATCCTTTCTCAAGGCCCTAGCTCATACCGGTATAGTCTCTTTCAGTCACTCTCAATCATGACTACTACTGGTTTTGTTACCTGCGATTTTGGGTTGTGGCGCTCTGGTGGCAAAATGGTGCTTTTAGCTTTAATGTTCATTGGTGGCTGTGGTGGGTCCACCGGGGGAGCGATAAAAGTGGTGCGAACTTTAACCCTGTTGAAACATAGCAGGATGATGATGAGAAAAGCTATTTCTCCCAAAGCTGTGATCCCGGTCAAATATAACCAAAAGCCTCTCTCAGAGGAGATAATCCGAGACATAATCTCCTTTCTGTTTATTTACATCCTTGTGGCGGCTGGGGCTTCTATAGTGCTTGGTTTCTTAGGGCTTGATTTGGAAACATCGTTCTCAGCAGTAGCTGCTACTCTAGGGAATGTAGGACCTGGGCTGGGTGGAGTTGGCCCTGGTTTGAATTACGCCTGGCTTCCCGCAGCAGGGAAGGGCCTTTTGATTGTCTGTATGTGGTTAGGAAGGTTGGAATTATTCACGGTTTTAATGATATTTTGGCCTCGCTTCTGGAGAGGGTAATTCCCGGTGGAAAGGCGGGAATAACCAAGTTATACTTTGGGTAAATGATAAACGTCGCTTTTCAGGGAGAAAGAGGTGCTTTTAGTGAAGATGCTAGCATAAAGCTTTTTGGAGAAAGCATTGGCTTTTTGCCTTGTATTCACCTTCGGGATGTTTTTCAAGCTGTGTCAGAGGGCAACGCTGGTTTTGGTGTAGCTCCTATAGAAAACTCTCAAGCTGGCAGTATCAATGAGACGTATGATTTGCTATTAGCATATCCCCTTAATATATTTGCTGAAGTCATTCTCAGGATAAGCCATTGTCTGATGGCCCTGCCTGGGGAGAAATTAGCTGACATAAAGACGGTTTATTCCCACCCTCAAGCTTTGGCTCAATGCGAGGAATTCTTAACCAAATTGAAGGTCAAGATTGTGCCTAGCTATGATACTGCAGGCAGCGCCAAAATGATAAAAGAAAATCAATGCAGAGGATTTGCTGCGATAGCTAGTCAGAAGGCTGCTGATATCTATGGTTTAGAGATCGTCATGCCAAAAATTGAAACTAACATCAATAATTATACCAGGTTCGTTGCTATCTCTAAGGAAAAAGCTAAGCCACGTGAGAAGAGCAAGACCTCTCTAATCTTTTCCGTTAAGCATGCACCTGGTGCTTTGCATAAGGTCTTAGGCATTTTTGCTACTAGAGATATAAACCTGACAAAATTAGAGTCGAGACCAAGCAGGAGTAAGCCCTGGGAGTATGTTTTTTACGTTGACTTTGAGGGTCACTCGGGTAGTGAGATTTACCAGGAAGCTATAAAAGACCTGCAAAGGGAAGCCACTTTTGTTAAAATACTGGGCTCTTATCCTCAAGCCAAGCAATAACTAAGTTAGCCTCGCTTTTAGCTTCTCATATGTTGCAGCAAGAGCCTCCGATATCACTCTGGTATTAGACAGTACAGGCATAAAATTAACGTCACCTTGCCATCGAGGCACGATATGAGTATGAATGTGACATTCTATCCCGGCTCCAGCAATTTTACCTATATTTAGGCCAATATTGAAACCTGCAGGTTTCAGCGCTTCCGTCAGAAGTTTTACGGCTTTTTTAACAATATCAAGGTGTTCTTTCACTTCATCGTCCGTTAACTCCTGTAGATTTGCTATATGGCGATAGGGTGCTACCATTAAGTGTCCAGGGGTATAGGGAAAAGCATTCAAGATTATGAAGTTGTTTTGGCCACGGTAGAGGATAAAATTTGCCTCATCGTTAGCTTCCTTAGGTTTTTGGCAAAAGATGCAACCACTTTCCGTTGGTCTTTCTATGTATTCTATTCTCCATGGTGCCCAAATTTGTTCCATCCAATTTACTCCAGGTAATCCCTGAGCTTTCGACTCTTACTGGGGTGGCGTAGCTTGCGTAAGGCCTTCGCTTCGATTTGGCGGATCCTCTCTCGAGTCACATTGAATTCTTGCCCTACTTCCTCTAAGGTTCGAGTGTGTCTATCTTTAAGGCCGAATCTGAGTTGGAGCACCCTTTTCTCTCGTGGTGTGAGCTCATCAAGCACCCTATCTATTTGTTCCTTAAGTAGCTGTTGTGTAGCAACTTCGCTTGGTGCCGGGCTAGTGCGGTCCTCAACAAAGTCACCCAGACGACTATCATCTTCTTCGCCGATGGGTGTTTCCAGTGATATTGGCTCGTGATGAAATAATTCCATGACCCCTTCTACTTTTTCTGGGGTCATATCTAATCGGTTGGCAATCTCTTCATGGCTGGGATCATATCCGAGTTCTTGAGTTAGTTGTCGTTTCATTCGCAATAACTTGTTGATTGTTTCCACCATGTGTACAGGGATGCGGATGGTGCGAGATTGATCAGCTATAGAGCGGGTAATGCCCTGCCTAATCCACCAAGTGGCGTAGGTACTAAACTTGTAACCCTTTCTATGTTGAAATTTGTCTACCGCCCGCATAAGGCCAATGTTCCCCTCTTGTATAAGGTCAAGGAGGGACATGCCATGTCCGATATATTTCTTGGCAATACTAACCACCAGGCGTAAGTTTGCCTCGGTGAGGTGTTTTTTTGCTTTTTTCGCCTCCTGTCTCACTTTTTTGAAGTGAGCTTCAAACTGACTGCTATGAGAGCGGAGTTGGGAGAGGGATTCATTGCTGGCTAGTAAAGCCTTTATTTCCAGCCATGAAGCTTTATCTCCGATGAGAGCCAACAATCGCGGTGGCAAAAGGCCACTGTTCAGGGAAAGTTCCACAATAGCTTTTTCTGAGGCGGCAGTTTCCTTGCCAGCTCTTTGACCAACGGCTGTTACCAATGCTTGGTCTATCTCGTTATCAATGGCAGCGTGAAATTTAGCATCTGTGATTATCTCTACTAGATTGGAGGAATGGCCAATGTCTAAGTGCTTTTTGACAACTTCGGTAATGGGGTAAGCCTTGTATAATCGTGAGATTAGATCGACTACTGTATCAATTGCTGAAGGAAATTTCCTATATTTCTTTAAGTAGCCATCTTTAATTTTTTCCAGGTGATTTCCTCGCTCTATTTTGCGGGCTAAATCTCTCTCCTCGGCAGCCGTGAGAAGTGGGACTTTACCGATTTCGTGGAGGTACATGCGGGCCAAATCGTCAGTTACCTCATATTCCTCCTGCTCTATCTGCGTTTTGGCTTCTTCAGTGCCTGATTCTTCCGTTGCCTCTTCGTCAGCCGCAGCACCAGTATCTTCGGTTTCGCCCTCATCGGTAAGAGTTTCCTTTCGTGTTGATTTCTCACCCTTGTTCAGGTCAAGAATTCTGTGTTCAATAAAATCTGTCATCTATCCTCTTGTCTTGCTAGTTTCTCTCGTTTAATGAAAACCTCTTTGAGTTGCTCACTGGAGCTTATTCCCTGCTCATCCAGTTTAGCCAATTCGGCATTCACACCTTCTTTCTCTCTAGTAAGATTAAACATTAGTTCTCTCCTCGCTTCCAGCCTCTTTGACAAGCTTTCTTGTAATCTAAGGATGCAGTCATTTAGAGCATGCTGTTCCGTGCCATTTTTATCTAAGATTGGCTTATTTATTAAATAGTCTAAATTTTCTAGCAGATTGGCGTCAAGTTTCTCTCTAAGCTCGGAGATATTTTGGGCGCACTGCCACCTGGTGAAAATCTCACGGTTCTCTGTGCTTTCGAAATGGTCTACTGATAACCCTTGAGCTACCTGCTGAAGCTCTGGATATTGGAGTAGCAGGGCCAAACAATATTCCTCAACAGGGCTGGATATGAGTTGATGAATGAAGCGAGCTTGTTCCATCGCCCTAGTTGGCTGTGGCCTCCTTTGATCAACTGGTGATTTTCTCAAAGCGGCTGTTATATCAGCCTCCCTGACTTTTAGTGTATCTGCTAGCTTTAGTACATAATGACCTTGCTGTACAGGGTCCTTTATCTCACGAATTAGCGGCAGGAGTTTTTGTACGGCTAAGGATTTATCTTTGGCTTTGTTGATATCAACCTTGCTTGTTACAGTTGCTAAAGCGAAATCAAGTACAGGTAAAGCTTGTTCCACCAGATTTTGCCAAAGAGTAAGATCCTCTTTTATTACTTCATCTGGGTCCCTGCCTGGAGGGAGAAGGATAATTTTTATCTCGGCATCGAGGGTGTTTTGATGTTTGACTAGCCCCGCCAGTGATGGGGACGGTTCTCCCCCCTTATCCACAGAGTTAGCTAGTTCTTTTGACCATGAGAGCATTGATGTTGTCTTTTTATCCAGGGAATGAGTCAATACTTCCACTCCTCGGAAGGCTGCTTCTTGCCCAGCAAGGTCAGCGTCAAGTGCCAGGGTTATGTTCTTGGTTAACCCTTTAAGGATACGAGGTTGTTTTTCAGTTATGGAGGTTCCCATTGAGGCAACCACATTCTGCCACCCATATTGATGGGCTGTGAGAACATCCATATAGCCTTCCACGATTATTACTAGATTTTTGTGCTTAATAGCACTTTTAGCCTTGTTAATTCCGTAAAGGCTGCTGCCCTTGTCAAAAATTGGTGTTTGGGGTGAGTTAACATACTTAGGTAGGGATTCATCTAATGCTCTAGCTCCAAAACCAATAACCCGATTTTGTGCGTCGCATATGGGAAATACCAGGCGGTTGCGAAACCTATCGTAACTCTTCCCTGCCTCTTTCTCTATTATCAGGCCAGCTTCAATTAGTTCCTGTTCCTCATACCCCTTAGTCATCAGGAATTTTTTAAGGGCATCCCAACTATTGTGACTGAAGCCCAATCGGAACCCCCTGATAGTTTCAGCAGTGATCTTTCTCTTATCAAGATAATTTCTGGCTGCTTCCCCAGCCTGGGTATTTAGAAGCAAGTGGTGGAAATATTCAGCGGCTGCATCATTGATTTGGGATAATGTCTCCTTCCTTTCATCTTCGACACCGCCTGATATTCCAGGTGAGCTTAAAGTTACACCTGCTCTTTGAGCTAAGAGACGCAGAGCTTCACCAAAATCGATTCCCTCCTTTTTCATGATGAAAGAGAAAACGTCACCACCAGTGCCGCAAGCGCCAAAGCAATGCCAGGTCTGTTGTTCGGGGAAGACGAAAAAGGAGGGGTGTTTCTCGCTGTGAAATGGACATAAGGCCTTGAAATTACGCCCGGCTTTCTGTACAGCAACATAAGCAGAGATTACCTCTACAATATCTATCCTCTGTTTTACTTCGCTGGTGACGCTCATTAACTTAAATTCTAAGTGGATACTCCTAATTTTTTAGGGTTTGGGGATTCGCATTTAATATTTCTAGGAGATATTTCCCTGCCTAACCTTAGTGCATATTGGTCAGTCATTCCAGCAATATAATCAACAACTTTGCGTTCCGTGACATCGTCCAGAGAGGCAAACTCTTGCGGCAAATCCCCTTCATGTTTTAGGAAATAGGAGTATAAGAGATGTGTTGTTTCTCTGGCGTTCTCTGCATCTTTGATAGCTAGGCTTGGCTTATATACGCGGCTAAATAGAAACTGGCGAAGGCAATTGGTTGCCTTAATCACCTGAGGGCTCATAGCAATAGCTGGCTTTGCCACGTTTCTGTGCCCGCTAACTGGCCAGGAGCAGCTCACAACATCACAAACCAGCGTGTTAATCCGCTGCGAATGTGTATGGCCTAAAACACTTATTGCTGGTTCAGGTAAATCGCTTTCGATAATAATACCAGACCGTATAGCATCACCGATATCGTGATTGATGTAAGCAATAACATCCGCTATTTTGCATATCTGACCTTCCAGAGTGCTGACATCTGCCCATTCTTCCCCCAGGATGTCTACTTGTCCCTTGGAGTGCTTAAGTATGCCATCTCGCACTTCCCAGGTGAGGTTGAGCCCCTGTCCGTCATTCTCTAATAAATCGACCACGCGTAAGCTTTGTTCATTATGCCTGAAGCCACCGGGATAAAGTTCATTTAAAACCTCCTCGCCTATATGGCCAAAGGGGGTATGGCCCAAGTCATGCCCCAGGGCAATAGCTTCAGTTAGATCTTCGTTAAGGTTCAAAGCTCGCGATATAGTTCTAGCAACCTGGGATACCTCTAAAGTATGAGTAAGCCTTGTCACATAGTGGTCGCCTAAAGGGGCAACAAAGACCTGTGTCTTATGCTTCAATCGGCGGAAAGCTTTGCAGTGGATAATACGGTCGCGATCACGCTGGAAGCAAGTTCTTAAAGGGCATGGCTTCTCCCATCTTAACCTGCCGCGGCTAAATTTACTCTTAGCTGCGTACGGAGAGAGGCTTTCCTCTCGTTTCTCTGTTTGTTGACGTACACCGATCTCATGAATCATTAAAGCCCCTGATTTTGTTTCTACACCAGCAACCACCTCTCTCGTTTTATCTATCATATCGGGAGTCATAAGGCCGGTGTAATTTCCTACCCCTCCTAACTATATCAAACCTTCTGCCTTCCAATTCTTATTCTTTCTTCTACACTTGCTATATTTAGTCTTGTTGACAGCACTACATCCGGGTTCAAAGATATCGAATCTATGCCACATTCAACCAGAAATTCGGCGAATTCGGGGAAATCGCTTGGTGCTTGACCACATATCCCGATCTTCCTCCTTGGCTTATGGTCATGCGCAACTTTTATGGCGTGCTTCACAAGTATTTTCACTGCCTCGCTTCTTTCGTCAGATATACGAGAAATGATGTCAGAATCCCTATCCATGCCGAGAACTAATTGCGTTAGGTCGTTCGATCCTATACTGAATCCATCAAACACGTCAGCGAAGTCCTCTGCTAAAAGCACATTTGACGGTAATTCAGACATCACATATACTTCTAACCCATTCTCTCCTTGTGTTAGGCCGAACTCTTCCATCGTTCTAATTACCTTTCTGCCTTCTTCTGGAGTCCTGCAAAAGGGGACCATCACCTTGACATTAGCCAAGCCCATCTCGTCTCTTACTTTCTTTATCGCTTTGCATTCTAAGCCAAAGGCGGCCTTGAACCTCTCATGGTAATAACGGGAGGCTCCTCTCCAACCCAGCATTGGATTGCTCTCTTTTGGTTCGTAAAGATATCCCCCAATTAAATTGGCATACTCGTTCGTCTTGAAGTCAGAAAAACGAACGATAACATCGTTGGGATAAAATCCTGCTGCTATTTTCGCTATCCCCATTGCTAAGCTGTCAATGAAAAACTGCGTTTTATCCCTATTTGCTCCGACTCTTTCATCTATATGGTTAATTATTTTTGCTATCTTCTCGTCTTTATCAGCGGCCTTCTTTAGCTTACCGTATTCTATTAGTGCCATTGGGTGTATACCGATACAGGAATTAATAATGAACTCCTCTCTTGCTAAACCTACGCCATCATTAGGGATTTGACCTTGGATAAACGCACCGTCTGGAATACCCAGATTCATCATTATCTTGGTGTGTGGTCTGGGGAGTTTGCTCAACTCTATCTCTTCCAGACGATATTTCAATTTCCCTCTATATATTTTACCCGCACCTGTTGAACAGTCTACTGTAAGATACTTCTCGTTTCTCAGGATATTTGTTGCTTCGCCAGTCCCAATTACACATGGGATGCCTAATTCCCGGCTGACTATAGCTGCGTGGCATGTCCTCCCACCTTTGTCCGTAACTATCGCAGCAGCAACCTTCATTATGGGCTCCCAGTCAGGGTTCGTCATTTCAGTAACCAAAACTCGACCGGGCTTGAACTTATAGATTTCCTGAGGGTCCTCTATCAGGCTTACTTCACCTTGCCCTATTTTTGTACCTACTGCTTCCCCTTTGAGCAACAACTTACCCTTCTGTTCAAGCACATAGGTCCTGAGCAAGGTTAAGCTTTTTTGCGAATGCACAGTCTCTGGTCTTGCTTGCACTATGAAAAGCTCATTGGTTATTCCGTCCTTGGCCCACTCGATGTCCATCGGTCTGCCATAATATTCTTCTATAACGCAAGTCCATTTTGCTAGTGTAAGCACCTCATCATCACTCAGCACGAGCCTTCCACGCTCTTCTGCCGTAACCTCCTTTTGCTCTGTGCCTGTCCCACCTTCTTTGTAAATCAATTTCTTTTCCTTTGCCCCTATTTTCTTCTCCACAATAGGCTTGAATCCATTTCTTAAGGTCGGCTTAAAGACATAAAACTGGTCAGGATTTACAATTCCTTGCACCACATTCTCTCCTAAACCGTATGCACCAGTTATGTAGACCGCATCTTTAAAGCCAGATTCTGTATCTAAGGAAAATATGACACCAGCGCAGGCTAAATCTGAGCGAACCATCTTTTGTACACCAACTGAGAGAAAAACCTTGGAGTGATCGAACCCTTGGTCAACCCGGTAGGATATCGCCCTATTTGTAAATAAGGATGCAAAGCATCCCATGACTTTCTCCAGCAGTTCATCTTCCCCTTGTACATTCAGGTAACTCTCTTGCTGGCCAGCAAATGAAGCTGTCGGCAAATCCTCCGCAGTGGCGCTACTTCTCACCGCAACATCGATGTTCTTGCCATATCTCCTTTCCATCTCTCGATAGGCAATTCTTATTTCCTGTTTCAAATCTTCAGGGCAAGGGGCGTTTCTTATTAGATTTCTTATCTTCTCACCCCTCTTGGACAAATTCTCCATATCGTGCGTGTCTAAACCTGCCAGAGTGTTTCTGATTTCCTGGTTTATGCCCGCTTTATCTATCACATACTTATATGCTTCGGCAGTGATAGCAAATCCAGAGGGAACGTTCACTCCTTTTTTAGCTAAAGTCCTTATCATTTCGCCAAGAGACGCATTTTTCCCACCAACCAAATTCACATCTCTGGCTCCAATTTCCTCAAACCAGCTTATGAATCTCACGATTTACCTCCTGATTTATGTTTGTGCCCGCTTTCTTTATACTCAGACACTTAAGCAAGCAGTGAATCTTGTCTCTTCTATATTCGCCACCTCGTTGCCTGTGCGAAGTAAATTATACCATGTACAATGAGGGTGGAACAAAAACTTGCGTTTAATCATAGCGGCGATTAAGCAAGTTGATTTTTAACCAAAATAGTTGACTTAAATTTATTGATTAGCTAGGATTGTGGGAGTAAAATAAAGAAACCCTTAACTTAAAAGGGGGGTGGTATTTATGATAGAGATGGAGATTGACAGCATCAGAGTAAGTTTAATGAACTATCAACGTGTAGTGATTTTGAGAGAAAAAACAGCTAACCGGTACTTGCCTATCTGGATTGGCCCTGCTGAAGCGGATGCCATTGCAGTAAAGCTCCAAAACGTAGAGCTAGCCCGCCCTTTGACACATGATTTATTACAATCTGTGATTGATGCTTTAGGAGCTTCACTTAACTTTGTGGTGGTTAATGAACTTCAAAATGATACCTTCCGTGCCAAGCTTTCTCTTAGTGTCAATAACACAGAGCTTGAGGTTGATTCTCGGCCCAGCGATGCTCTAGCTCTGGCGGTAAGAACCGGAGCACCGATATATGCTGAGGAATCAGTGTTGGATAAGGCTGGAATCACACTTGAGGAGGAAATAGGTAAGCCTGTTTCCGGGGGCAAAGCTGAAGGCAAAGTGGATGAGCAAGAGTTAAAGGGTTTGTCCGCCTATAAGGATTTCATAAATACGCTGGATCTACAGGATTTCAAGAAACGCCAATCTTAGCAAGTTAGATATTGAAATTGTAGTGGGGTGGCTAGTATTCGTGCGAGTGTTTATTGTTGATATTTCATAATAGCCTGGGCAACTTGTGATTTCTTTGTGGCGCGCATAGACAAGATAGTTATCTCGAAGGGGTTGTGGTGGGATTAGCGCTAAAGGTGTGGTTATTTCTGAAATCGGCAGGATTAGATTGTTTTCCTATGCTCGCAACTGGGTTGAAGTGAAATAAGTCGACTTAAAATCCATGTATAGAGAGGTAATAAACTGTCTGAAATAAGCTTCTATGATATTCCTGTAGAGGAAGTCATGAACCATGACCCGCCGTTAATTGGCAAGAACTCACCTATGTGTGAAGTTGCGGACATAATATGCAAAGAAAGTCATGTTTGGGTGGTGGAGGGAGAGGGTAGCAGGAAAATTGTTGGTTTCATTAGCGAAAAAGACCTTTTGGAGATTATTAGCCCCTTACCCAAGAAGAGTTATACAATTGGTGTGATTAGACCTAAATCTTTACGCCACACCGAATTTGACAAAGCAGAGGATATCATGACCCGGCCTGTAATAAAGTGTCACCCCCGGACAACGGTGGAAGAAGCACTTAACATTATGGCAGGCCACAGGGTAAGAAGGCTAGCAGTAACAGAAAATGGTGAAATCATTGG
>JAUWHP010000006.1 GCA_030605765.1 Dehalococcoidia bacterium
CGAATTTGACAAAGCAGAGGATATCATGACCCGGCCTGTAATAAAGTGTCACCCCCGGACAACGGTGGAAGAAGCACTTAACATTATGGCAGGCCACAGGGTAAGAAGGCTAGCAGTAACAGAAAATGGTGAAATCATTGGGGAAGTATCTCTAAACATCATGATAAGCACTTACTTCAAGGTGGCTTGTAGAAAAATTCCGGGTATAATGGCAAACAATAGCTTCTCAAAGTGGCACTCCAATTTTGAGAAGATCTAAATAAGAGTTTCCTCTCCCTTACCTCTACAAGCTCAAGATAGAAGAAAGGCTCTTAAAAGAGATGAATCTAATATTGGCACTGGGGATAATCGTAGTTGCTGGTTTTCTGGGCAGCTTAGCTGCAGAAA
This sequence comes from Dehalococcoidia bacterium, assembly GCA_030605765.1. Lineage (GTDB taxonomy): Bacteria > Chloroflexota > Dehalococcoidia > GIF9 > AB-539-J10 > JAGMDB01. The sequence continues at coordinate 388 of JAUWHP010000006.1, forward strand.
AGCTCAAATTGCCCAGGATTACGGGCTCCATTGTTATCGGCGTTCTATTAAGTCCTTCCCTTCTGAACATAATACACGCAGAAACAGTAGGGAACTTAGACATAATCACCGATATTGCCCTGGGTTTTATTGCCTATTTAATCGGTGGCAGTCTTAAAATGGAATCCTTACGAGGCTTAGGGAGGAGCATCACCTGGATAACCTTTCTTCAAAGTTTAGGCGCATGGCTTCTGGTCACCTTAGTTTTAGCTCTTTTAGGTCATTTAATCATCCCAAACGAAACTTTTTGGCAGTGGTATTTTCCCCTGGCCTTTATCATAGGTGCAATATCGTGTGCTACCGCTCCAGCGGCAACAATGGCTATAATCAGTGAATACAAGGCAAAGGGCCCTTTAACCACAACATTATTGGCGGTAGTTGCGCTCGATGACGCAATTGCAGTTATAGCCTTTGCCATCGCTTCAGGAATATGCCAACCATTGGTCGGCGGTGTCAATTCCCCTTCCTTTTACCAAATGCTGGGTGTTCCCTTCTTACATATAGTCGAATCCGCAGCTATCGGCATCGTTTTTGGCATCGCCTTAATGTATATCAGCAGGCTTGTGAGAACTCGCGAATTGCTCTTAGTGGTGGTTTTCGGAGTGATAATGCTGTGTGTTGGTCTCACCAGTTACCTGGGCGTTTCGTCGATTTTGGCCAGTATGGTTGTTGGCTTCATTATAGTAAATAAAGTGAAAAGGGAGGAAATGTTTCTAGTGGTTGAAGAAGTCGAGGATGTGCTCTTTGCCATGTTTTTCGTATTAGCAGGATTGCATTTCGATTTAAGCGTGTTAAAAGTCGCCGGTATATTGGCGCTATTAATCGTTCTAACTAGATGTATGGGTAAATACTCTGGGACGAGATTAGGGGCCAGGATCTCTCATGCCCCAGATAGCGTGAAGAAGTATCTAGGTTTTGCGCTATTACCAAAGGCGGGAGTTACTATTGGCCTGGTTCTTATGTCGGCCATCGAATTTCCTACTTTTGGAACTGTGATGCTAAATGCCGTCTTAGCCTCAACTATCATAAACGAACTCGTTGCCCCGCCCCTGACGAAATATGCGCTTTTTAAAGCTGGAGAAGCCAGAGCCAAGGTTTCATGAAAACACTCGGGCTCTCACAAATTGAGTTGCGAACCTTTATGATTATTTGGGGGACTAACTAAAAGGTTATGAAAAGGGTCAAGCAGCATTGCCTAGATTATTTCCAATCTGACCCTTGTATCATCCTTAGCTGCCTTTACTCGAAGTAGAGTACGCATTGCTTCAGCCACACGGCCTTGTCTGCCAATAACCCTGCCCTTATCCTCAGGAGCAACCTCCAATTTGATTAATAAGCCATCATCACTAGTCTCTTCAGTTATGCTTACTTTGTCAGGCTCTGCAACGATGGATTTAACGATGTATTCTACTAATTCCTTCATTTTATCTCCTTAGCAGTTAATCTTGGCTTGAGACTTCCTGTTGCTTGAATTTATCGATAATGCCTAATTTTCGCAGTAGACTGTAAACTGTATCCGTGGGTTGAGCCCCACAGCTAAGCCATTTCAGTGCTTTTTCTTCATTGATATTAATACTGGCGGGATCAGTCAAAGGATTATAACGACCGATGATCTCAATGAAAGCACCATCGCGAGGTGACCTACTATTAGCTACCACCACTCGGTAAATCGGTGTATGTTTTCTTCCTACTCGTTGTAATCTAAGTTTAACCACTTGACTGGGCTATTATCCCTTAAAGGGTGGTCTTTGTCAATACGCTTGTTAGCCCCAGGGTATTATTTTTGCTTGTGGATTAAGGTGTCATTCTGGGTTGAACCCTCGTGGGTATTGACAAGGGTTTGATTTTGTAGTAACAATATGGAATTAGAAATTTAGAAATGGGAGGACCTCATGGCAACAGCTTATTGCATGAAATGCAAGAAGAAAGTAGAAATAAAGAATGCGAGACAGATTACTCTCAAGAACGGTAGACCAGCAACACAGGGTGTTTGCCCCGGTTGTGGGACGAAAGTATTTAGAATAGGTAAAGCTTAGATATTTGTAGCTACCGGCTAAGTGTCCTTAGAGGGAGTTCGGATGTCAAGACTAACCTGCTCGAGGTACTTTAAGTCCAGGGGTTAACTAGGGGAAAGCAAGGGAGTGGGGCTGGGGGGAGTGTGTCTTTACATAAGGCTCTGCAGGTTTTCAATAGGTAAAAACTGGCGGCTTTGTTATTTCTTCTAGGCTGTGGTCTAGATTTTCCGCGGTGGTGTATTTCACATTCAAAATCCTTGCAGAGAGCTTGCCGTCCTGCGGTTCAAGATATTTACACTCCTTTAACAGGGGGTTGCTAATTAATTTCTCTTGATAACAGCTTCCCCCCCATTCACTGCGAAAAATCAATGCAACGGGATAATTAGAAAGGCGTAGAATGGAACCTGCATATCTTGCATTATATCGTAGTGGCGAACTTAAGCGCAGAGCTGAGATGCTGGAAATGCGGTTGGCATCGTGCGATATTTGCCCCAGGGAGTGCCATGTCAATCGTCTAAAAAATGAGCATGGATTTTGCCATTCTGGGCATCTCCCCGTAGTCTCTGCAGTCTGTGACCATCATGGCGAAGAGCCAGTTATTTCAGGTATTAGGGGGACCGGAGCTATTTTCTTTGGCAATTGCAATATGAGATGCTCTTACTGCCAGAACTATCAGATTAGCCAGGACCCGGGGCACCAGGCTTCCAAAGAGATGGGTTTTCACAATCTGGCTGAGCATATGATATATCTTCAAGATGAGTTAGGATGCCATAACATCAGTTTTATTTCGCCTTCTCACTTTGTGCCTCAACTGGCCCGAGCAGTTTTGGAAGCAGTGCCTATGGGGCTCAGGGTGCCCCTGATTTACAATAGCAATGCTTATGACTCCGTGACATCCCTTCAATCGCTGGATGGAATTGTGAACATTTATTTGCCTGACTTGAAGTATGCCTGTGGTGGTCGGGCAGAAAAGTTGTCCCATACCCCTGATTACGTGATGCGAGCGCGCCAGGCTATTGTAGAAATGCACCGGCAGGCAGGGGATGACTTGGTATTAGATGACTCTGGGTTGGCTCAACGAGGATTGATCGTACGCCATCTTATCCTTCCCAATGAGCTAGCCGGTAGCCGGGACTCGCTTGGCTGGTTGGTTCATGAGGTTTCTCCCAGGGTCACGGTGAGCATCATGTCTCAATATTGCCCCACACACCTAGCTCTCCAGATACCGGAACTGTGTCGTAAGATCTCTATCGCGGAATATTCAGAGGTCCTTGAATTGCTTGATGAGTTGGGATTAGAAAATGGTTGGATTCAAGAGTTGGATGCAGCAGAGAACTACTTACCACATTTTGAACGCGATTACCATCCTTTCTCGCTAGAGAAGCTATGAATTTGAGCTATATTATGTGCTTATGCCTCGGCGTATAACTCACTTCTGGGGGATAAGCTTCCTGTAAAGGTCGACTATTGACTAGTGTCGTGTTGGAAGTGATATACTACTCACCTTTGAGCGGCTTCCATAAATGACAGCATTCTTAATAACTACAGTTTGCGCTTTCTTTGGCTACCTGCTTCTAACCGCAGCTTCAGGCTACCTGTTTTTGTGGAGCAAAGAGGAGTTAACTATTAAGGCTATCTTTGCTGTAATAGTGGGGGTAGTAATAGAAGGCAAATTTGTTAAGACAAGCAGTAGCATGCTAAATCTAAAGAGATGGGTTCTATTCATTGCCAGTGTTGTGGAACATTCTGTTGGGCAGTGGCGAGAGCAAATACTGATGTTGCGTGCAGGGTAATAATTGGAAAAGGATAAGCCCAGGTTATGAAGAAGGCTTATAAGGTTATAACAGGCTTTTTGGTACTCCTTATTGTGACGCTTGGGGCGAGTGGCTGCACAGGAAAAACTCCGGAGCTCAGGAAGTTCGAGGATACTCGTCCTCTGATGGATACCTATGTTACGATTATTGTTTACTCAGATGAGGAAACTGCAGGAGAGGCTATAAATGCGGCGTTCGCTCGGATGAGAGAAGTAGAAAAAGTAGCCTCGGTGTTTGATAGTGAAAGCGAAGCATTCAAACTCAACCAGGATGGGCGCTTGGATGAACCGTCCAATGACTTCTTTAAGCTGATAATTATGTCCCTGTATTACGACAAACTGACAGATGGATGTTTCGATGTAACGGTTCAACCATTATTGGACCTGTGGGCCAGTGGTCTGTGGAAAGATAGCCCTGAAGTTCAGCAAAATAAGATAGAGGAAACAATGGGCGTTATTGGCTCGGACAAGATAAACATCGAGGGTAACAGAATATACTTCAAGGTGGAGGGCATGAAAATCACCCTTGGTGGCATTGCCAAGGGCTATGCAGTAGATGAGGCAATACGAGCTCTCAGGGATATGGGCATCAAACATGCTCTGGTGGATGCTGGCGGAGATATGGGAACGATATATTCTAAACCAGGTGCAGAGCCCTGGTGCATTGCCCTGGAAAACCCAGACGATACTAGCCAATGCCTTGCAACCTTTGAGTTTTCAGGTAAATCAGTGGCCACATCGGGAAACTATGAGCGATACTTTAACCCGGAGAAGACTGCTCATCATATAATCAACCCTAAGACAGGCTACTCGGCAAATGAATGTATCAGCGTCACGATGATAGCTGAAGACTGCATGCAGGCTGATGCTCTGGCAACGGCGGTTTTTGTGATGGGCCCTGAAAAGGGCATCAGGCTGGTCGAATCATTACCTGATGTGGAGTGTTTTATAATAGATGCTGAAAGGACAACCTATTCCTCCTCGGGATTATCCAGGTATTTGAGTGAAAGGTGATAAACAAAGTGCACATTAGCCTTAAAAGGAGGGGAGCGCCCTACGGAGTTAAGCTGACCGAGAGCAAGCTTACGGCTGCAAGCCCGATTGAGCGTGCCCCATTGCCAGAAAAGGTGATTATCGCGCTGCATCAAAATATAGGGGCGCCGTGTAAGCCATTGGTCAAGAGAGGGGACAAAGTGCTGGCCGGTCAGAAAATAGGTGATTCAGAAAAATTTGTCAGCGTTCCCGTCCATGCCACAGTAAGCGGCGAAATATCCAGTACCACCACGCTGGTGCATCCTGCGACTGGGCAGCTGGTAGAGGCTTTAGTGCTGACCTCTGATGGAATGGACAAATGGGTAGATTTTGAAGCTAGAGATGACATAGATATGCTCTCTGTGGAGGAGATTCTAAGAAGGATAAGAGAGGCGGGCATAGTGGGCCTTGGGGGTGCTGCTTTTCCCACCCACGTTAAATTGTCGCCCCCTAAAGACAAGAAGATAGATACGGTCATTCTAAACGGTTGCGAGTGCGAGCCGTATATAACCTCAGACCACAAAGTTATGCTCGAGTATGGGAAGGAGGTGCTCTCCGGGCTGAATATCATAAGAAAGGTGCTTTCCCCCGATAATGTGTACATTGCTATAGAGGATAATAAGGAAGATGCTATAGAGCACATGCGGGAGTTGCTAGCTTCAATGGGGCTCGACGGGAATTATGAGATGATTACCTTAAGGTCGAAGTACCCCATGGGTGCGGAGAAGACCCTTATAAAAAGCATACTGGGTAGAGAAGTTCCCATTGGTGGGTTGCCTTTAGATGTCGGTGTAGTTGTTCATAATGTGAGTACAGCCAAGGCGATTCACGATGCCGTCTTTGAAGGCAGGCCATTTGTTGAGAGGGTGATAACCATTACGGGGGCGGTTGAGCACCCAAAAAACCTTTTAGTGAGATTGGGTACCCCCTTAAGGGATCTGATACAGAATTGTGGCGGCATGGATGGTGAAGCTGATGAGATTATCCTTGGTGGGCCTATGATGGGCATTTCCCAATTCGATCTTGATTTTCCTGTGATTAAGGGGACGAATTGTGTGCTTGTGAAGAAAAACGTGCCAATAAATGAGAGGGATTGCATAAGCTGTGGGAGATGCCTGGAGGCTTGCCCCATGCATCTCATGCCTACCATATTGGTTAGATACGTGAAAGCTGGGAGGTACGATGCTTGCAAAGAGGCTTATATTGATGACTGCTTTGAATGTGGAGCTTGCGCGTATACCTGCCCGGCAAACATACCAATAGTGCAATACATAAAGGTGGCTAAGAGCGAACTTATTAAGAGAGCGGCGAAGAAATGATGGGAGAGAAGAGGATTCTAATCTCACCTGGCCCGCACTTGTGGAGTGGGCTCTCCGTGAGCAAGATAATGTATCTTGTCGCGCTTGCACTCATATTCCCAAGTGCAGCGGGGGTGTATTTCTTTGGCTACCACGCCTTGTCTGTTATAGCCACAAGCATTGCCACTGCGGTGCTAACAGAGTATATAGCCAAGAGATTAAGGAAAAGGCCATTCATTATGGACTGGAGTGCTGTTGTCACGGGCCTCCTCTTGGCTCTGATCCTTCCCCCGATGACACCCTTGTGGATGGTGGTAATAGGCTCTGCCTTTTCTATTGGAATTGTCAAGGAAGCCTTCGGTGGCCTGGGGCACAATATATTTAATCCGGCGCTGGCTGGCAGGGCTTTTATGGCTGCCTGCTTCCCGGCGGAGATGACAACATGGGTATTGCCGATGGGCTTTGCTGCTGATGCTGTAACCTGTGCTACCCCTCTGAATGAGGGTTTTGTCGGGCCAATCGACAAACTTTCCCTGTACAGGATGCTGTTTATGGGCAATGTCGGAGGCTCTATAGGGGAGACATCGGCTCTCCTTATACTGGTTGGCGGCCTTTTACTTCTGGCTCTGGGTATAATAAATTGGAGAAATCCTGTAGCTTACATAGGGACTGTTGCTCTGCTTACTTTCGCCCTGGGGCAGGATTTCATATTCCATATCCTCGCTGGTGGGCTTATGCTGGGGGCTTTCTTTATGGCAACGGACTATGTAACCTCTCCTATAACTAACAAAGGAAGAATAATATTCTGCGTTGGCGCCGGCATATTAACAGTAATAATAAGGCTTTTTGGCGGCATGCCTGAGGGAGTTTGCTTTTCTATCCTTTTCATGAACGCCATTACTCCACTAATTGACAGGTATGTCAAAGTAAGACCGTATGGACTTAAGAAGGCGGGTGAGAAGTGAACTTCAGCGGCTTGAAGAAAGTCTTTCCTGTAATCTTCGTTACAATAGTCGTATTTATGGCGGTAGCTTTACTTAGCTGGACGAATAGTGTTACAAAGGACAAGATTGAATATCAAGAGGAGCAGCAGATACAAAGCATGCTTGGAGAAATGTTCCCGAATATGAGCCAATTTACTTTTGCGGATGACATATACACGATATACTCTGATGATGGGGACAGGCTTGGATATGCCTTTCTTGCACCGGGCAAAGGATATGGAGGAGATATCAGTATCCTGGTTGGGCTGGAAAATGAGACAATTATGAAAGGAATATCCATAATCTCACAGAGTGAGACTCCCGGACTGGGCGCTAGAATAAGTGAGAATTCCTTCATGGACGAATTTGTGGGATTGAGTATTGATGACATTGCTTTAAGCCGAGAGGGCGGGCAAATAGATGCCATCACGGGCGCAACAATAAGCTCTGGAGCGGTTGTTGATGCCGTTAGAACCGCGGCGATGGAAAAGGTTAAATCCCTGAAGGAGGGAAAGGAAAACGACTAGGTTTTGGAAAGAATTTGCTAAGGGAATAGTCATCTCTAACCCGCTTTTTGTTCTTGTTCTGGGGCTATGCCCTGCATTGGCAGTGAGCACATCAGTGGATAATGCGCTTGGTATGAGCGTGGGTGTTACCTTTGTCCTTCTAGGGTCAAACATAATAATATCCGCTATAAGAAAAATCATCCCCAACATAGTGAGAATCCCAATATTTATAGTCATAATTGCCACATTTGTTACTGTTGTGAATCTGGTATTTCACGCCTATGTTCCAGCTTTGTACGAGTCGTTGGGAATATATCTGCCACTGATTGTAGTCAATTGCATAATACTGGGGAGGGCGGAGGCTTTTGCCTCTAAAAATCCGCTACTCCATTCTATCGCCGATGCCCTGGGTATTAGCATTGGCTTCATGCTGGCTTTACTAATCATTGCATTTCTTAGAGAGACGCTGGGAACAGGCAGCCTATCGGTATTCGGCGTCGACCTGTTCACGCTGCCGATTCTGGGGGAACATCCTATAGCTGTGTTCATACTTCCGCCAGGGGCATTCTTGCTTATGGGGCTGCTGTTAGCTCTGTTCAGACGACTGGGGGTGATAAAAGATGACTAACCTCATTACTATATTCTTGAGCATGGCCCTCATCAACAACTTCATCCTGGTGAGATTTCTAGGCCTTTGCCCCTTCTTTGGCGTCTCCAAGAAGCTGAGCAATGCCCTCAGTATGGGTGTGGCAGTCACGCTGGTAATGTTTATTGCAACGGTCGCAACCTGGATCATCAACCGTTATATCCTTATGCCATTTGAGGTGGAGTATATGGATATTGTCATATACATATTGGTGATAGCTTCACTGGTTCAGATAGTGGAGATGGCCATAAAGAGGACGAATCTTACGCTTTATAATGCCCTGGGGATATATCTACCGCTTATTACCACGAACTGCGCAGTGCTGGGTATCACTTTGATAAATGCCACGGAGGCTTATTCGCTTCTCGAAAGCATAGCGTGCTCATTAGGTGGTGGTATAGGCTTCACCCTTGTTCTAATTATGATGTCTGGCATACGGGAGAAATTGGAGCTTGCTGACTCTCCCAGGTCAATGAAAGGATTACCTGTAGCATTGCTAACAGCAATGCTACTTGGCCTTACATTCCTTGGATTCGGAGGGATGATATAACTTGACTACAGTGCTTGTTCTGACGGGAATAGGGTTTGCCTGCGCTGCAATAATATACTGCGTAAACATTGTGCTGCCGCACAAGGTGCAGGGTCTGGAGAAAACGGAGGAGATTGCAAATACGCTGCCGGGGATGAACTGTGGCGCCTGTGGCTATCCAGGCTGCTTTGCCTATGCCCAGGCATTAGCAAAGAGCCCTGACTTAATATCTCAAAGCCCGTGTGCTGTGGTGCTGCAGGACGCTGAGAGACTGGAACGCCTGGAGAAGGCCCTTGGAGTAAGCATAGATGCGTCCGAGATGAGCAAAAGGGCTCTCATACACTGTAACGGGAATTCGGAAATTGTATGCGATTACTCCGGAATTAAAACATGCAAGGCAGCGGTTCAACTTCTTAAAGGGTATAGGAAGTGCCCCTATGCCTGCCTGGGTCTTGGAGACTGTTTGGAAGTATGCCCTCAGAGTGCGATATCCATAGATGAGGAGAAAAAGGTAGCGGTGGTAGATGTGGAGAAGTGTACTGGGTGTGGCCTCTGTGTGGCTGAGTGTCCACAGAAGCTTATAGAGCTGGTTCCTGAAGGAACAAAAATTGCCTTCCTGTGTAGTTATAAACCCTTGAGGGATATTCCAGGCAGGGAGAAATGCGATTTCGGCTGCACACACTGTCGGAAGTGCTATAAGGCTTGTGAAGATGAGGCGGTGGTGTGGAAGAAGGAGGAAGCCATACCCGAATTTGATATTGAGAAATGTACCCTTTGCCATAAGTGCATAGATGAGTGCCCCAACAACACGCTGGCGAGTTTTACAAGGGTAAAAGCTGCTGTTTAAACCTTATGCATGAACTGGGAGTAACTGAGAGTATCGTCAACATTGCTTTAGACAAAGCCAAAGAAGCACAGGCCAGTAAGATTGTTAAAATTAACATAGTTATTGGCGAATTATCAGGTTTTGTGCCTGATTGTATTGAATTCTACTTTGATTTCGTCAGCAAAAACAGTATCGCTGAGGGAGCCAAATTGCATTTTGAGCTGGCTCCAGCAGAATTTCGCTGCCGCACTTGCTCTACCATTTTCCACCCCCACGACACCACTTGGACCTGCCCTGAATGCCAGAGCCAGAGCGTGGAAATGACTGGAGGCCGGGAGCTTTATGTAGAAAATATGGAGGTTGAGTGAAAAAAATAGAAATAGTTCAGAATATCCTGGAAGCTAACGAGTTGATAGCGTCTCAGAATCAGCGCCTTCTGGATGAGCATAAGGTTTTTGCCATCAATATAATGTCCTCTCCAGGCGCGGGCAAGACGAGCCTTATTTTGCAAACCATAGCCAGGTTGAAGGACAAGCTAAGGATAGGTGTTGTAGAGGGAGATTTCGCCTCAACTATCGACGCTGATAAGGTCAAAGACGAGGCAGCAGCGGTTGTCCAGATAACTACAAGAAATATGTCAGAGCAGTGCGCTCTAATTGCCAATATGGTCAGCCATGCCCTCAAGTGCTTGCCACTGGGTGATATAGATTTGCTTCTCATTGAGAATGTGGGCAATCTTCTCTGCCCCGCTGAGTTTGTTCTGGGAGAACACAGAAGGGTTGTGATATCCAGTCTGCCTGAGGGCGATGATAAACCCATCAAATACCCCGTAATATTCGCTAATGCGGACGCAGTGGTGATAAATAAGCTTGATTTTCTGCCCTATGTTGACTTTGATATTGCTGCCTTCGAAAAAGCTCTCAAGGGTTTAAATCCTGAGGTAAGAATTTTTCGGGTTTCCTGCAAGACAGGGGAGGGGATAGAGAATTGGTGCTCCTGGTTATTAGGTGAGCTGAAGGCCAGCAGGACAGGGAAATAAACAAACAGCTTTGCTGGATCATGAGAGTTCGGTTTGAGGTGGGAAAGGCTTCAACTTACGCCTGTGTCCCGGGGGATAGGGATATCCAGTTGCCGGCATATCTTTCTAGCTAAGAGAATTTCTATCTCTCGGTGACGAGGAACAGCGGTGATATGCCCGTTTTCTGGATTTAGATAAACCGAGTGCTTGCCACCTTCTCGTTGTAGAATGCACCTTTCTCTTGTCAGATGGTTAACGAGGTCACGGCGTTTCACAACCCTAGACCTGAACCTGGATCTTTCTCTTCAGGGTTTTCCCAGTCACTCCGCTGTCCCGCAATTCCCGCTGGGTTTCCAGTATGAGTTGAACTGCTTCCTTCAGGTTTTCTTGTACCTCGTTGATTGTTCGCCCCTGACTGAAAGCTCCTGGAACTGCATCTACCCACCCAATATACCATTTGCCACGTTTCTCGATTGTAGCTTCAAATGTCTGCTCCACTGCCATAACCTCCTTGCTGACAAACATCAGTATATAGCAACTGGAAACTTAAAATCTACCTTAAGAAGCACTTGGCCTGTAAATAGGGTGGGGTGTGGAGTCATTGCAAGCCCTTCGTTTCTGTTATTGTGAACCCATGTCTCTTGTCATTCCGAGCCGGAGGCGGAGAATCTAGGTAAGGGAATGAGGTTGATTTGTTGCGGATGCTCCTATCAGTAACAGCGCAACAGAAGAATAGGTGGTGTAGATTAACTTACCAGGGATGCCTGAAACAGGGAATGTTCAGGGATACGCTAGCTTACATCCCAGCCGCCGAGCACCATGTCCTCGGTGCTGCCTCCCACGACCCCGACGTCAGGCGGGAAGTTGAGATTGCCTTCGCCTCCTAAGCTATTCCACTCAAGATAACAGCCCGGCTGTAGAGTAACGTCAGCATCCCCAGCTATGGAACCAAAAAAATTGCCACTAGGATTTAGTGTTGTTGTTCCAGTGACAGACATAACGAACACGAAATCACTTTCACTTCCAACATCGCCGTCTGGTGCGAAGTAGATATCTCCTATAGCGATGATGCATCCTGAGCCAATGATAGTGCATTTGCTTACTTCAATAGCGCCTTCACAAAAGATAGTCTGCCCATTAAGGTCTAGCGTGAATTGTTTTGTCTTGCCGATCTTCAGATTATATTGGATTTCTTGAAAGTCTGTCACATAAACAGTTCCATTAAGGGTTACATTGTAGCCTATATTAATATCAGTGTTTGTAATGTCCAGTGGCCCATCTCTATATAAGGATTCTATATATGGGGGGTTATCTAAGTCATTAGCAACATCAATATTATCTTCAGTGAACGGTGTACCTGTATCTACATATGCTTCATAATATGAGATAAATTGTTCTGCTGAAGGCCAATTATCAATTGGAACATTATCAGTTACGTTACCGGTGACATTTTCTTCACCGCCTACGGTTCCACTAGCTGTGACATTGCCTACGACGCTGCTGCCAGGTTGGAGGATTACGTCACCATTGCTGGTAATGGCGTTATCGAGCAGGTAGGCAAAGTCAGCGCCTCCAGATACGCCTGTCCTGATTGTGGTACTGCTTCCTCCAGCGCTGCTGGCGGTGGAGGTTATCAGGTAACTCCCGTCACCCATATCTGTTATGTTAACCGACACGGTCTTGCCGTTTAGCTGGTAATCATTAATAGTTGTCTCTCCGTTTGACATCTTAAAGAGAGCATAATCTATGCCGGAATCGGCGGCGTAAAGCTCATCGCTCTTTCGCTCCAGTACCTCATGCCCTTTGAGGCTGGTGGAGGCATGCTGGAGGGTGGGGGCAATGACGAGGCCACCTAAAACTAATAGAACCAAAACTATAGGCAGAGCTTGCCCCTTCTGTCCCTTTATGAATTTGCTCAACATCTGCTTTAGCACCCTCGTTAGCAGTTTAACATAAAATTGCATTTCGCAACAGCTCAACACCGCTCTACAATAGCCTTTTAGTACCAGGCGGCATTAGAAAATAGTCATATATCAAATAAAAACATAAATTTCGCTGTTTTGCTGATTAGTTAGGTTAGTCTGGGCGAGGTTTAACCTGAAATGTTCTCGTCTCAGTTCTTGTGCCTACCTGTGCAGTGATGGTGACGGTGAGCACTTTTTCTGTACTGTTCCAGCTACAGTTGGTGTTGGCGGGGTCGATGTACTGGGCAATGAGAGTTCCCGCTACGCTGCTATCGTAGTAGCGGCGCAGCACCTTGAGGCTGCTTCCCGCCATGTCTTCAAGGCTGTAATCAACCGTGTGTGTGGTCCAGTTGCCGGTGCCGGATTCCCACTCTAACTGTTCCATGCTCAGGAATTTTGGAGCTGTCGGGTTATCATTTATTGAACCGGGAGTCGCGGATTGGATATCGAAGTTGAGCCAGTGGTTGGCGTTGCGTACCTGGTTTATAGCGGTGTTTTGGTCATTATTGCGGGGGACGATGGTAATAACCTGGTGTATGGCCATAGCCGCAGCAG
>JAUWHP010000002.1 GCA_030605765.1 Dehalococcoidia bacterium
GCATTCCAAACCTAGCCCCTCTGCCCTAGCTCTTATATAGCTAACAAGGAAGGAACCAACCAAGGCGGCAAAAATAGCTACAATCTCTGAAGTAGCCCCTTTTGACAAATACCAAATCAAAAGGCCACAAAGTATTGCTGCTTCGGAAATGCGGTCAACCGTGGAGTCCAGGATAGCACCAAATTTTGTAGCTTGATTAGCGAAACGAGCCAGTGCTCCATCGAGGAGGTCAAATAGGCCAGAAATCAAAATCAAAACCCCGCCAAGGACAAAATGGCTGGTGGCAATGACATAAGCTGCACCAATATCTATGGCTAAACCTGTAAAGGTGAGAGTAGTGGGCTTTATTCCACTCTTGTTCAAGCTCCCGATTATTGGCTTGGTAATGTATGAGCCTAATTTCCCTCGAAGCTCTAGTAAGTTTGGCATTTGCACTCGCCTCAGCTAACCTGCTACTTCGTTTCCTTGCAGCAGGTTAACCACACATTGAATTTATTTCTCCTCACTCCACTCAGCAATTTCACAAACCTTAATTGCTTTGCGAGGCAGATGCGTAACAGCCATTTCCCAATCCACATTTCCTTTGCTCAGGGAACGATGATCAGAGCCCCCGATAACATCGCGCAGATATATACCAAGCATTTTACAGTTGGCTTGTGAAAGCCATTCTCTCGTCGATTAGCCTTCTCTTAATCTTACTAAGTAAGTTCTTAGGGATAAAAGTGCAATGTCGAAGTATAGCTTATTTGGCAAAGAGAATTAAACATGCACGCAGTTCGAAGAATCAGTGGAAACCTTTCTCCACTTCTTCATATACTTGGAGAGTCTTTTGTGCTGTTTGCTCCCAAGAGAATTTAGCAGCTTGGCTCATCCCTCTGGCAATAAGGCTCTCCCTGAGCTGCCGATTGGTGAGGACTTCCCTTAGAGCGTCTGTTAGCCTCTCAATATCATGAGGGGGAACCTTGATTGCTGCTTCGCCTACTACCTCTGGCAATGAGGAGCTATCGGAGGTTATCACTGAGCAGCCACAAGCCATTGCTTCCAAAGGAGGGAAGCCAAAGCCTTCATACAAGGAAGGGAAAACGAAACACTTAGCGCTGCAGTAGTACGCCCTCAAATCTTCCTCAGAAACAGTCTCAGTGAATATTACCTCTCCATCTAAGTTTAGAGCATTTATAACCTTCATTGACTGTTTTCTGAAATCTGCTTCTTGTCCTCCGGCCTTGCCCACTTTGACTAGCTTTAGATTGTTAAAACTTGGTTGCTCTTTGAGTCTACTAAATGCTCTGAGCACGGTCAATAGATTCTTCCTGGGGTGCTCTGAGCCGACGAACAGTATGTAGGAGTATTCAAAGTTACTTGATTGGAGCGATGGCCTGAAAGTTGTGTGGTCAACACCGGGATAGATAACGCTTACTCGGTCCTCAGGTATCCCGAGGTGATGGATCAGGTCTCCTTTCGTGGCCTCAGATACTGCTATTATTCTCGCTGCTTTCTTGACACCTTTGTAATCAAGGTTCAAGTAAAATTCATCTCTGTGGTTAGGATGATGAATATATGCTCCGCCTTCTTTAAGATCAAGATACCTGATGAGGTCGTGCACAGTTATGATGTAGGGTGCTTTAAGAAAATTTCCATATCGCCCCAGGTGTTGATTGGGCAAGTGGGCTATGCCATTCAGGTTGTTTAGTATTTTTACAAAGCTTCGATCCTCTGCGATAGCCCTTAGTGCATTTCGTGAGAGCCAGGAGATATTGAAACGCTTAGCAATGCCTTGGTAGATATCTGTATAGACTTTAGGGACATCCAGTTTCTCAGCAAGTTTCTGAGAATAGATATCCATTGCCCCAGAACCTTCTGTCACCACCAAGCTTATCATCTTAGGCCCCCTCTGGTTTCGCTAGCCCTTGTTAAGTCTCAACAAGCAAGACAATCTAATACCTGGCTCTGTTTAAAGTTGCGCAGTTTGACATTAGCAATTTTGCCGCGAAAATAAGGTTTATTCCTCGAGTTCAGTTACCTATGGGGCAGGCAGCGCAACAGGCTCTTCCTGCTTTTCCCCCGTGATAAATGTTTCAGTCCTCAAGCGAGCTTCAGCATCGGAATATTGGATTGGCGGAGATTTCATAAAGTATGCCGAGGGTGCCACTATAGCTCCATTTACGCCACGGTCTAAAGCCAATTTGCAGCATCTTATAGCATCAATAACCACTCCCGCTGAATTAGGGCTATCCCATACCTCCATCTTCAGTTCCAAATTTAAGGGAACATCGCCAAAGGTACGTCCCTCCATTCTTATATAGCAAAACTTGCGGTCTGTTAGCCAAGGGACATAATCACTGGGACCAACATGGATATTGTCAGGGCCCATGTCATAGTCTAACTGCGAAGTAACAGCATTTGTCTTGGAGATTTTCTTGGATTCCAGGCGCTCTCTCTCCAACATATTGTAGAAATCAGTGTTACCACCGAAATTCAGCTGATAAGTTCGTTCCAATTTTACACCACGGTCACGGAAAAGCCTGGTTAATACCCGATGAGTAATAGTAGCACCAACTTGAGATTTGATATCATCACCAATAACAGGCAATCCACGCTCAGCAAATCGGTTTTGCCAGTAAGGCTCACGAGCAGTGAAGACTGGTATGCAATTGATAAAGCCGCAGCCGCTAGCCAGCACCTGCTCTATATACCACTTGGTTGCCTCCTCGCTTCCTACAGGCAAATAATTAAGCACTACATCAGTTTTAGTCTCCCTGAGGATGCTTACCATATCGGCTGTTGGGCCTGGCGCCTTGGTAATGATTTGAGAGAGATATTTGCCAAGCCCGTCGTGGGTCATACCACGATCGACTTTGACACCGGTTTTGGGCACATCACAAAACTTGAGAGTATTGTTAGGCGAGGTGCAAATAGCTTTAGCCAGGTCCTTGCCTACTTTGTTCTTGTCCACATCAAATGCAGCCACGAAGTCAATATCACTTACATGGTAGCCTCCCAGCATAACGTGCATTAAGCCGGGGACAAATTCATCCTCTTTAGCATTTTTGTAATAATACACTCCCTGAACAAGTGACGAGGCACAGTTACCAACACCTATGATAGCCACATTTATCATTCCCATAATTTGCTTCTCCTTCTTTCTTAGATAGAAATACCATTGCTTAATAGTTATACGGCTTTAGTTGCTCAAACAACACCTCTGATTTATTCTAGCACCACGAAGAAACTAGCTGAAGATTGTTTCCTTTAATCCCCTCTGCCACTCTAAGGAAATTAAGTTTCACCAATCATAAGTGCCTTGGTCTCATATACATAACAGATTCCGTGAATTGTTGACTTCCCGTTCTCAATAATAATGGAAGTTGAATTTTCAATGACCCTCTCTACACGACACTTCAAGCAATCCACCTGCATGAAAAATTACCCCCTTTCTCTTAGCCAGCATTCATTTACCTTACTTTACCATATACAACAATGTCAATATTCCAGTCTTGTCCCAAAAGCTCAAACTATTTAATACTGTTAACCCGGTTGAACAATTCGGATACTCTTGCCCCGCGCTCGATAGAATCATCACAGTGGAAGCTAATCTGCGGAGTGCGCTTCAACTTTAGGCGTGAAGCTAACTTCTTACGCAAGAACCCTGAAGCAGCATTAAAGCCTGTTAACATGTCAGTTTTATTTTCTTCGTTTCCCAGAATGCTAACAAATACTTTGGCATGTTGAAGATCAGGTGAAACTGAAACTTCCGTTACTGAGATAAGATTATTCAGTCTTGGATCATCTACCTCACGCTGAAGCAAATTACTGATTTCTTGCTTGATAAGTTTGTTTAGTCGTTCAGTACGTCTAGACATCCAAATCTCCTATGAATTCCCCCTGTCATTCTGAGCTTAGCGAGGAATCTCTGAGATTCTTCATTTCCTGCTCTAGCTTACCCTTTCCCTTCTATAAAATTCAATAACGTCGCCAACATATAGATCGGTGCTCCCTTCTATACCTACACCACATTCAAGACCAGCAGCTACTTCAGTGACATCTTCTTTGAAGCGCTTTAAACTGGAGACCCTGGTTTCGCAGACCACCTCATTTTGTCGCAATATTTTGGCTTTGGCATCTCGCCATACCTTGCCTTCCCTGATATAAGCTCCTACTACCTTGCTCCGCTTAGTACCAGAAAATATAGCTCGCACCTCAGCATACCCTCCCAGCACTTCGGCGTAGGTTGGCTCAAGCATTCCCTCTAATGCTTTACTTATATCATCCTCTAATTTGTAGATTACATCATATCTCCGAATACTTGTCCCTTCTATTTCGGCTAGCTGTTGTGCACCTGGCGCTAGATCGCTATTAAAGCCTACGATAATACCTTTAGAAGCTGAAGCCAAAAGTACGTCGCTCTCTGTAATGCTGCCACTAGCAGCATGTATCACCTTAACCCTCACCTTTTCTGTACTCAATTGTTCTATCGAGTTCTTTATTGGCTCGATGCTACCATGGACATCCGCCTTCAAAACTATATTGAGGTCTTTCACCCGCCCATCGCTTATTTGACTGGAGAGGGTGCTTAAACTTAAAGGCACACGAGCTCGCGCAGCCTCATGTTTACCTACAATACCTCGTGCATGATGCTCATCAGCAACTACTGTAAAGCTCTCTCCCGCATCTGGCACGCTATTTAAGCCAAGAATTTCAACAGGAGTCGATGGCTCAGCTTTCTTAATCCTCTTTCCTTTGTCGTCGAATATAGCCTTGATTTTGCCCCAGGTATTGCCAACTACTATGACGTTGCCCGATTCGAGAGTGCCTTTCTGGATCAAGAGAGTAGCCGAGGGACCTCTAGTTTTATCTAGTTTTGCCTCAATAACCACGCCTTCTGCCTCACAATTAGGATCAGTTTTTAGCTCCAAGATATCAGCAACAAGAAATAGGTTTTCCAGTAAATCTGAGATCCCTTGCCCCTTTTTAGCTGAGATGGGGACACAAACAGTATCACCACCCCATTCCTCGATGATTAAACCCAAATCGGCAAGCTGCTGCTTTACACGTCCAGAGTCGGCATCGGGTTTATCCATTTTATTAATCGCCACTACTATGGGCACTTCGGCAGCTCTAGCATGGTCTATAGCCTCCGCAGTCTGGGGCATAACACCATCGTCCGCAGCAACCACCAATACAACAATGTCCGTGGCATACGCCCCACGAGCTCTCATAGCAGTGAAAGCTTTATGCCCTGGCGTATCGAGGAAAGTCATTTTACGCGCGTCCACTGTAGTTTGGTAAGCACCAATATGTTGTGTAATGGCTCCTGCCTCACGAGCAATTACATTAGTCTTCCTAATAGCATCAAGAAGAGTTGTTTTACCGTGGTCAACATGGCCCATCACAGTAACTACCGGAGAGCGAGCTTGAAGTTTATCTCCTGTCCTCTTAACAGAAGGCATGACTCGAGGTTCTATTTTCTCCTGAGCCCTATAGTCAAAATCCGACGCCACCCTGGCAGCGGTATCAAAATCAATGCTCTGGTTAATGTTAACCATAATGCCCTTGCGCATAAGCTGTTTAATAACCTTCACCGGCTCCACTTTTAGGGCATCGGCTAATTGTTTTACAGTCATGGAGAGCGGGAGCTCAATGTGAAGCAAAGTTGATTGATTCGTCTCCTTCTGATTATCCACAGGCTCCATTTTTCTACTACTCAAATCTGGCCTTCCTTTGACAAATTATCGCTGTAGTTTATTAAAGCTCGGCGATTATTGGCGCTAAGCTTTACTCTCAAGGCTCGCTCCAGATAGTTCCGCTCCAGCCCTATCGCCCAGCAACTTTTGATAGGGCATAAATAAGCACCTCGGCCTGGTTTTCTGGCAGACGTATCTATCTCGACAGCCCCTTTATTGGTATGCACCAAGCGAATCAACTCCTTTTTATCTGCCCTCTGTCGGCAAGCGACGCAAGTACGCTGAGGTATATGTTTATTCTTCCGGCTCATTGTCTTCTAAATGGGTCTTTCCTTTTCTAATTGTCTTTCCTTTAGGTTTGCCTTTCGCCAACTTTGCGCCCTTCTTCTTGGCTGGCATTTCTATCTTTGCCCTGCTTGGTAAAACATCTTCGGCAAAGCGAATCTGAGGAGAAGCCGCAGATTTCACCGAAGGAGTCTCCGTAGCCAATCTGAATTCATCACTGGCCAAAAGTGTAGCTATATCTTTTACTTCATCCTCGCTAATAGGCTCTGGCGCTTGAGGTTGGCTTGGTACAGCCGGGGGTAACTCACCACCTTCTGGTTCACCGGGAGCAGCCTCGGGTAAGCTTGCTGTTTCCGCTTCAACGGCAGAGGTGCTCTTAATATCAATCCGCCAACCCGTGAGCTTTGCTGCCAGCCTGGCATTTTGCCCCTCCCTGCCTATGGCTAGAGATAGTTGTTTGCTGGGAACGATTACAGTAGCTGTGTTTTCCGCTTGGTTCAATTCGATACTCACGACTTGCGCTGGGGCAAGAGCATTAGAAATAAATATCTTGGGGTCAGCATGCCACTGAACTACATCTATTTTCTCACCATTTAGTTCGTTAATGATATTTTGTAGTCTAATGCCACGAGGCCCAAGGCAACAACCTATAGGCTCGACGCCTTCTTGGTGAGTTGACACTGCTACCTTGTTTCGCCGCCCTGCCTCCCGTGTCACAGCTTTCACTTCTACAATACCACTATGAATTTCGGGGATTTCCAGTTCAAAAAGGCGCCGCAGCAAATTGGGATGAGAGCGAGAAGCTATTATTTGGGGCCCTCTAACCCCCTGATTTATCTCCAGAAGGTAGAATTTAAGCTGTTTTCCTGTGCGGTAATGCTCACCAGGCACCTGTTCTGTAAAGGGAAGTATCGCCTCTGTCTTGCCCAAACCAACGTAGATTTGTCTGGGCTGAATGGATTGGATTGTCCCGGTGACAATCTCACCTTCTTTAGCAGAGAACTGGTCATAGATTGCATGACGTTCTGCTTCACGTAGCCGCTGCAAAACAACTTGTTTTGCTGTTTGAGCCGCAATTCGCCCGGTATTTTTTAGCGTCGATTCTATCTCCATCACCTCGCCAATTTGGGCGCCATTCCGCAAATTTTGAGCATCACTCAAGGAGATCTCTCGATATGGATTGGTAACTGGCTCAACCACGGCTTTTCTAATATAAACTTTGATATCAGCAGTATTAGGATCAATTTTGACCGAGATATCCTGCTCATGGGTTAGCGCGTCTTTTTTATAGGCTGAGGCAAGCGCCGATTCTAAAGCTTCTAAAACTACCCCTTTCGGTAGATTTCTCTCAGCCGAGAGTTGGGCGATAGCAGCCATAAATTCCGTCTTCATTTCTTCTCAACCCTACAATTATAAATTTAATAAAAAAGTGGGTCTTTTGCCCACTTTTTTGGGTATAATATTCTTGTAGTTTCATTCTAACACCATTAAATTAGAAATGCAAAAATGAAAGCATTAATTCAGCGGGTTACTAACGCTTCGGTAAGTGTTAGTAACAAAGTGATAGGCAGCATTGGGCCAGGGCTGCTTGTGTTTGTTGGCATTGCCAACGATGATTCGGAAAACGATGCTCGTTACTTAGCAAACAAAATTGTTAATTTGCGTATTTTCGGCAACGAGGCAAGCGAGTTTGCCCTTTCGGTATTGGAAATACAAGGGGAAATTTTGATAATAAGCCAGTTTACCCTTTTGGCTAATTCACGGAAAGGGAGGCGCCCCAGCTTCACCGAAGCGGCTCCACCAGACAGGGCTAAGGCATTGTATGATTCTTTTGTGGTCCAAGTCCGCTCCACCAGCCTCAGGGTTGAGACGGGGGTTTTCCAAGAGCACATGATGGTAGAAATCCATAATGACGGGCCGGTAACTTTGTTATTAGAAAGTAAAATCAAATAATTGCATTAGCAACTTGTTGCAATAATTCTGAAGACCTGTTATAATTCCGGCTTCCAATGAGCTGCCATAAAATCTTAAAGGCAAAAGGTTATCGCTTAACTCCGCAGCGCATGTTGGTTATTGAAGCTCTTCACAATGCTGAAGATCATATCAGCGCTCAAGAAATCTATAAGCAATTACATAGCCGCTATCCCTATAGCAACATCTCTACTGTTTACCGCACCTTAGAATTGATGGAGAAACTCAACTTAGTTACTGAAACGGATTTTGGTGAGGGACGTGTCCGCTATCATGTCGCTGAAAAGGGGCATCATCACCACCTTGTTTGCCGCAGGTGTGGCAGGATAATGGATCTGAAAGAGTCTGTACTATATCTATTAAAGGACACTCTGTTGCGTGAATACGGTTTTGAAGCTGACCTTAGACATCTGGCTATTTCGGGAAAGTGCGATGAGTGTCGCAACAAAGAGGAGCTACCCTGGCTAACTATCATAAATAGGAGTGCCGATAATGAGTGACATTCAAGAAAGATTGCCTATTTTGCTTGACTATTGGATTGAGCATAACCTCGAGCATGAGCGGGAGTTCCGTGATTGGGCTGATAAGGCTGCCTCTTCACTTGGCGAGGTGGCACAACAGCTACAGGAAGCAGCCGCCAGGATGGCTGATGCTAGCACCTGCCTGGAGAAAGCGCGGCATGGCTTCACAAAGAGCATGGGGAGGGAGTGAAATGTGTCTGGCTAAAGCCTATGAGGCTACAAAAGGAGATGAACCAATTTTAGAGGACATCGCTTATATGATAATCGATGGCGAGCGGGTGGAGATAGTGACCCTCTTTGGGGAAAGGAGAGTTTTCGAGGGTAAGGTGCGTCAGGTGGATTTTGTGAAGTCTAAGGTGCAACTGGAGAAAGACTAATTTTTTTGCTCCATTATTGCAATTAATTGCGGGTACAGGAAATATTGAGAAAGACCGGGAGGAAGAAGTTGCTTAGGAAACCTTAAGATGCCTTTTCTTAATCCAAATCGGTAATGCAATTGATTGATGAAAATTTGATCTAGAGGAGACCTTTTAGATGCATATACCTGACGGTTTTATTAGCGCGCCAGTGGCCGCAGTTGGCTGTGTCGTAGCTGGTGGTTCTGTGGCCTACGCTGTCAAGGCAACAAAGAAAAAGATGGGGGAGAAGCAAATCCCGCTGATGGGAGTATTAGCTGCTTTCATCTTTGCCGCGCAAATGCTTAATTTCCCAATAGCCGGAGGCACATCGGGGCATTTTGTCGGGGCTGCTTTGGCCGCTATTCTCTTAGGCCCCTGGAGAGGGATACTGATAATGACCTGCGTGCTGGTGGTTCAGTGTCTGATATTTCAGGATGGAGGGCTCTTTGCCCTGGGAGTCAATATCCTTAATATGGGAATTATTGCCAGCTTCGTCGCTTATTATATTTACCGGGGTAGCGCACTTTTTGGTGAAGGGAGAAAAAGAAAACTGATTGGCGGAGGTTTAGCTGCTTGGTTTTCTGTAGTGATAGCATCTGTTGCCTGTGCCTTTGAATTAGCTATTTCAGGCACGGTGCCACTAAAAATAGCTTTACCGGTGATGGCAGGTATCCATGCTCTTATCGGTATTGGTGAAGGGCTAATAACTGCTGCAGTACTTAATCTAATCATGGCTACCAGAGCTGACCTGCTGGAATTACAAAAGGCTTAAAGGAGGATTACATGAGATTTAAATGGTGGCATGGTGCTTTGATTTTTGCCTTGTTTTTGGCCGTATTATCTCCTTTAGCTTCCTCCTCACCTGATGGGCTAGAGAGGATAGCTGAGGACAAGGGATTTATGGAAACAGCTCGTGAAGCTTTTTTTGAGGCCATCCCTGACTACATGGTGCCCGGAATAAAAAACGAAGCTGTAGCAACAATTCTGGCTGGCTTAATTGGCACGCTTCTAGTGTTTGCCATTGGTTACAGCTTAGCTCGATTATTAAAGGCAAAAGGTGAAGCATAGTTTCATTGACAAGTATAGTGACTTAGATAGTCTAATCCACAGACTTGACCCCCGAACCAAGTTCATCGCTAGCTTAGTTTTCATTATTTCTGTGGTATTAACACCAACGAGTAATTGGCGCGCCTTTGCTCTTCACCTCTGCCTCGTGACTTCTTTGCTCATTATTGCCAAGTTACCACCTTTCTATGTCTTAAAGAGATCTTTAGTAATTTTCCCCTTCGTTTTGCTGGTTGCTGTCTTCATCCCGTTTCTTAAGCCAGGTGAAATAGCTGGCAGCTACAATATCTGGCTGTGGCAGGTCTCAGTGACTTATGCTGGCCTGCTCATTCTGGCAAATGTGGCCGTTAAAGCTTGGCTCTGTATTTTTAGCTTGATCTTGCTTTCAGCGACAACAAAGCTTGTTGATTTGCTAAAAGGCCTGAAACAGTTAGGCATACCCAAAGTGATAATATTGATTCTTTCTTTTATGTATCGCTATATCTTCGTTTTGGTAGATGAGGCGATGCGAATGCGACAAGCTCGTGATAGCCGCAGCTTTGGAGGCGGCCGGCTTCGTCAGTTAAAGACTCTCGGCAATATGATTGGCACTCTGTTTATTCGGAGTTATGAACGGGGCGAGAGTATTTATGCCGCTATGCTATGCCGGGGTTTTGGTGACGAAATCCGCAGCCTGCGCCAATTAGGTTTTAAAAGAATTGATGCTTCTTTCGGTGTTGCTTTTGGCCTTGTTATCATTTCTTCAGCCATCATTTTCTGGTAGCTTTGAAAGGTTATGGACAAGATTGTAGATATCGAAAATCTTTCTTTCTTTTATCCTGATGGGCACCAGGGGCTCAAAGATATTAACTTGGTTGTTTACTCCGCTGAGAACCTGGCGGTAATCGGCCCCAATGGTGCTGGTAAATCAACGCTTTTACTCCATCTCAATGGCATCCTTCGCGGTAACAATACAATAAAGGTTTTTGGCCTGCCTGTAGAGGAGGAAAATCTGAAGGAGACAAGAAGAAAAGTTGGCCTGGTATTTCAGGACCCTGATGATCAACTCTTTTCACCAACTGTTTTTGATGATGTTGCCTTTGGTCCTATAAACATGGGCTATTCTGAATTACAAGTTAAGCAGCGCGTGGCTCAAGCTCTGAAATTGGTAGGGATGGATGGTTATGAGCAACGTTCCCCTCATCACCTCAGCGTTGGTGAAAAGAAAAGGATTGCCATTGCTACTGTCCTTTCTCTAAATCCAGAGCTTTTGGTCCTGGACGAACCCAGTAGTAACCTCGACCCAAGAAGCAAGTGGTCTTTAATCGAGGTGGTAAAGAGACTACCTATGAACAAAATCATTGCCGCCCACGACCTAGAATTGATAAGGGCTTTGTGTCAGCGGACTATAATACTAGATGGCGGGATAATAGTAGCCGACGGGAGCACCACAAACATTCTCAATGACGTCACCTTGCTCAGAGCTCATGGCCTTGCACCAGAGGAAAAGCTACTCAAGCTTCAAGCTGATATCTAGGGCTCTGGCTGAATGAGTAAGAGCACCAACTGAAATGAAATCAACTCCAGTTTCAGCAATGGCTCGAACTTTATCCAGGGTTACACCTCCGGAGGCTTCAATCAAGGCACGACCATGGATGATGCTGGTGGCTCGGCGCATATTTTTAAGGCTCATGTTATCGAGCATAACGATATCTGCCCCGGCCTCAGCAGCCTCCGTGGCTTCTCGCACAGTGCTGACTTCCACTTCAACTTTTAGCCGTTGTGAAGCATTTTGCCGAGCCCTGGCTATAACCTCCTTGAGGTTTAATCCAAGGCTACGAAGTGCTGCCAGATGATTATCCTTAATAAGTATGCCGTCGCCCAAATTCATGCGATGATTTTCACCACCACCAACCCTAACAGCATATTTTTCCAATAACCTTAAGCCTGGAGTGGTCTTTCTGGTATCAGTGATTTGCACCGGCAATCCTTTCACTGCTTCCACATAGCGATTTGTCTCTGAGGCGATGCCACTGAATCTCTGCAGGAAATTCAGAGCCACTCTCTCTGCCTTGAGAATACTGGCTACCTTGCCTTCTACTTTGGTAATTATGCTGCCTGAGTCAACTTTAGCCCCATCCTCAAGCAAAACGGCCATCTTTAATTCTGGGTCCACCCTACGAAATACCGTCTTAGCCACATCGATTCCAGCTAAAATGCCCTGTTCCTTCGCCACAATAGAAGCGATGCCTTGCTGATCGCTTGATATTAAAGCTTCAGTGGTAATATCGCCCCAACCGAGGTCTTCAGCTAAAGCGCGGTCAATAATCTCTTCGATCTGGGCTTCAATTAGCTGCATGGTTTTTTTTGAAAATAATGTGGCGCTCCCATTGTGGCGAGAGTTGAGGAAAATCGGTCCGGAAATGAGCCCCACGACTTTCCTCACGAAGCAGCGCCGCCTCAGTCATAAGCCTGGCACATAAAACCAAATTGGTCAGTTCATAAGAAGGGCGGTCAGTGGACTGAGGCAAGGAGTATTGCCAGGTAGCCAACATATTTGCGGCCTCATTGAGGTCCTTGCCTGAACGAATGATACCCACTTTGTTCCACATAAGAGACTGCAAATTGGGTAGGTTAAATGATGGTATGCCGGGCAATATTTCACGGCGGGGAAGGAAACAAGAGATGGCAGGGTTTACCCCGTGCGTAAGCGAGGAATCTCGTTTGAGATTTTTCCGTTGCTCCTCTCCCTCGGAATCACAAGAAGAAATAGCTCTTTGCATCACCCGCTTACTAAAAACGACTGCTTCAAGCAAGGAATTTGATGCCAGCCTATTAGCTCCATGCACTCCCGTACAAGCAGTCTCGCCAGCAGCAAATAGTCCCGAGATATTTGTCTCCCCCCAGGCATTCACTTTTACCCCTCCCATAAGATAATGAGCCGCTGGATCCACAGGAATGACCCCTTTAGTAATATCCAAGCTATGATCCAGACAAAAACGATAGATGTGCGGAAAGCGGGTGGTAATCAACTGCGGTGGCAAGTGATTGACGTCCAGAAATACCCTATCGCTGTTTGTCTTCCGCATTTCATAGACAATGCTTCGAGCTACTACATCTCTTGGTGCCAGTTCAGCCTCAGGAGTGTAATCCGGCATAAAGCGGCGGCCTTCCACGTTTCTAAGTATGCCACCTTCCCCCCTTACCGCTTCGGAGATAAGAAAGGGAGCCACTCCTGGCAAACGAAGAACGGTGGGGTGAAACTGGAAAAATTCCATATCGCTAATCTCTGCGCCTGCCTCAAAAGCTAAAGCTACACCATCGCCAGTAACTACATCGGAATTGGTGGTATACTTGAACAGCCGCCCGATACCGCCAGTCGCCAGGACAAGAAATCGGCAGGTATATTCATCTACGGAACCAGCTCGGCAATCAAGAGCCCTCACGCCTTTCACCTTCCCTTTATCTACTAAAATCTCACTAGCCAAGCAGTATTCCAGGACCTTAATTGGAACGGAGCGCACTTGCTGGCTTAAGGTAACCTCGATGTGCTCACCAGTGGCATCTCCACCAGCATGGATAACACGCGGCACGCTGTGAGCTGCTTCCCTGGTCAGGGCAATTTCACCATTCAAGGTATCAAAAGGAACCTTGAATTTGATTAAGTCAGCAATGCAATCAGTAGCCTCGCTTGTCAGGATATGTACAGCTTCAGCATCACTCAAGCCATCCCCAGCAGCCATGGTATCTTTGAAGTGAAGCTCAGGAGAGTCATCCTTGCCTATAGCAACAGCAACGCCTCCTTGAGCATATCTGGTATTGCAATCTTCGATGCTGCCCTTTGTCAGGATAAGAACGCTGCCGTGTTCTATAGCAAGCAAAGAAATATAAAGCCCGGCAATACCACTGCCCACTATTATATAATCATAGTGGTTCACTCATTTCCCCTTCAGGCTATGGCGAGCATTCTATCAATAGCTTGCCTGGCCTTCGCTCTTATCTCTTCGGGCACAGTGACCACATTGTTCTTTGTCTTCATAGCTTCCGTAATCGTTTCCAGTGTAGTCTTCTTCATATCAGTGCAGATAGAATTACTGGTTATAATGTGAAATTCCTTTTCTGGGTTTTGCTTTCTCAAGGGATATAACATCCCTTCCTCCGTGCCGACGAGGAAAAGTTTGTGATTGCTCTCTCTGGCATAGCGAAGCATTTGTGAAGTACTTAAAGCAGCATCAGCCAGGTTTATGACTTCAGGACGACATTCGGGGTGAACCAATACCCTGGCCTGAGGATAACGTTGTTTAGCTAGCATTACCTCCTCAACAGTAATCCTATCGTGAATGTAACAGAAACCAGGATAAAGAATTATTCTCTTGCTGGCCTTAGTGGAAACGTAGTGCCCCAGGTTTTGGTCAGGAATGAAAAGGATTTCCTCATTAGGCACTGCCTTCACCACTTCAACCCCGTTGGCAGAGGTGCAACAGATATCGCTTTCCGCCTTGATTGCTGCTGTAGTATTGACATAAGCAACTACAGCAGCTTCGGGATATCTTTGCTTCCACTGCCTCAGGCTATTGATATCGATCATGTCTGCTAAAGGGCAGCCAGCATCGGGATGAGACAAGAGCACCGTAGAAGCTGGATTTAGAATAGCTGCTGTCTCAGCCATAAAACGAACACCACAGAAGACAATCGTCTCCGCTTCAACCCCAATACACCTTCGCGCTAGTTCCAGAGAATCACCGGTAAAATCAGCAATGTCCTGTACTTCAGGGCGCTGATAGTTATGGGCTACGATGATAGCCTTAAGCTCCTTTTTTAGCTTAGTTATCCTCTTTCTAGCTTGTTTGAGGTTATCCACTTAAGCGACTTATTCACAAAGGTTGAGTATGTTATCTTGCTATCTTACCTGCTTACCTTCTTTGCCAGCTACGCTCTTTTTAACTACCTTCATTGTTGCCCCCGATTCTATCTTCAGAGTTACAGTGTCTTCGTCGACGCTTTCAACTCGTCCATGGATTCCACCAGCGGTAATTACCTTGTCTCCCTTCCTAAGCTCTCTCTCCATCTCTTCATGTTCCTTTTGCCTTTTCCGTTGCGGTCTAATCATAAGAAAATACATCATGGCGAAGATTAGTACCAAAAACAGAATCATTGGGGTCATGCTTCCGAGTTGTTCCATCATATCCCTCCTTTTTAATTAACTACTATACTCAACCTTGCCTTGCAGTGCCCAAGGGCTGGATTTCTCAATCTTGATTTTCACTAATTGCCCTGAGCACTCATTGCTTTCCTCAAAAAAGAGTAGTTTATCACTTCTGGTGCGTCCATACCACTTTCCCCTCTTCTTACCCTCTACCAACACCTCCATTATCCTGCCTTGACAGGTGGAGTTTATCTCAGTAGCTATATTGGCTTGAAGTTGTTCAACTCTACTAAGCCTCTCCTTTTTGATCTCCGGGCTAACACTATCTTTATATTTTCGCCAGGCAACGGTGCCAGGGCGAGGAGAATAAGCAGCTACATGAACTACATCAAACTTTATCTTTTCCAGTAGAGAAAGGCTATGTTCAAATTGCTCCTCAGTTTCCTCAGGAAAGCCAACGATGATATCTGTGCTCAACGATAGTTGAGAAATACGCTGCCGCACAGCATGAACAAGTTCGCAATATTGTTCTACGGAATATCCGCGTTTCATGGCCCTCAATATGTCATCATCTCCTGACTGAACAGGTAACTCCATGTGCTCACAAACCTTGTCCAGAGACGCCATAGCTCCCATGAGCTTCTGGTTCAAATCTTTAGGGTGGTTGGTCAAAAAGCGAATCCTGGCGATGTCGTCAATACCGTTTAGTTCAGTTAGCAAATCAGCCAAATCAGGATTACTGGGCAACTCATGCCCATAGGAATCAACATTCTGCCCCAGCAAAGTTACCTCCTTTATCCCTTGCTTTACTAACGCTTTAACTTCGCAAACTATTTCTTCCAAAGGGCGACTCACCTCTCTGCCTCTTCTGTATGGAACAATACAATAGGAGCAGAAATTATTACAGCCCTGGATAATGGGAACAAAGGCGCAGGGTGAGGAGAGAAGGGGTTTCCCTGTGTCATTGCGGCGAGCTGAAGCAGTGAGCCCTTTGCTTGGGGTGAACTCCATGGAGGGCGAACGAAGCAATTCTTGCTCGGTGGTAGAGATGCTCCGCTTCTGAACCCAGCTAGCTAACTCTGAGTAAGCGCCTGGCTTAAAGAAAAAATCAACCTGTGGAAATCGCCTCTCCAATCCTTCAATATTGGAATCAACAAAACAGCCAGTAACCAATATAGAAAGATTTGGGCGCTCCTTCTTTAACCCTTTCAATAAACCCAGGGTGCCCAAAACCTTGTCCTCAGCGCTTTGTCTCACGACGCAAGTATTAAGCACTACCAACTCAGCTTCCTGAAGGGCAACAGCAATTTGATAGCCAACGGAATTCAAGTAGCTGGCTATCCGCTGCGATTCTGCCTTATTCATCTGGCAGCCAATGGTCCAAATAAAATAGCGTGACATACCTTACACTGATATTCTTCAAATTATAGTCAAAGTATACAGTAATTTGAAGCAAACGGAATTATGGAAGCTAAAAATCTTGCCCCAAGGAAAAGATATTTGAGGTGCGATTTGTAATTTGGAAATGGAGCGATTGAGCCAGAGCCAAATTGAATTTACCGCTCAGTGCTTAAGGATGACTAGAAAGCAGCGCAATCAGCCAATTTCTGCGACAAAAGTGGGACAGGTTGCTTAGACAGCAGCCTTCAATACTTAAATCAAGCCAAAAAAGTAAAATTCTACCACTAGAATTGATGGTGCAAAATAGCCCCGGCGGCTACCTGAGCCAGTGAGTGATATTCTAATTCTACCCTTCCCCAGCCTACCAGGGGAACCAGCACTATAAATGCCATAGCCCTGGGGCCATACAGAATGAACAATATTGTCACTGCAGCAGCAATAAAGGCAGTATGTATGCTTATTTTCCATCGGAGGTTAATACACATAAATATCACACTTATTGAAAAGCTAACAACACAAGAAGCCAGTAGTATCAGCGGTGCCTCAAGGCAAAGAAGAATGATACAGCTCACACCGACTAAAATAATCTCCATCCCATAAATCCTGACTCGTTGCTTGCGAACATTGGCGAAAATACCATCCAGCCTGTTATGTCGAACCAGCCAGACAACAAATAAGAAGATAGGCAGTATATTGAGGGCAATTAGAATCAGCGACCATTTAATAGCCTCGAGCGCACTGCCGGCCGCACTGAGCGAGATTAGTAAAATTAAGACTGCCCCTGTTAAGAAGGGGTTGATGATATTAGAAGTCAGCTTAGCTACTTGCTTTTTCATCTCAATTCATTTACGGTTCTGAAAAACGGGGCTATGGTAAGACCAGTCATATCGCCAACATTAATAGGATGAAAATAAAAGACAAAATCTCTGGTTTCCCGTATACTCATATTATTATCATAGTATAACAAGTACACATATATAATGGTGGTCATAGAAAATCTAGTGCCTCGGCTCGGATTTCAGGAGCTTGCTCTCTCTCCTGGACACCTTGACAGAACTAGCTATTACAATTGATAATTAGCGGGGAATTGGTCTATTAAGATAGACGTCCTCCACAAATACGCAGATGGAAATTCAGAACTATCGCCAAGTCAGAGGTAAGGAAGAGGTGTCAGGAGTGGTTATGCGCGTCGTTGCCGGTCCTGATGAAGGAGCGCCAAATTTCGCCATGCGCGTTTTCGAAATACAACCGCAAAGTTCCACCCCTTATCATTCCCATAATTGGGAACATGAAGTTTTTGTGCTCTCCGGGAGGGGCATAGTTAGAAGCACAGAGGGTGAAAGAGAGTTGAGCGTCGGAGATGCCATATTGGTTACTCCTAATGAGTATCATTGTTTTGCCAACACAGGTGACGACCTCCTTCGCTTGATCTGTGTCGTTCCACTCGTTGATGGAAAGCTACCGGGTACACCACCAGCGAGATAAACAGGACAATCCATGGCATTAGGCACCTAATCCATAGCTTATACACATCTCATAATATTTTCTTTCAAGAAGCTGACACCGCATGTTAGAATGATAAGAAATCTAGACATAGCGTAATCCAGGGGCGCAGAGAATTTCAGGAGAATTTTCAAATGAACAGAAATTTTGGCATGATGAAGGATAGAATATGGAAAGGGAAACTACATGCATTACTAATAGTAGTTTTGGCGTCGGCTACAACGCTAATCTTATCCTCTGGATGTGCTGGGAGTACCTATACTCAAACCATCAAGGTTACTGCTGAGCCGATAAATGTAAGTGGCCTCGTCACCAGAATCGAGTACTACCAGGATAGGGAATTGGTGAATTCTATACACTTTATTGATGGGAATGGTGACGGCGTTATTGATGGGAAATCAGGGCCCTCAGAGGAAAGCCATTGGCCTAGGGGCTGGGAATGGTTTGATGATATGTACAGAGATGTCATCGTAGGGCACTCTACGATAGTAGTAGTGGGCGAGAAGATAAAGATACAGAATAGCACTACTTACGAGTTCCTGACAGGGAAATATGAGTGCGAACAGGTTGGGTGAAATAACGGCAAAACTTTGGGCTGATGATAGGCTTATCGGGTTGAAGCTTAATCGCAAAGACTAGAGGAGCCAAATATTGTGTCAGTAGAGATAGTAGGTTAAAATTCAATCAGGAGTAAATATGGCTGAAGGGTGTCTTTTTTGCCGTATTGTTGCTGGTGAGGTACCCAGTGACATTGTGTATCAAGATAAGGAATTCCTGGCTTTCAGGGATATCAACCCTCAAGCACCCAAGCATTTGATTCTCATACCCAAAACCCATATCGAATCTTTGACCGAACTTACTGAGCAACAACAAGAACTTATAGGGCGCTTGATAATTCTGGCCACAAAATTAGCCTGGAAGGAAGGGGTAGCAGAAAGTGGCTATCGCCTGACAGTAAATTGTGGGCGTGAAGGAGGACAAATAATACCCCATCTTCATTTCCACCTTATCGGGGGCAGGAAGCTGAGTGGTCAACTTGGCTAAATTTGACTCACTGTCTGTAATCTTGAGATTGCTCTGGCCCTTTGTGCTTCACAGCCAAGACTGAAAATTAGCCCAGAGTAGTAGAAGTTACACCGAGGACTTTAGTTTGGCTATGACTTCCTCTACCGCCTCGCTTGGAGTGGATGTTCCAGCAGTGATGCCCACGTAATGTCTACCTATAAGCCAGGAACTATCCACCTCACTTGCTCCTTCCACCAGGTGGGTCTCCACTATGTGTGAACTTGCTTCAACAAGATGCCTGGTATTGGCACTATCGTGTCCTCCTACTACCAGCATAAGCTGACTTTTTCTGGCTAGCTCTGTAGCAGCTTCTTGGCGTCCTTGCGTTATCTGGCACAAAGTATCGATAATGCGTAGCTCCGCAACTTTGAGATGAGGGGTAGCGATGAGTTGTGCAATAAATTCGACAAAAGCAGATTGGCTTCGAGTTGTTTGGGAGATAATGCCCAGGCGAAGGAGCTTGTTTCGCTCAAGCCGCAATGATGAAGAGCATGTAACGATCCGTTTTGCATCAAGAGCAGCTACACCTTTACCGTTTGCCCAACCCAGCAATCCCTTAACCTCAGGGTGTTCTGCCTCACCAAAGATGATAACATCAAAGCCACCCTCAGCTAATTTCTTAACAGCGTTTTGTGCTTTGCGAACGATGGGGCAAGTAGTATCAATAATGTGAATACAGCGAGTCTCAATCTCGGATAGCAACACAGGGCTTGCCCCGTGAGCAGTTATAGCCAGTATTTTGCCCTGGACTTGCCCCAATTCACCCACTGGCCTTATGCCTACTTTAGCTAACTCTTGCACCAACTGCCGATTGTGTACCACAGGCCCCAGGGTTTCTATCTTGCCGTACTCATTTGTTGCCTCTTTCAACAGCCTGACCGCCCTCTTCACACCAAAGCACAAGCCAAGTTCTCCAGCCCTCTCAATCTCCATAGACCCCTCGATTCTCCGGTGGCAGAAGAGCAGCGATTTTACTCATTATCAGGTCAGTCAGCAATTTAGTTTGCCGTCTGGTTAATCTACCCTCAATTGAAGGAGGCTTAAAAGGCGGGCCAACATTGACAACTATTCGGGGGCGTTTCCACAGCCAGCTTACACCTTTCAGTTTCTCTGTGCCGATAATGGCCACAGGAAGCAAGGAAACTCCCGCTTGCGAAGCAATTACAGCAGAGCCTGGTTTGCCAGGTAAAAGCTTACCATTACGGTTCCTCTTGCCCTCAGGAAACATACCTAGAACTAGCCCTTTATTTAGTATGTCTTTGGCTTGTTTAATTGCCTCTCGCTTATCCCTAATCGCTCCCTGACGATGTATTGAGAAGGCCTGTGCCCAGCGGGTGGCAAATCCCACAAGCGGATAACGAAAAAGCTCCCGTTTAGCCATAAAATTAATCCATCTGGGAAAGCTAAGTTGTAGCAAAATGGGATCAATTAGGTGAACATGATTGGCTACCACAACGAACGAGCTATTTAAGGGCACATTCTTCCTTCCTTTAGTCTTCCAGGAAAGCAAAACCCTGCACGAGAGTTTCAGTATGGCTAAGACAATCCTCTGAGCTAGAGTCATCCGGTTTAATATCCTTATTAGTATCCCTCTAATATCATTGTGAGCTGTAGACAAAAAAACCTAACTATCAAGCTCAACAGACAAATTGTATATTCTCTCAACCACCTGCTTTAAGCTAAGTCCCCCAGTATTAATAATTATGGCATCGTCGGCAGGTTTAAGCGGTGAAACAGCCCTATGGCTATCATTTTCATCTCGCTCCTTCAAGTCAGCGAGAATGATATTGTAGTCTATCTTCTCCCCTCGCTCCATTAATTCTTTATAGCGGCGGTTCGCTCTCTCTTTGACGGAAGCAATCAAGAAGACCTTCAGTTCAGCCCAAGGTAAAACCACTGTTCCAATATCCCTGCCTGCCATTGCCACTTGCCCTCGCTGAGCAAACCTACGCTGCTCTGACACCATCACCCGACGCACACCAGCTACCTTCGATACCACAGAGACCTTTTTTTCTATCTCGGGGCAAAGTAATTCAGAGGAAACATCTTCACCATCAAGGACCACTGAAAGAAATCCTTCTTGACTTGGAACAAAGTCAAATCTAGTTATGTTTGCTAGCTGAGAAAGTTCTTTTTCATCCTCAGGGGAAACGCCCAGCCTGAGCACCTTCCAGGTGAAGGCGCGATACATCAGGCCGGTATCAAAAAAGGAGAAGCCCAATCTTTTAGCCAGCAGTCGGCCAACGCTACTCTTGCCTACCGCTACCGGGCCATCTATGGCAATTAGCTGCAACTTCAAATTGCATACCATCTTATCATCTTAAACTAAACTATCAAAGGCTCATACTCGTAATTTCGCCTACTCATTTCTATACGAAGTGTTTTCGCTAGAAATATATTCCTGCTGCATATCACACGAATGTATATGAAATAACACTAATGCTTGAATAACTTCATTGG
>JAUWHP010000008.1 GCA_030605765.1 Dehalococcoidia bacterium
GCAGAGCTTTTTGCTCGCATAAAGAAGATTAAACCTCAGATACCGGTAACCATCATTACCGGCTATCCTGATAGCGAGATAATGGCGAGAGCTCTTGAGCAAGGCCCCTTTAACGTGATGAAGAAGCCATTCGGCACTTTGGCTATCACTACTGCTATTAATCTGGCGAAAGAGAGGAAGCTCTTGAGATAAACACTGCGACTAAAACGCATCTGTCGGAATACAGAGATGCGTCACTTATGGAGTGAGAGCCTATGCCGGATATGAGGAACTTTGATAATTGTCTGGGGCATGATGTGAAAGAGAACGACAACACTGTGGTTTGTAAAATACCTTGGCAGCGATGTTTTCTCTGTTTCCTGTAGAAAGGTCGTCAAGGATAGTTACATGATAGCCTCGTCTTACTAACTCACCAGCCAGGTGGGAGCCGATGAAACCAGCGCCACCAGTAACAACCACCTTTTTGTTTTTAGCCATCTCTGTTAACAATTATACACTGCTACCGACAAACCGAATCTTACACAGTTGAACTATTTGTTACAATCTATCACATGGCTTTGGCATCATGCACAAACTATGGAAATTAAGCGTGGTGCCAGCAGATAGTTGCACTCCTATGCCAATTGTGCTAGATTACACAAGCTTCGTTGATCACCGTGTAAAGTTGGAAAGATAATGGAAAGCCCATCAATAAAAGAACTCCTGGAAGCCGGCGCTCATTTTGGTCACCCAACTAGCTATTGGCACCCTAAAATGAAGAAATATATCTTTACGCAGCGCAATGGGATACACATCATTGACCTGGAAAAAACAGTTGAGATGTTAGATAAAGCATGCGCCTTCGCCAAGGATCTGTTGGCCAGTGGGCAAACCATTTGCTTTGTAGGCACAAAAAAACAAGCCCAGCAAGTAATAGAGGAAGAAGCTAAGAGATGCGGTGTATATTATGTCAACCAGAGATGGTTGGGAGGAATGCTAACTAATTTTGCTACTATACAGGCTCGAATTGATTATCTCGTTCGCTTAGAAGATAAAAAAGACAAGGGTGAATTTGACCACTTGTCCAAGAAGGAAAAGGTGAAATTAGAAAAGGAAATTCTGCACTTAAATGGGCAAATGGGAGGGTTTAAGGAAATGACTGCCCCCCCTGGAGCTCTCTTTATTGCTGACCCTATCAAGGACAAGATTGCCTTTGCTGAGGCCAAAAAACTAGATGTCGCTGTAATAGCCATCATAGATACTAATTGTAATCCCGATGGTATCGATTATCCTATTCCGGCCAACGATGATGCTATTAAGACAATCAGGTTAATTTCCAGCAAACTAGCTGACGCCATAATTGAGAGCAGAGAAATACAGGTTTCTGAGGAAGCAGAAGCAACTGAACCAACATCCGTGGAATCAGAAGAACCCATCGAAATTATGGGCTCTTACACATTTAATCCGGATGAGAATTAGATTGGGGTTGTTCGAATGGAAGTGCCAACCGAAGCCATCAGGGAAGTAAGAGATAGAACCAGTGCGGGCATACTTGAGTGTAAAGACGCTCTACTAGAGGCAAGTGGGGATATAGAAAAGGCGATTGAGCATTTGAGACGCCGTGGGTCAGCAATTGCTGAAAAGAAAGCGGGGCGCGTTACCAGCAAAGGGACAATCGAAACTTATATTCATCATACCGCACAGATAGGAGCGTTAATAGAGGTAAATTGTGAAACTGATTTTGTAGCTCACACCGATGAGTTTAAACAGCTCGCTCATAACTTAGCCATGCAAGTGGCTGCTACGTCCCCCAAATTTATTACCGTTGCAGAAATCCCCACAGACGAGGAATTAGACCCGCAGGCAGTTTGCCTTCTCCTTCAGCCTTCTATCAAAGACCCTGATAGAACTGTAGAGGAAATTGTGGCTGAAACAATAGCTAAGGTAGGCGAGAATATAAAGGTGCGTAGGTTTGTCAGATTCGAGCTTGGCTGCAACTAACTGCATTTCTGTTTTTGCTAATAACTGATCATGCTGAATGAAGTACTTATCGAACTGAATGCAAGAATGCAAAAAGCCGTTGACGGCTTAGCCCGAGAATTAGCTACTATCCGTACTGGACGAGCTAATCCAGCTCTGGTGGAGAATATTACGGTCGATTATCATGGAGCGCCTGTTCCAATCCAGCAGATTGCCAGTTTATCCACACCTGAAGCTAATCTAATTGTGATTCAACCATGGGATCGCACTTCACTACACAACATCGAGAAATCTATCCTTAAAGCTGATATTGGCCTTAATCCTCTAAATGATGGCAATATAATTAGAGTGGTTATCCCCCCTCTTAATGAGGAACGTCGCATAAAGCTAGCAAAATCAGTATCAAAAAAAGTGGAAGAGCGACGCGTAGTGTTACGCAACATAAGACGGGATGGCATCGCAAAATTAAGGGAGATGGAGAAAAGCAAGGAAGTATCACAAGATGAACTTAAAAATGCTATCAAGCAGGTTGACGACATCAGCAACGTCTTTGTAGACAAAGCAAACGACATAGGCCAGAATAAAGAGAAGGAAATAAGAGAGATATAACCTCAAAACTTGTGGAAGGCTTGAATGACGGCTCGCCTATAGCAAGTATAGTATCTCAAGAAACACCAACCTACCGCACCTACCGCAGCTTAAAAGTGATAAACTATAGCTATGTCTAAGCAGAGAGTTGTCACCGCTGCTATAGGTATTCCTGTTATTATTTTCGCTGTTTGGTTTGGCGACCCTGGGTTTAGCCTGTTTGTAGCTTTTGTGGTGTTGGCAGGCACCTTCGAATTTTATCATGCCGCTCTCAACCCAAGGCTTTCTCTGGTTTACCTTGGATTGCTATGGTCTGTAGCACTTGCTTTAAGCCCTCACTATACAGATATTTTGCCCGTAATTATGACAGCCGCTGTGGCAATTTCCCTAATCTGGCTACTATGCTGCTCGCCACGAGAAAAAGCATTTCATAACTGGGCATGGATAGTGGCTGGTGCGATTTATGTGGGGTGGATGCTTAGTTACTGGGTTGGCCTACGCCTTTTGGATAATGGTAAAGGCTGGGTTTACCTGGCTATATTCAGCACATTTGCCAATGACACAGGTGCTTTTTTCGTGGGGAGAGCATGGGGTAAACATAAACTAGCCTCTGCTATAAGCCCAAACAAAACGTGGGAAGGGGTGCTAGGCGGCTTTTTAAGCGCCAATGCAGGCGCTATCATAGTATTTCTGATTCTTAAGTTCTTTTCCCCCTTACCCCTGGGATACTGGCAAGTCATACTCCTTGGCTGCTTTATTAGTCTCTTTGCTCAACTTGGTGACCTGGTTGAATCGTTGTACAAGCGTAACATGGGGGTAAAAGAATCAGGCAACTTGCTACCAGGGCACGGTGGAATTCTCGACCGCTTCGACAGCCTTATCTTTGTCGGGGTAATGGTATATTATTATGTGATATGGATGGTAGCATAAAGAATATAGCTGTCTTGGGTTCGACAGGTTCCGTAGGCCAGCAAGCTCTAGATGTCATTCGTGCTCTCAATACAAGGTTTCGCGCGATAGGGTTAGCGGGCGGAGGGAACCTCAGAATTCTGGAACGGCAAATTAACGAATTTCAGCCTGCTATGTTCTACTCCTCTATTAAGCCTGACTTTGCTTACAAGGGAAATTTCTTATCTATGGAGGAAATAGCCAGCCATCCCGAAGTTGACCTGGTCATTGTAGCCACCTCGGGCAAAGTAGGATTAAGCCCTACATTAGCAGCCCTCAAAGCAGGCAAAACGGTAGCTTTGGCCAACAAGGAGGTATTAGTGATGGCAGGTGAAATCATTACCGATACAGCCAGACTCCACAAAGCTCAAATTCGGCCTGTTGATAGCGAGCACAGTGCTATTTGGCAATGTCTGCGTGGGGAAGAAAGCAAACCACAAAGAGTCTTTCTAACTGCCTCTGGCGGCCCATTTTACCGCTATTCCCCAGCGCAATTAAGTAAAGTAACAGTGGAACAAGCACTTCGCCACCCCACCTGGAAGATGGGGAAGAAAATCACTGTTGATTCGGCAACGCTTATGAATAAAGGATTAGAAGTCATCGAAGCACATTGGCTTTTCGCTGTTCCTTTGGAGAGAATCGAAATCTTAATTCACCCGCAAAGCATTGTTCATTCTATAGTGGAATTTGTAGATGGCTCACTGAAAGCACAGCTCAGCTTTCCTGATATGAGATTGCCTATCCAGTACGCACTCTGTTACCCTGAAAGACTATCCGGCGCAGGACTACCACATCTGGATGTGAGCAAAATTCAATGTCTAAAATTTGAACCAGTGAAGCTGAATAAATTCCCTTGCCTTAAACTAGCACTGAGCGCTGGTAGACAAGGAGGAACTTATCCAGCAGTGCTTTGTGCTGCCAATGAAGTGGCTCTAGAGCTTTTTCTTAACCAGCGTATCAGTTTTACTGATATAGCCACAATAGTACAGGAGATTCTGGAACAGCACCAGAATATTGCTCAGCCGTGCCTAGAGGAAATTTTAGCTGTTGACGCCTGGGCAAGGGAGCGTGTCAGGAAACGGAGGTCGAGGTAAAAAGTGGACATTGCCATAGCTATTATTCTTTTCATCATAGCCTTGTTCGTTGTGATCTTACTTCATGAGTTAGGGCATTTCGTCACTGCCAAGCGTGCTGACGTGAAGATAGAGGAGTTTGGTTTCGGTTTCCCTCCACGGCTTTTTGGCATTAAACGTGGTGAGACGGTATATTCAGTTAACGCTATACCCATAGGAGCCTTCGTCAAGAGTGTGGGCGAAAATGATCCCACACTACCCCGAAGCCTAGCCAGCAAAAGCCCATGGAGCAGGTTATCAATCTATGCCGCAGGCCCCTTAGTCAATATCTTTCTGGCTTTTATCCTGCTTAGCATCTTCTTCATGTTACCAATAAGTGTGGTGGCTGGCAATGGAGTTATGGTGCATTCCGTAGTGCAAGGCTCAGCGGCGGAAGAAGCAGGCATTGAAGCTGGGGATGTAATTCTAGAAATAAATGAGACCCCCATTCATAAATGGGGAGATATGCAGAATATAGTTAATTCAAGTGGAGCAGGAGAAGAAATAACTCTGTGCTTGCAAAAGGGTGAAAGCTCATATGTAACCAGCTTGAAGCCAGAATTTGACCCTGAATTGGGGCGGCAGGTAATTGGCGTTCTATTATGCTGGAATATAGTAAACCAGGTCGAAAAAAATTCGCCAGCGGATAATGCTGGTATTGCGCCCGGA
Source organism: Dehalococcoidia bacterium (assembly GCA_030605765.1). Classification (GTDB taxonomy): domain Bacteria; phylum Chloroflexota; class Dehalococcoidia; order GIF9; family AB-539-J10; genus JAGMDB01. The sequence continues at coordinate 5,277 of JAUWHP010000008.1, forward strand.
GACACTATATTAGGTATCAACGGACAAGCCATATATAGTAATGAAAATATGTCTGATATCACAACTTCTGTTGAAAAGGGGCAAGAAATGCAACTAATTTTGCTCAGGGAAGAGGAAGAGGCTTTGATTGGCATGGTTAAAGAATTCGATCCCGCTCAACAGGCCATGGGTGTTGAATTACACTGGGTAGACGGAGCTCACATCGAGCGGGAGCGGCTTTCTATAGGGAAAGCAGCCTATCTAGGAGCCAGCTATGTCATCCATATGCCCGCCATGCTAGTAGCTTCCATCCCACTAATCAGAGAAGCCCCTGGCAAGGCCCTGGTTGGCCCAATAGGAGCCGGCCAGCTAACTGTAGAAGTAGTGAAGTCCTTTGGTTTCAGCAATATAATATTTATGGCAGCCATCATTAGCTTGGGGATTGCTTTGTTTAATCTTTTCCCTTTCCCTCCCCTGGATGGTGGCGGTATGCTGATTGCACTTATTGAGGGAGTTAGGCATGGGAAACGCCTCTCTCCTCGTGCAGTGCGCTTAGCTCAAACTATAGGAACTACCGCCTTAATTGCACTCATGCTTCTAATAACCCTCAATGACATACTGCGCTTAATCAAAGGCGAGGGCTTTGGATTATGATACGTCGTATCTCCATACCTTTGAGAATTGGCAAGGTAACAATTGGTGCTGACGCCCCGATTGCAGTGCAATCGATGGCTAAAACCGATACTCGGGACATACAGGCCACAATAAGCCAGATTAGAAACCTGGAAGAGCATGGCTGTGAAATAATACGACTGGCGGTGCCAGACAAAGAAGCTGCCGAAAGCATATCGACCATAAAAAAGGGGGCGTCTTTACCCCTTATCGCTGATGTTCATTTCGACTATCGCTTAGCTTTAGCTGCCTTGCGTGCTGGTGCTGATGGAATTCGCCTTAATCCAGGTAATATTCGTGATAGGGGGCAAATTGCAAAGGTGGTAGCCGCTGCCAAAGAGAGGCAAATTCCTATCCGCATTGGGGTAAATGCCGGCAGCTTGCCTGCAGATTTTGAATCTGATATTCCCTTAGCAGAGCGAATGGTTGACCTGGCAGTGGAGCACATGAAGTTTATGGAGAGCCTGGATTTTCAGTTGATTAAAGTGTCACTTAAGGCTTTCGACGTGCCTACCACTATAAAGGCTTACCAAATGATTGCTACTAGAATACCCTACCCTTTGCACCTGGGTATCACCGAAGCTGGACTCCCTCAATCCGGCGTCATTAGAAGCGCTATCGGCATTGGTGTGCTTCTATATCAAGGCATTGGCGATACTATCCGTGTCTCTCTCAGTGCTCACCCTTGCGAGGAAGTATCTGCTGCTTATGAAGTGCTAAAGAGCCTGGGATTGCGCCAGCGAGGCCCAACGTTGGTATGTTGCCCTTCCTGTGGCCGGGCTGAGGTTGATGTGGTTGCCCTCGCTGAAGCTTTAGATAAATATCTAAAAAAGATAAGCAAGCCTATTAAAGTAGCTGTTATGGGTTGTATGGTTAATGGCCCCGGCGAGGCTAAAGACGCTGACGTGGGTATTGCCTGCGGTAAGGATAAAGGTACTATATTCAGGAAAGGGAAAGTAGCGAGAACAGTAAGTGAGGAAAATTTCCTAGATGCCTTGGTGTCAGAGATAGAGCAGATTGCCTAAGCCTTCGGATAGAGTATGGAGTAAGGAAATGTTCCTGAATATTCAAAGTGAAAAATTACAAAGAAGGAGAACAGGAATATGGAAGAATATCCAATAACCATAAGCGTTGAATATAAAGAAAACCTTTCTCGGTTGACTACCTTTTTCCGATATGCTATGGCAATACCTCATTACATATGTCTATGGGGGATTGGTATTGCTATGCAGATTGTTGTTTTTATCTCTTGGTTTCAAGTAGCCCCATGCGCTCAGGAACATCTGGTTTTAGAAAATGCGTTTTTCTAAACTTTTTGGCAAGACTTTTCGGCAAACACCAGCAGAAGCTGAGGGCATAAGCCATCAGCTATTGCTCAGAGCGAGCATGGTATCGCAAATAGCTGCTGGAATCTACTCCTATTTGCCCCTGGGTTGGCGAGTGCTCAGGAAAATAGAACAGATAGTCAGGGAGGAAATTGATAAAGCTGGCGGGCAAGAATTGATGTTGCCGGTATTGCAGCCTTTTGAGCTATGGCAGCAATCAGGACGTTATGTTTCCTTTGGGGAATCTCTGTTTACTCTGAAAGATAGAAGAGAACACGAGTTAGTTTTGGGGCCTACTCATGAAGAGGTTATCACTGAGCTTGTTCATCGGTATGTGCAGAGCTATCGTGACCTTCCTCTACTTCTGTATCAAATACAGACCAAGTTCCGTGACGAGCCTCGGCCCCGCGGTGGATTACTGAGAGTTCGCGAATTTATTATGAAAGATCTTTACAGTTTCGATGTCGATGAAGCTGGGCTGGACAGAAGTTATAAAAAAATGGCTGAAGCCTACAAAAATATTTATGCCCGCCTGGATTTGCCTGCCCTGATGGTAGAAGCTGATAGCGGTGCTATAGGCGGTAAAGAATCCCACGAATTTATGGTTATCACTGACTCGGGTGAAGACGAAATTATTTGTTGTTCCAATTGTGGTTATGCTGCCAATACAGAGAAGGCTCAATTTGCCAAAGCAGAGGTAAGTGCTGGGGCTCTATTGCCTCTGGAAGAAATATCCACGCCGGACGCAAAAACTATAGAGCAAGTGGCTAGCTTTGTTGGTGTGCCTACAAGCCAGACACTTAAAGCTGTATTTTACTCCGCTGATGGCGAATTCATCTTTGTGGTCATACGAGGCGACCTGGAAGTGAATGAAACAAAGCTACGAAATGCGCTGAAGTGTTCGGAGTTAAGGTTAGCTACAGAAAGCCAAGTAACCATAGCTGGCTTAGTGGCTGGCTTTGCCTCACCTATAGGCATGAAAGATATCAAGATTGTTGCTGATGATTCCATAACCTTGGGCTCGAACTTCATCGCTGGAGCCAATAAGCCAGGATATCATTTCAGCAATATCAATTATCCTAGAGATTTTCAGGTTGACCTTATGGTTGATATTGCACTGGCTCGCTCCGGGCATAATTGCTCTAAGTGCGGCAGCAAATTGTCTTCTGCTCATGGTATTGAAGTAGGGCACATATTTAAATTGGGCACCTTTCTCAGTGAGAAATTAGGAGCGCTTTCCCTCAATCGTGATGGCACGTCTCGACCTATAATTATGGGCTGCTATGGCATCGGGTTGGGACGCCTTTTGGCAGCAATAATAGAGCAAAGTTATGATGAGAAGGGAATTATTTGGCCGCTATCTGTTGCTCCTTATCAGGTTTATCTTTGCTCTCTCTGCCTGGATAACTCTGAGGTTGCCTCTATAGCAGAAGATGTATATCAGAAACTGGAGGGAGAAAGCATCGAAGTTCTCTACGATGATCGGAATGAATCTGCCGGGGTTAAATTTAACGATGCTGACCTTCTGGGGATACCCCTGCGGTTGACATTAAGCCCACGCACCCTAAAAAGCCAAAGTGTAGAGGTGAAATGGCGCACGCAGAAAGAAATCCAACTTTTACCTCTAGATAATATTGCCGGGAAAGTTAAAACGCTGCTGAGAAAAGCAGCTAACCCCTTAAAGTAGCGCCCAGTTCTCGATGTAGCCCAGCAAGCATTTGCTGCTGGATTTTATCAACTTCTCTCTCAGTTAAAGTCCGCTTAGGCGACTGATAGATAATTCTTATGGCAAATGATTTTTTGCCTTCAGGTATCTGCTCACCGGTGTAGAGATCAAAGAGAGTGGCTTTCTCAACCAACGGGAAGCTCAGTATTATATCTTCCGCCTGTTGGAAGGTTACTTGCTCATTTATTACCAATGCAATGTCCCTGGTTATGCTGGGAAACCGGGGGATAGGCTGATATCGCTTTGCCCCGCTTGCTTTGTTCATCAGCTTCTCCACATCCACTTCAATAAGGCAAACAGGGCCAGAAAGCTCGAAATCTTGTGCCACTTTGGAATGCAACTTGCCCACAACTCCCACTTTGTCCCCACCGATGATGACATCAGCGCTTCTACCAGGGAATAAGCCCTCATCGTCGCTAGGTTCAAATGTTGATGTGAGCCCTAATTGTTCTAATAATCTTTCTGCCACACCTTTGGCATCGAAGAAATCAAAAAGCTCTTTGTTGTCATGCCATGATAATTCCCGTCTTGAGCCGCTGAGTGCAGCACAAAGCATCTCTTTCTCCTGTGGTAGCCCCTCTTTATCCTGTGTAGATTGTTTCACTTTCCCTTCGCCACTTCCACGGGTTTGGCCTACCGCAATGACAGAGGAATACTGTGGTAAGAAAATCTTGCCAATTTCAAATAACCTTATGCCAGTTTCCTCATGTTTCTGATTATTTGCCAATGTAGTTAGAAGCCCAGCACGCAGGGAAGTGCGTAAATATTCCTGTCCTTTTGTCATTGGGTTAGCTATTTGCAAGGGAGCAACTTCTGGTTCGAGCTTTAGAGAAAGTCTCTGTAGTTTTTCCATGCTGGTCAAGGAATAGGTTAGTATTTCCTGGAAGCCCCAGCCTACTAAGGTATTACGTAACTTTCGTTTAAAACTGCGTTCTGGCGTTGATTTTTGTGGTGGCAGAGAAGCGCTGAGCCGAGTTACAGGAATTTTATCGTAGCCGATAATGCGGATTACTTCTTCCACAAGGTCGGCAGTGCATTTCATGTCGCTACGCCAATAAGGAACAAGCACCGAGATTTGTGGAGGCAACAAGCCTGTCTCTTGACATTCAAAACCCAGGGCTCGCAGTATTCTAAGAGTTTCGTCAACGGTAACTTCCAAACCCGAAAGTCGTTTTATCTCCTTTGTGGAAAGCAAAATAGCGCTTGGCGCTGTCTTACCGGGGTAAGCATCGATTATCCCCCTGGCCGCTTTGCCTCCAGCTAGCTCCAGTAACAATTGTGTAGCTCGCTTCAATGCGACTAATGGTAAGTCTGGGTTTAACCCCTTGTCAAAGCGAATTGAAGCTTCGCTTTGTAAATTAAGATGATTAGCGCCTCTCCGAATGATACTTCTGTTGAAGTTCGCCGATTCCAGAAGAATAGCAGTAGTTGTAACATCAACCTCAGTATTGAGCCCGCCCATTAGCCCGGCAATGGCAACGGGATTCTCCTCATCAGCAATAACCAGAGTATCTTGAGTAAGAGTTCTCTCTAATCCATCCAAAGTGATTATGGTTTCACCACTCTTAGCACGACGGACGACAATTTGTTTCCCCTCAAGTTTATGATAATCAAAGGCGTGAAGAGGCTGGCCATGTTCCAGCATCACATAATTGCTAACATCAACAACATTATTTATAGGGCGCATTCCATAACTCCTTAAGCGCTGCTGTAGCCAGGCGGGAGAGGATGCGACTTTGATTCCAGTAATCAAGCTAGCACAGTATCTGAGACATAGATCTGGTTCAATGATATCAACGGAGATAAGGGAGTCTATTGGTTTCTCCATTTCCTCATAGCGGATTTCGGGTAGATGAATTGGTTCATCACTTAAAGCAGCAATTTCTCTGGCAATACCAATTATGGATAAACAGTCTGGCCGATTGGGTGTTATATCTAAATCGAAAACTATGTCGCCCAGGTAGTCAGCCAAGGGCATACCCATGGGAGCTTCTGGTGATAATACTAGAATGCTTTCATGGTTTTCAGAAATTCCCAGTTCTTTTTCTGAACAAACCATGCCCTCAGAGAGAATACCGCGAATTTTAGTTGCCTTTAATAGCGTAGCCTTCCCGGTGTGACCATCGATAAGTCTAGCTCCTACATAGGCAAAGGGCACTTTCTGCCCCACGCTAATATTAGGAGCACCGCAAACTACGGTAATTTGCTGGGGGCCAAGATTAACAGTGGCTAAATTCAGTTTGTCGGCGTCAGGGTGGGAATTTACGGCTGCTACTTGTCCTATCACCACATTATTCCAGGTATTGCCTACAGTTTGTAGGCCTTTGACCTCCATCCCAGCCATAGTTAATTTCTCCGCTAGCTTCTGAGGGTCAATCTTTATGTCAACATAATCACTGAGCCATTTAAGAGAAACCTTCATATAATTAACCTTTTATTAATCTCTAAAAAATCAAAACTGCTTTAGGAATCTAAGGTCGTTACCGTAGAAAAGGCGTATATCATCAATACCATAACGGAGCATGGGAATCCGCTCGACACCCATCCCAAAGGCGAAGCCGCTGTAAACTTCAGGGTCAATCTCAACACGTCTGAGAACATCAGGGTGTACCATCCCCGCACCGAGTATCTCAAGCCAGCCGCTATAGCTACACAATCGGCAACCAGCGCCATGACAGCTTAAGCACTCTATTGCTATCTCCGCACCAGGTTCAACAAAAGGAAAATAATCGCATCTGAAGCGCACTTTTCTTTCCTCACCAAAAAGACAATGGCAGAATTCAAATAGGATACCCTTCAAATCAGCTAGGGTAATATTCGTATCTATGGCTAGTCCCTCAACTTGGTAGAACATGGATTCATGAGTAGCATCTGTGGCCTCGTAGCGGTAGACCCGCCCTGGCACTATCATTCTTATCGGCGGACGCTCTTTCTCCATGACTCTTATTTGCATTGGAGAAGTATGCGTGCGCAAGAGCCTGGCCTGCTCGGTAGTTTCCTCATAATCTATCCATAGGGTGGCGAACATATCTCGCGCTGGGTGCTGTGGAGGAATGTTCAAAGCTTCAAAGTTATAGTAATCCCACTCCACATCAGGTCCTTCGGCTACCTGGAATCCCATGCTTGTGAAAATACTGCAAATCTCCTCAAGAGTCTGAGTTACAGGATGCAGTCGTCCTGCGGGAATAGGTTGGCCAGGTAGAGTAATATCCAGCCTTTCTCGGCCTAAGAAGGAAGCTAGGTGATCTTCTTCCAAAAATTTCTTCTTTTCAGCCAAACTTGACTCTAGACTCACCTTGGTTGCATTAGCCAGGGCACCTACTTTTTTCCGTTCCTCTAAAGGCAAGCTAGCTAGAGAGCGCAAGACTTGAGTTAGCTTACTTCTCTTGCCCAAGCAACGAACACGCCAAGACTCGAGTTCCTTTAGTTCGCTAACTTGGCCTAATTCATTAAGAGCTTCTAGTTGAAGTTCCTCAAGCTGTTTTAGCATTTGTATCTCTAGGTGAAACAGAAGCTAGCAATCTGGCGAAGCCCTCGGGGTCCTTAATTGCCATATCAGCTAACATCTTACGATTTATCGCTACATTCGCTTTTCTTAAGCTCGCTAGAAATTGACTATAGGAGAGTCCTTGAGTTCGTGCTGCAGCATTTATACGAGCGATCCACAACTTCCTAAAATCGCTTTTCCGCTCCCGCCGATGGCAGTAAGCATAGTCTAAAGCATGGAGCATGGATTCATGAGCTTGTCTATACAGATTATGTCTTGAACCGCGATGTCCCTTGGTTAACGCAAGCACTTTCTTATGGCGCCGATGAGTGATTTTACCCGCTTTAGCTCGTGGCAAGATTCCTCCTTTCAAACCTTACTTGTAAGGTAAAAGCCTTCTTATTCGCTTCTTATCCGCCGATGAGGTTGGGATAAGCTCATCATAAAGGCGTTTAACCCTCGGAGCCTTTCTCCGTCTAAAGTGGCTTTTGCCACATTTAGTGCGTACTAGCTTACCCGTACCCGTTATATGAAAGCGACTTTTCGCTCCCTTATGAGTTTTCAGTTTTGGCATCGAATTCCACCTTTGTAGATTTTTTGACTGGAGCGATTGAAAGAGTTAAAGCTATGGTCCGCCTGTCCTTGGCAGGATGATTGCTTGCTACAGCTTCTTCTTTCAGCGCCTCGGCCACTCTCTTTAATACTTTCCAACCCATCTCTGGGTAAATAATCTCGCGCCCTCTAAATCTCACTAATACCTTCACTTTGCTACCTTCCCCTAGCAATTTTCTAACTGTCCTGATCTTCGCTTGTAAATCATGTTCTTCAATTTTTGGCCGAAAGCGAACCTCTTTAAGTAAGCCAGTTTTTTGGCCCTTCTTTGCCTTCCGTTCTTTTTTAACCTGTTCATATTTATATTTTCCGTAATCGAGAAGCCGGCATACCGGCGGTACTGCTGTCGGTGCTATCTCCACCAAATCAAGATCATGCTCCCGGGCAATTTGTAGTGCCTCCTGCGTGGGTAATATGCCCAATTGCTCTCCTTTTTCGCTTATAAGCCTAACTTCCCTAGCTCTAATTTTTCTGTTAACTGCTATATTTTTAACTATGGTCCCTCCACTTCCAAAAAACTTAAGACTTAGCGTCTATGGCTGTTTTTATCCTTGCTTTAACCTGCGCTGAAGTTTCCAATCCTGCATCATCACCATTCCTTAGGCGAAGCGATACACCAGATGAAGCCTTTTCTTTATCGCCAACTATAAGCATATAAGGGATCTTCTGCAACTGAGCCTCTCTTATTTTCAGGTTCATTCTTTCGGAGCGGTCGTCAACCTCAATGCGAATACCCTCTTCTTTAAATTCACTTTCTATCTCATGTGCATAATCAATGTGGCGATCTGCTATGGGTATTATTACAGCTTGGACCGGTGATAACCACACAGGAAAAGCGCCGCCATAGTGTTCAATCAGGGAAGCTAAAAAGCGTTCCATGCTACCCAAAACTGTACGATGTATCATTATCACATTGTGCTCCAAACCATCATCACCAATGTAACAAACATTAAAGCGTTTCGGTAAGTTGAAATCAACCTGAATAGTAGGCCCTTGCCAAGCATGCCCCAACGCATCTTTAAGTTTAATATCAATCTTGGGGCCATAGAAAACTCCTTCGCCTGGATCTAGATTGTAGGGCAGCTCAAGTTCTTGTAAAACACTCTTTAAAGATGCTGTGGCTTGCTCCCACATCCCAATGGCACCAGCATATTTCTCTGGGCGTGTAGACAACAATATTTCATAATTAGCAAAGCCAAAAGTGGACATCATAAATTGTGCCAGTTCTACAACCCCTGCAACTTCCTCCTCGATTTGATCCGAACGACAGAAAATATGGGCATCATCTTGAGTGAATCCCCTTACTCTGGCTAAGCCATATAATACACCAGTCCGCTCGTAACGATATACTGTGCCTAATTCTGCATATCTGATGGGCAAATCACGATAGCTACGTAAGTGGCTCTTAAAAATTAGAATATGCCCCAAGCAATTCATAGGCTTTATTATGTATTGTTGCCCTTCTACTTCTATTGGTGGATACAAATAATCCCGATAGAAGTCCCAATGGCCACTGGTTTTCCATAAGTCCAATTTGGCTATATGTGGAGTATAGACAATACTGTAACCTCGCTTGATATGCTCCGCTCTCCAGAGATCCTCAATAATCTGCCGTAGCAAAGCACCCTTGGGATGCCAGCAAATTAAGCCAGGACCAATTTCCTCATGAATACTGTAAAGATCAAGCTCCTTCCCCAACCTTCTATGGTCTCGTTTGGCAGTTTCAGCTTGACAGGATAAGTAATCTTCGAGTTCTGTTTGGCTATCAAAAGCCACTCCGTAAATTCTTTGCAACATAGGGCGCCTCTCATCGCCCCTCCAGTATGCCCCAGCTATATGAGTAAGTTTGAGAGCCTTTATTTCACCTGTGAAAGCTACATGTGGGCCACGACAGAGGTCAGTAAAATTGCCTTGCCTATAGATAGTCACTGAGGTGTCAGGAAGCTCGTTAATAAACTCTAGCTTATACTGTTGAGCAGCAAATAATTGCTGTGCTGCCTCTCTGCTCACTTCTTCTCTGGTGAAAGGCAAATCGGCGTTAATAATTTCTTTCATCTTACTCTCGATCACACTCAAATCTTCCACTTTTAATGCACGCGGTAACTCAAAATCATAATAAAAGCCATTCTCGATAGCTGGACCAATACCAAACTTAGCCTCAGGGAAAAGAAATTGTACCGCCTGAGCCATGACGTGAGCAGCAGAGTGGCGCATCCTCTCTAATTTTTCTACTGCAGTCATCCCAGGATCTCACCTTGCATTTGAACTGAAAATCTCGTGCCTAAAGCATAAGGCACTATAAGAGTGGGCTTTGTTGAAGATTCAAGATGTGGCAAATTACCGGCTGTTACTTCCTAAATATCTCAGCTTCCTTTTTGGAGCAGCTAACAATTATCATAGCTAACGTTTTCCGAGAAGAGAATTAAGCTCATAACACTGATTTCTTTCACATACATCTATATTCTACCATCTCTCTAAATATGGGCGATACTGGATTTGAACCAGTGACCTCTGCGATGTCAACGCAGCGCTCTAACCCACTGAGCTAACCGCCCTTTCTGACGATTGTAGCAGACACATATACGTAGGTCAAGTAAATTGGGACTCCCTGAAATTATTCCGACTGGAGTTGATTTCTCAGGCTCTCGGGATAGTCAGAATTGCAATGGCATATGCTGTAATAAAATTACCTTCGTTATATAATAGATTAGAATGGTTAAGAGAGCTTTCGAAATTACTGACCATACCGCTGACGTTGGTATCATTGCTTATGGAGCCAATATTAAACAGCTTTTCTCCAACGCTGCTTTAGCCTTGTTTAGTTTGATCACGGAGCCCGAAAACATTGAAGAAAAGATAAAACGCCACGTGGAGATAATTAGTGAAGACAGAGATAGTTTACTAGTAGAATGGCTTAACGAACTTATTTATCTCTTTGATGCTGAGCACATTCTGTTCAAAAGATTTAATATTGAAAACTTGAGAGGCAACCAGCTTAGAGCTATCTGCTATGGGGAAAACCTTGACCCCCTAAGACATAAGATAAACATGGGAGTAAAAGCAGCTACATACCATATGTTAGAAATAAATAGGGATAGCGATGGTTACGAAGTGCAGATAATCTTCGATGTTTAGGAGGTTCACACATGCCAAAATGGCAAGGGCAATTTGTTAAAATAGATGATTATCATTGGAAAATCCCTCAAAGCTATAAGAAGGGCATGAGGGTTCCTGGTTTAATCTACGCTAGCGAGGAAATGCTGGAGTCCATACGCGAGGAACAAACACCAGAGCAAGTTGCCAACGTAGCCTTCCTGCCTGGAATAGTGAATTTCTCCATGGCTATGCCAGATATTCATTGGGGTTATGGCTTCCCTATAGGCGGTGTTGCTGCTATGGATGTTAAGGACGGCGTAATTTCTCCAGGTGGTGTGGGTTATGATATTAATTGTGGTGTAAGACTATTACGTACCAACCTCAACGAAGCCGAAGTAAGGCTCAAGATTAACCAACTCCTTAGTGAGTTGTTTGCTAACGTGCCATCCGGCTTGGGTTCTCAAGGGAGGATTAGGGTAAGTCAAAAAGAGATGAGAGAATTAATGATTGAGGGAGCTCATTGGGCCGTGAAACATGGCTTTGGTTCTAAAGAGGATTTGGATGCTACTGAAGAAGGCGGGCGCATGAAGAGCGCTGACCCCGGCAGGGTAAGCGATAAAGCGGTGAAGAGAGGCATGCCTCAAGCAGGCACATTAGGCTCGGGAAATCATTTCCTCGAAATCCAGGTGGTGAAGGAAATCTTTGAGCCCAAAATAGCCAGCATTATGGGCATTAACGAAATAGGCCAAGTATTAGTTTTGATTCACACGGGCTCTCGAGGTTTCGGGCATCAGGTATGTACTGACCATTTACGTGTGATGGAAGAGGCAGCATCAAAGTACGGAATAAAACTTCCTGATCGCCAGCTCGCTTGTGCCCCTATAGAGTCAAATGAGGGGAGAGATTATCTGGCCGCTATGGCATGCGCTGCCAATTATGCCTGGTGCAATCGACAATGTATCGTCCACTGGGTCAGGGAAAGTTTCTCTAAAATCTTCAACAAAAACCTTGACGGACTTGGTATGGAGCAAGTTTACGATGTGGCTCACAACATTGCCAAATTAGAGGAACATAAAGTGGATGGGCAGAAAAGCCAAGTTTGTGTACATCGCAAGGGAGCTACCAGGGCTTTCCCACCCGGACATAAGGAAATTCCGCTAAGGTACAAGGAAATAGGACAACCCGTCCTTATTCCGGGTGATATGGGTCGTTGCTCCTTTATAGCTGTGGGCACTCAGAAGGCTATGGAAGAGAGTTTTGGTTCTACCTGTCATGGCGCCGGTAGAATACTGAGTCGCCATGCCGCCAGGCGAATCTTAAGAGGTAAAGATGTGGCACAAGATTTAGAAAGAAGAGGTATCATTATTAAGACGGGGGATATATCATCACTAGCTGAAGAGGCGTCTCAAGCGTACAAGGACGTTACTAAAGTGATAGAGATCTGCCATCAGGCCGGCATCTCTAAGAAAGTAGCCCGGGCTACCCCGTTAGGCGTTATAAAGGGCTAGCAAAATGTCGTTGCAAGGAAAATTGAGCAATCTAATTCGAATAAAACTGCCCCCGGCGAAACTAACAAGCAAGATTTCACTAGAAGAAGCTATAGTTAAGCGCAGATCAATTCGGCGGTATCGCATGGAGCCACTAACTCTATTTCAACTAAGCCAGCTACTCTGGTCTGCGCAGGGTATTACCGCGGCAAGAAAGCTCAGAGCAGCCCCCAGTGCTGGAGGTACTTATCCTCTGGAAATCTTCGCTCTCATTGGCAAAGAAGGCGTCGTTGCGAGTGAAACGAAGCTATCTAAAGAGAAGTTGCAACCAGGTATTTACCACTATGAAGTAAGCAGTCATTCGCTGGTTTTACACCAGCCAGGCGATGTAAGGGAAAAGCTAGCTGAAGCCGCTCTAGATCAAGGGTTTATCGCCAATGCTCCCATAGATATTGTTATCTGCGCTCTTTATATAAGAACCTCCCATAGATATGGCAGGCGAGGTGAGAGATATGTTCACATGGAAGTAGGGCATGTAGGGGAAAACATCCACCTTCAAGCTATAGCTTTGGGATTAGCCACAGTAGAGATCGGTGCCTTCAATGATGAGGAAGTAAGGAAAGTTCTGCGGTTGCAGGAGCAAATTAAACCTCTGTATATCATGCCTATTGGTAAACAACTCTAAAAAGTAGGATCGCTAAACACAGAAGGTAACCTGAAATTACATACGTTACCTACAGGATGATGGATCGCTAGCCATGTTCTTATTATTCCAGGATTTATAATTGGCACTGTCTCTGTACACCCGTCTTTACCTCATGGCGCGGCTGGTCTTGGCACTGCTGCTCTTCGGTGTCTTGCTGGTGCTCTTTGCGTCATATTTGGCAACGCCTTTGCAAAGCTAATAGCTAAAATTTCTTTTCCCCAGCTTGCTTTATCAACCAGTATTCTATGCTGTCTGTCAAAGCTAGCCAACTGGCTTCAATGATATTGGTTGAGCTGCCTACGGTTCGCCAATGCTCCTTGCCATCGCTAGATTCAATGAGCACCCGCACCTGTGAAGCGGTGCCTGCGGTTTCTTCAAGTATACGTACCTTGTAATCGGTAAGCTCTACAGCGGTCAAATTGGGGTGGAATTGTATTAAGGCTTTGCGCAATGCTTGGTCAAGCGCATCGACTGGTCCATCACCTTCAGCGGCGGTATGTACTATCTTATCTCCTACCTTAACCTTGATAATGGCTTCTGATAGTGGCTCTTCTTGATTTCCGCTACTAGGAAGGCGGCGGCGTTTCTCCACCACCACCATAAAGTCAACTAGCTCAAAGGGTGGTTGGTAATGAGATTGGGCACGGTAAAGCAATAAATCGAATGATGCCTCAGCGCTCTCATATTGAAAACCCTGTTTTTCCTGTAGCTTGATTTGTTTCAGTATCTTTTCAATTCCTTTGCCTCCGGGAAGGGGCAATCCGCGCTCTTTAGCTTTATAGATAATGCTCCTCTTACCCGCTAACTCGGAGATAATGACATGAGGTCGATTACCTACCAGTTCAGGATTTATATGCTGGTAACTACCCTCCCATTTTGCTAAACCAGAAACGTGTACCCCCCCCTTATGCGAGAATGCATTGGCACCCACATAAGGAAGCCGATCATAAGGAGGTAAATTAGCTATCTCGGATACATAGCGCGAAACATCGCTTAGCCTGCTTAGCTGCTTGTTAGCAACGCAATCAATATCCATCTTAAGCTTTAGAGTTGGAATGATAGAACAAAGATTGGCGTTGCCACAGCGTTCACCATATCCATTAATAGTTCCTTGGACTTGATTGACGCCTGCCCGAATGGCAGCCAAAGAGTTAGCTACCGCAAGCTCAATATCATTATGAGCATGAATGCCCAGAGGGGTAGAAGCCACTCTGCGAACGGCCTCAACGGATGCTACTATTTGCTCAGGCAAAGTGCCTCCGTTAGTGTCACAAAGGACTATACATTCAGCGCCGGCCTTAGCAGCGCGAATAACAACCTCGAGCGCGTACTCAGGATTCCCACTATGGCCGTCAAAGAAGTGCTCGGCATCGAAAAAAACTCTGAGGCCATTTGCTCTCAGATAAGCAATAGAATCCGTGATCATGTTGAGGTTTTCTCCCAATGTAGTTTCCAGAACTTGAGTCACTTGCTTGTCCCAGCTCTTGCCTACAATGGCGACCACCTCAGTTCTAGCCTCCAACAGAGCTTTAAGGTTGGCATCTTCTTCTGCTCTACAATTTGAGTGCCTGGTGCTGCCAAAAGCCACTATTGTAGCGTGATTCAATCTCAATCTTGCTGCCTTGATAAAGAATTCTGTATCTTTGGGATTAGAGCCAGGCCAACCACCTTCAATGAAATCAATGCCTAGCTCGTCTAATCTCTGAGCAATCTTCAGCTTATCCTCGACAGAAAAAGAGATTCCTTTCTGCTGAGCACCATCACGTAAAGTTGTGTCATAAAGCTGTATTATTGACATTCTATCCTTTCAGCAATCAAATCTCCCATCTCTTTCGTCCCCACTCTGGTCTTGCCTTCTGCCATTATATCGTAAGTTCTATAACCTTCTTCCAGGGCCGCAATCACAGCATCTTCTATAGCTTGAGCTTCAGCCATCAATTCAAAAGAGTACCACAGCATCATAGCCACACTTAGAATAGTGGCGATAGGATTAGCCAGGTTTTGCCCTGCTCGCCGTGGAGCGCTGCCATGAATCGGTTCATACAAACCAAATGCCTTCCCCTTAGGGATTCCAGCCAAGCTAGCTGAGGGTAACATGCCCATAGAACCAGCCAGCATGGAAGCCTCATCGGTGATAATATCGCCAAACATGTTTCCGGTGACTAAGACATCAAATTCACTGGGATGCTGGATAAGTCGCATAGCACAAGCATCAACCAGCATATGCTCCAATTTGATATCAGGGTAATCAGCGCCGATTTCCATAGCAATTTGCCGCCATAATCGCGATGATTGAAGAACATTGGCCTTATCAACCGAGGTTAGCTTTTTAGATCGGGTGCGAGCTAATTCAAAACCAACTCGCAATATGCGCTCAATCTCTACTTCAGAATAAGCCATGGTATCAACACCCTGCCTTCCCTCAGAGTTGCGCCATTGTTTTTTAGGCTGCCCATAATAAAGCCCACCAGTGAGCTCCCTTATCACTACCAAATCAACACCTTCAATTACTTCTGGTTTGAGGTTGGTAGAATTAGCTAGCATGGGCATAACTTTCACTGGACGTAAATTAGCAAATAGCTTGCACTCTTTCCTTATAGCTAAAAGCCCATCTTCAGGATGCACCTTTGCTTTGGGGTCATCCCACTTTGGCCCACCAAGGGCACCGAGCAATATGGCATCACACTGTTTGCACATATTTACTGTTTCTTCGTTAAGAGCTGTCTCCAGTGTATCTATAGCAATACCACCTATCAAGCCCTGGTGTAAACGAAATTTATGCCCAAAGCTTTCACCCACTGTTTCTAGAACCTTCACCGCCTCGGCTACAACCTCAGGGCCAATGCCATCACCGGGCAAAACTGCAATATCAAATTCCATATCTATTCACCTCTCATTCCTTGCTGGGCCTCCCTCCAGGCGTAATGAACAATTCCGGAGGCCCCTCACCATCACTCAGGATGATAGCTAAATACTTTGTAATCTATGTTTAGTATATTCAATTAGCCCACCAGCATCAATTATGTCCATCATAAATTCAGGATAAGGATTGGCCATAACTGTCTTGTTTTTGGAAATATTCTTAATCTCGCCAGTGGACAAATCCACCTCTAGTATATCACCTGCCTCTGTTTCAGCTACTGACCCGGCGCATTCTAGAAGAGGCAATCCAATATTAATAGCATTGCGGAAGAAAATACGAGCAAAGCTTTGAGCAATAATGCAGGAGATACCACTCGCTTTGATAGCTAAAGGAGCATGTTCCCGAGATGAGCCGCAGCCAAAATTAGTAGTAGCAACGATTATATCTCCAGACTCAACTTTAGTAGCAAACTCCGGGTCGATATCCTCCATGCAATGCTTGGCTAATTCAGCGGGTTCAGAAATACTAAGGTATCGCGCCGGAATAATAACATCGGTATTGACGTTACTTCCGAATTTGTGAACCTTACCTCTTAGTTTCA
Organism: Dehalococcoidia bacterium; assembly: GCA_030605765.1. GTDB lineage: Bacteria > Chloroflexota > Dehalococcoidia > GIF9 > AB-539-J10 > JAGMDB01. Next base: position 21,831 of record JAUWHP010000008.1, read on the forward strand.
AATTCCTCTTTGTCTTCCTTCACCATAAGATCAAACAAGGTAGGCATACCTTGGACGTAGGTAAACCTCCTAATTCTTCTCTCTGCTAGCCTGACATACTCCTCATTTATATCATAACCCACATAGTGTCGCTTTGTTTTTACCGCGGCTATAGCCGTCTGTCCGCTTCCCATAAAGGGGTCTAAGACAACCTCCCCTTCATAAGTATAGAGCTGAATAGGCCGCCGAATTTTTCGTCTTCAAATACTTCTATCAGATGATTTGGCATCTCTCTGCTCTCTCTACCTTTGTTGGAATAGCACAGCTCATATTTTCGCTTTTGGGAGTGGCCTATCAAGAAAGCCTTGAATCTAGTAGCTCCTCTGGGCTGGCAATTCTGCCCAGAATAGCGCTGACAGCAGCTACAGCCGGTCCAGCCAGGTAGACTTCAGATTTTGGGCTTCCCATTCTGCCCACAAAATTGCGGTTGGTGGTAGATAAGCAGCGCTCACCAGCAGCTAAAACCCCCATATGACCACCCAGGCAAGGCCCACAAGTGGGCGTGCTTACCACAGCTCCAGCCTCTATGAAAATTTCTATCAATCCTTCTCTCAAAGCATCAAGATAAACCTTTTGTGAACCAGGGAGGATAATGCATCTGATTTCTGGATGTATTTGCTTTTCTTTAAGGAGTTTAGCTACTACCCTCAAATCGTCAAGACGACCGTTGGTGCAACTGCCAATAACCACCTGGTCTAGTTTTATGTCACCTACCTGGCTTACACATTTAGTATTGGAAGGAATATGAGGAAAAGCTACCTGGGGTTCAATTTTCGATACGTCGTATTCGATGATTTTGGAATATCCAGTATTTCCAGGCGGGTAACATTCTTCGCTTCGCCTAGAATAGCGATGACGAGAATGTTCCTTTATGTATTCTTCGGTTTTGCCATCCACTTTGAACATACCCGCTTTGGCTCCGGCTTCAACAGCCATGTTTGCCATAGTGAATCGCCCATCCATTGACAGCTCATCAATGACCTCGCCGCCGAATTCCATAACTGAGTAAAGAGCGCCATCTACGCCAATATCGCCAATGGTATAGAGAATGAGGTCTTTGCCACCAACCCATTTAGGCAACTTGCCATGATAAACAAAATTGATTGTTGGTGGTACCTTCATCCATATCTCTCCTATCGCCATAGCCACGGCGATATCAGTTGAGCCCATACCAGTAGCAAAAGCACCTAAAGCACCGTAGGTGCAGGTGTGAGAATCAGCACCAACGATAACCTGACCTGGCAAAACAAAACCCTGCTCAGGTAAAAGCACGTGCTCTATCCCCATACGCCCTACCTCAAAGTAAATTATTCCCTGCTCCTTCGCAAACTCCCGCATCAGCTTTGCCTGCTCTGCAGATTGTATATCTTTGTTAGGGCAAAAATGGTCAGGGACCATGATCACTTTCTTAGAATCAAAAACCTTGGATATCCCGAGCCTTTGAAATTCCCTGATAGCTAAAGGCGCTGTTATATCATTAGACAGCACCAGATCAACCTTCACATTTACAAATTCGCCGGGCTTAACGTTCTCTTTGCCACTATAGGCTGCTAAGATTTTCTCAGCTAAAGTTCTCATTGACATCACTCCATTCGGCGAGAAACTATATTTTCCGTTGCAGTATTTTAGTCAAGGATTTTAGAAAGCATCAAGCTAACTACTATGAGGAGAGCAGCAACAGCGGAAATCAAGTATAACCCAGCCCCAGCGGCTAAACCTACAGCAGCAGCAGCCCACATGCTCGCTGCAGTGGTTAGCCCTGTTACTTCCCCTGCCTGAGGTCCACGAAATATAACGCCAGCGCCAATAAAGCCGATGCCAATTACTACACCGGCGGCAACTCGTGAGGGATCACCCACGCCACTAAAACCAAAAATGGAAACCACCGTAAACAGAGCTGCCCCTAAAGCAATCAAAACATAGGTCCGTATTCCCACTGGCTTACCAGCTCGTTTTCGTTGGTAGCCAATAGCTGTGCCTAAAACGGCAGCCAGAAGCAAGCGCAATATCATTTCCAGCCATGAGGGCAATTAAGCTTTTCCCTCCTCAGCCGCTTTCCTGGCCAAAAGCCGATTCAGAGCATTCATATACGCTTTCGCACTGGCAACTATAATGTCGGTAGAGGCACCGCGTCCTGTATATGTTACCCCACCACTCTCGATTCGAATTAACACCTCGCCAATGGCATCAATCCCTTCAGTAACTGATTTAATAGTAAATTCTGTAAGTGTATTGGGGATTCCAACTATGCGATTGATAGCCTTACATACGGCATCCACTGGTCCCGTGCCTAAGGCAGCATCAGCTAGGCTTTGTCCATCAGGTCCAATGAGCCTCACTGAAGCTGTAGGAAGACTATGGTCACCACAAGAAACCTCAACATGGTCAAGATGGTATGCTTCAGTGGCAGTGCGAAGTTCTTCCGCCACCAGGGATTCGATATCACGGTCGGTGATTTCCTTCTTCTTATCGGCCAACTCTTTGAGGCTATGAAAGGCACGGTTTAGAGCCTCTTCATTCAAAGTATAGCCAAGTTCGGCTAACCTCTCTTTGAAGGCATGCTTGCCGCTTAGCTTACTCAACACGAGACTACTTGCCGGGATACCAACCGATTTTGGGTCTATAATTTCATAAGTTATGGCTCTCTTTATTAAACCGTCTTGATGAATACCTGATTGATGGCGGAAAGCGTTTGCCCCCACGATAGCCTTATTAGATTGCACAGCGAAGCCAGTAAGTTCACTTACAAGACGGCTCGTCTTGTAAATCTGAGTGGTATCAACATTGCTAGTAAGGTGAAAGAAATCCTGGCGAGTCCTCAGCGCCATAACGATTTCCTCCAGAGAGGTATTTCCGGCTCGCTCTCCGATACCGTTGATAGTGCATTCAACCTGCCGCGCACCTTTTCGTATCGCTTCGAGGCTGTTGGCTACCGCTAATCCTAAATCATTATGGCAATGGACACTTATTAAAGCCTTATGGATATTGGGTACATTGACCAGAATGTTTTGGATCAAGTCACCAAATTCATGTGGGGTGGCATAACCCACAGTGTCTGGTATATTCACTGTGGTCGCCCCAGCATCAATCACAGATTCTAAGATATGGTAGAGGTATGCGGGTTCGGCCCGGCTGGCGTCCATAGGCGAAAATTCAACATCGTCAACATAATTTCTGGCTCTAGTCACCATTTTCCTGGCCATCTCCAGAATCTCCTCACGGCTTTTGTTAAGCTGGTAGAGAAGGTGGATGTCTGAGGCAGAGAGAAAAACATGGATTCGTGGGTGGGCTGCCTCCTTAACTGCTTCCCAGGCTCTATCTATAGCCTTAGCATTGGCATGAGATAAAGCACAAATTACAGGTCGTTGAACCTCTTTGCTAATAAGGTGAACAGCCTCGAAGTCACCTGGAGAGCTGACGGGAAAACCAGCTTCAATGACATCGACACTAAGCTTTTCCAGTTGTTTGGCTATCTTCAGTTTCTCTTGAGCATTTAAACTTGCACCGGCTGCTTGTTCTCCATCGCGCAGGGTGGTATCGAAAATCATCACCTTGTCCATGGTTCATTCCTCTTAGCGCTTCACTTTGAGAGATTTACTCTCCAATTTAAATTGTGCTGGTATGATCCCACACTCCTTATCTAAATATCTATTTTTTCTTGAGCCAGGGCATCATGTCTCTCAGTTTTTCGCCCACAATTTCGATAGGATGTTCTGCTTCCATGCGTTTCATAGCGTTGTAGCTGGGCCGGCCAGCCTGGTTTTCTAAAATCCATTCTCTAGCAAAGCTACCATCCTGAATCTCTGTCAGAATTTGCTCCATTTCTTCTTTTACTAAATCGTCGATGATTCGCGGTCCTCGACTGTAATCGCCGTATTCAGCAGTGTCGCTTATCGAATACCTCATATACTTCAAGCCACCCTGATACATAAGGTCAACGATGAGCTTCAGTACATGGAAACATTCAAAATAGGCAATTTCCGGTTGGTAGCCAGCCTCTACCAGTGTCTCAAATCCAGCTTTGACTAAGGAAGAGACCCCTCCACAGAGCACTGTTTGTTCACCGAAAAGGTCGGTCTCTGTCTCTTCAGCAAAAGTCGTCTCCAGGACGCCAGCCCTGGCGCAGCCAATACCTTTGGCATAAGCCAAAGCAATATCTCTGGCTTTGCCCGAGGCATCCTGGTATATAGCAACTAAGGCTGGAACCCCAGAACCCTCAACGTAAAGCCGGCGTAGTATATGTCCCGGGCCTTTAGGAGCTATCATGCTAACGTCGATGTTGGGAGATGGCACAATTTGTGAATAGTGGATATTAAAACCATGTGCGAACATCAGAGTTTTGCCATGTGCTAACTCCTTCTCGATTGACTGTTGGTAGATTCGAGGCTGTAGATTGTCAGGAGCCAGCATGATAATAATATCCGCTGCTTTTGCTACTTCAGCAGCATTAGCGACTTCAAAACCATTGTCTTGTGCTGCTTTCCAACCCTCGCTACCCACCGCTTCAGCAACAATAACTTGGCACCCACTATCCTTTAGATTCTGAGCATGGGCATGCCCCTGGCTACCGTAGCCAATAACGCCAATCGTTTTCTCTTTGATTAAGTCTAAGTTAGCATCCTTGTCATAATAAATTTTAGCCACGTTTTCCTCCTTAAAATTCTAATTTCCAAATCCTAAACTTTTTAAACTTAGAGTCTATTAGCCTGAGCAGTTCCTCCACGAGTTAAAGCAATTCTACCAGTCCTATTAATCTCAGTCACCCCGAAACCGCGAAGAAGTTCAAGTAGCGATTCCAATTTATTTTCATCGCCAGTGACTTCCACCGTCAGCGAATCAGGAGCAACATCAACTATGTTGGCTCGGAAAATGTCAACAATCTGTATAACTTCACTTCTCGTTGCAGTGGTAGTCTTGACTTTAATTAAGGCTAATTCTCTGGTTACTATATCTTCTGCAGTTATGTCAGACACCCTAACCACATTGATTAACTTATCTAATTGTTTTCTGACTTGCTCTATCCTTGCAGAATCGCCGTTAACAACAACAGTCATACGGGATAAGCCAGGTTGTTCACTATGCCCCACGGCGATGCTCTCTATGTTAAAGGCTCGACGCCGAAACAAGCTAGCCACTCTATTCAACACACCAGGCTTATTTTCTACCAAAGCTACCAAAGTATGTTTCATACCAGTCAATTTGTTTTCCTCGAAATATGTTAACGGCTGCTTGCCATCTCTGGCTTGGGCCTCTCCAGAATTCGGCTGAGGCTTTCTCCAGGTTGCACCATAGGATAGACATTTTCCTCTGGTTCAACAACAAAATCAATAAGGAAGGGTCCAGGATAATCCATTGCTTTTTGTATAGCCGGAGTTACCTCCTCCCTGCTTTTCACCTTGATTCCAGGTATATCGTAAGCCTCGGCAATTTTCACGAAATCGGGGTTCCACAGCTTCGTATCAACATAGCGGCGCTCATAAAAAAACTCCTGCCACTGCCTCACCATTCCCAGATAGCCATTGTTGATGATAGCTATCTTAACAGCGAGGTGCTCCTGTGCTATAGTCCCTAACTCTTGAACAGTCATTTGAAAACCACCATCACCGGCAATACACCACACCGTTTCCTCAGGTTGACCAACTTTAGCTCCCATCGCAGCAGGAAGCTCAAATCCCATAGTGCCTAAGCCGCCTGAAGAAATAAGACTGTTAGGCCTAGTATAAAGGAAGTGTTGTGCTGCCCACATTTGATGTTGTCCTACTCCTGTAACTATTATACTATCGCCTTGGGTAATTTCATGAATCTGATGAATAACATATCCAGGTAAGAGCTCATCGCCCTGCCCGCTTTCCACCAATGGATGTTCACGCCTCCATTGGTCTAACTGGGTAAGCCAATCCAAATGCTCCCCGCGTTCAATTTGCTTGTTCATAGCCTTTAAAACATTTTTAGCATCACCAACTATGGGTATGTCCACTGGTATGTTTTTCCCTATTTCTGCGGGGTCGATATCCACGTGAATGATGAGAGCTTGTGGTGCAAACTGTTTAGTATTTGCCGTAGCCCGATCATCAAATCTCATACCAGTAGCAATAATAAGGTCAGCATTTTGCACCGCCATATTAGCGTAAGCCAGGCCATGCATTCCTATCATGCCAAAATTCAGTATATGGTCTCCCGGAAAAGAACTGATTCCGAGGAGTGTACTGACTACTGGTATTTGTGCTTTTTCGGCTAGTTCCTTAAGTTCGTTATAAGCCTGGGAAATAACTATTCCTCTACCAGCGATGATAACAGGTCTTTCCGCTTTATTGATACGCCCTACTGCCTTTTTAATTTGAACTGAATGACCTCGTGAGACAAACCTATAACCTGGCAAATCAACTTCTCCAAGCTCAGCGAATTCGACTTCTTCTTGCTGTACATCTTTTGGCAAATCAATGAGCACAGGACCTGGCCTTCCCGTTTGAGCGATATAGAAAGCCTCCTTAACCGTCCGTGCCAGCTCTGCGGCATCAGTAACAAGATAATTATGCTTTGTGATGGGAAGAGTAATTCCAGTAATATCTGTCTCTTGGAACGCATCCTTACCAATAAAAGGCCTGGCTACCTGGCCAGTTATAGCTATTATTGGGGAAGAATCCATATAAGCATTGGCAATCCCAGTTACCAGATTAGTAGCTCCAGGGCCTGATGTAGCAATACATACGCCTGCTTTATGGGTGACTCGAGCATAGCCATCAGCAGCGTGGGCTGCTCCCTGCTCATGGCGAACAAGTATATGCCGTAGTTGAGGATATTGAGGAAGGGTGTCATATAACGGCAGCAGAGCACCACCCAGGATGCCAAAAAACACCTCACCTCCCTCTTTAATCAGGCTTTCACACAAAATCTGAGATCCAGTCTTCTTCATAAAAGCTCCTATCCGTTAGTAAACACGGCTCCTTTGCTGGCTGAAGTCACTTTATCAGCATAACGTCTAAGATAGCCAGTTTCAATCTTTGGTTTGAAAGGTGATAACAACTTTAATCTTTGCTGCATCTCCTCTTGGGTTAACTCTATCTCTAATTTGCGGTTGGGGATATCTATGTGAATCATATCGCCATCTTTTACGGCAGCTATAGGGCCCCTCTCTGCAGCCTCAGGCGAAACATGACCGATAGCAGCACCTCTTGTTGCCCCTGAGAAACGGCCATCGGTAATTAGAGCCACTTTATCATCCATACCCATGCCACTGAGAAGTGAAGTTGGCGTTAGCATTTCACGCATCCCTGGGCCCCCTTTAGGCCCTTCATAACGTATGACAATCACTTCTCCAGATTTAAATTCTCCTTTCATTATCGCTGCAGTAGCTCCCTCCTCGCTGTCAAAAATTCGCACTGGCCCCCGGTGAACCAGCATTTCTGAAGCCACTGCAGCGCTCTTCACCACTCCACCTTGAGGCGCCAAATTACCAAATAATACACTAATGCCGCCAGTAGTGTTATAGGGATTGGATAGAGGGTGAATCACTTCTCTATTCTTAGTCTTGGCGTTTTTTATCATCTCACCCAGTAGCTTATTTGATACAGTTTTTGCTTCGAGATTTAACAATCCGGCTATCTCCCGCATTATTGCCGGGATGCCACCAGCTAAATCCAGGTCTTCAATGTGATAATCACCTGTTGGGCTCAATTTGCATATGTAAGGAATGTGATCGCTAATTTCATTCACCAATGACAAAGGAAAATCAATTCCTGCTTCATGAGCTATGGCCATAAGGTGTAGCACGGAATTGGTGCTACCGCCTAAAGCCATATCCACAGCAAACGCATTATAAATAGAATCTTTGGTAATGATATCTTTAGCGCGAACATTTTTGGTTAACATATCCATAATCTGCTGGCCAGCTTTATAGGCTAATTGGAGTCTGCGTGCTTGAATTGCTGGTATCGTTCCATTACCAGGTAGAGCCATGCCTAAAGCCTCTGTCAGGCAATTCATGGTATTAGCCGTAAACATCCCGCTACAACTACCACAACCAGGGCAGGCAACTCTCTCCAGCTCTGCTAATTGGGCTTCAGACATACTTCCTCTAATAGTCTCCCCCACCGCCTGAAAAACTGAACCTATGTCAACCAATCTTAGTTGATTGTCTTGATACAATCTCCCCGCCATCATAGGCCCACCGCTTATAAAGATACAGGGCAAATTAAGCCTTGCTGCCGCCATCAGCATACCGGGTACTATTTTGTCACAATTAGGAACAAAAACTAAGGCATCAAAGGCATGAGCCTCAGCTAAAATCTCAGCGGAATCAGCAATGAGTTCTCGGCTGGGCAAGCTATACTTCATTCCTGGGTGGTTCATGGCGATGCCATCACATACAGCTATAGTATTAACTTCGAAAGGTACTCCGCCACGGCTTCGAATTCCCTCTTTCACCGCCTGCGCAACAGACTGCAAATTGATATGACCAGGAACAATTTCACTGAAGCTATTAATCACTCCGATGAAAGGCTTATCCCAATCATCTGAGGAACAACCTACAGCATGCAGGAGAGACCTGTGAGGGGCTCGCTCAATGCCTTTCTTTATAACATCACTTTTCACTACTATCTCCCTTAATTTAAAAAACAAAATCTAACATACATTATCAATGTATTTCCAGAGCTTTTATTTTGTCTAATCTCTGCATATGTCTGCCGCCTTCAAAACTTGTGTATAGGTAGGTTTTGACTATTTCCAAAGCTGAATTAACCTCAATATTCTCCCCTCTGAGGCACAAAATATTGGCATCGTTATGTCGCCGAGCTCGCTCAGCACTGAAAACATCGTGGCATAAAGCTGCTCTTATGCCTTTTATCTTATTGGCTGTTATGCTCATGCCTATGCCGGTGCTACATATTAGAATGCCCTGCTCAAATTCACCTGAGGCCACCGCTTCGCCTGCTTTTTGAGCAATATCAGGATAATCTACTGGGTCAGTATCATAGCAGCCAAAATCGCAATACCCATGACTTAGCGCCGACAGCAATTCTATGATTGCCTGTTTTATTCTAAGCCCACGATGGTCACAACCCAGAGCAATGCGCATAATTCTTTGCCTCACAATATTCCTCAAAGGCTCTCTCTATTTCATGTTGGGGTATAACGCCGTGGCGCAAAATCACAGGCACATCCCCTGCGGCGTCTACTACAGTTGATCCATTACCGTTAAGACACTTGCCCCCATCAATGATAAAGTCGACTCTGTCCCCCAGCTGCTGCTTAACCTCGTCAGCAGTTAAGGCGCTTGCCTTTCCACTAATATTAGCGCTGGTCCCAATTATTGGTTTTCCCATGCCCCGAACAAGAGCTAAAGGGATAGGATGGTCGGGGACACGCACTGCTATGGTAGGTTGGTCAGTGAAACAAGCAGGCAATGAAGCAGCCTTAGGTAGGACTAAAGTCAAGCCTCCAGGCCAAAAGTGCCTGGCCAGAAACAAGGTAAGCTGAGATACTGTTCCAGCTACCGCACTTATTTGAGACATTTCGCTAATAAGTAAAGGAAGAGGCAAATGCCTGGGCCGTTTTTTTGCTTCATAAATTCCTTCCACAGCCTCAGAGTTGGAAATATCAGCACCCAAACCGTAAACTGTGTCAGTAGGAAAAGCAACTATCCCACCAGCTTTGAGAATTTTAACCCCCTTCTCTACCTGCTCCTGTAAAGTAATCACTCTCGTTGCGCTAGTATAACATAATGTATTCGCGCGAGAGTTTCCCAAGACACAATAATAGGGAAAATTGGCCACCAAGCCATGGCAAAAGACCTGGCGAGCAAGGAGTAAACTAGCTGTAGGCTATATTCCCTCTTCTGTTTGCATCGTTATTCTAAAGTGCCTTTTCTTCATCTCGGCGAAGAAATGTTTAGTATCAAGACATTCCTCTGGGCCCCATACTCCTGGCGGGATTTCCTTTCTGCCTAGGCTTTGTGCTCCTGGTGTAATCTCCATGTAACTCCCTTTATTCCCTAATCCCCTTTGCAAAAGGTACAGTTGCAACCTCTGAATGTTGTGAGCGTATGAAGTTCAATTCACCAAATGGCTCTGGAAGGACCAAAGTCTGCTCACCACTCTGCGGTGGCCTTTCTACCAGCTTCCCAGCTCCACCTAAAACAATTGTTTTCATCTGATGCCTACTTTACTTCTATGTAATTCAATTCTCTCCTGAATTATATCCCGGCTTCTTTCTTCATGCCAAGAAAAAAGCCTCTTAAATTAAGAAACATACTCCTCACTGTATTGACGGTGTTCACTCTCTTATGTTATAAAAATAACAGAAACAATATTTATCCATGAAAGGAGTCGTTTAAATGAAAAAAACAACGGGAGGATACGCAGGAAACATACTAAGAGTTAATTTAACTAGCGGTAAAATAACGAAGGAAAGTGTGAATGAGAAAACAGCCCGCAAATTTCTGGGCTGCACTGGATACGCCACCAAGATACTATGGGACGAGCTGAAACCAGGAATAGACCCACTGAGCCCCGAAAACAAGCTTCTAATCACCGCGGGACCACTGGCAGGAACCAGATGTCCGGGCTCCGATAGCCTTTTTTCTTGTTTTAAATCTCCACTAACTAACTGCTGGGGTGAGTCGCGATGCGGTGGAGGCATGGGGACTGAATTGAAAAAAACTGGGTTTGATATAGTCATAATAGAAGGAGCTTCTCAGGAGCCTGCATATTTGTGGATTCACGACGGTGAAGCCGAAATTAAACCCGCGGGTCACTTGTGGGGCAGAAATGTACCAGAAGCACGGGATATGCTGAAAGGAGAGGTGAATGAACCAAAATCCAGAGTTGCCTGCATAGGCCCGGCTGGCGAAAGGCTTATTCGTTTTGCTTCTGTGATGGTTGAAGATTCAAGAGCCTTGGGAAGATGCGGTGCAGGAGCAGTGATGGGCTCCAAAAAACTGAAAGCGGTAGTATTTCATGGA
>JAUWHP010000001.1 GCA_030605765.1 Dehalococcoidia bacterium
TCTGTGGCTTGCTCATAGGCGAAGGCGATACGTAGTATTGTTTCCTCATCGAAGGGCTTGCCTATAATCTGCATGCCTACAGGCAAATTATCAGCAAAGCCGGCTGGTATGGAGATGGCTGGGAGGCCGGCGATGTTTATGGGCAGGGTGCATACATCGCTCAAATACATCTGCATTGGGTTTTCCAATTTTTCGCCAATCTTGAAGGCCACTGTTGGCGATGTTGGGGTGACTAAAGCATCATACTTTTTGAAAGCCTGGTCAAATTCCCGCTTTATCGAAGTGCGTACCTTTTGTGCCTTTAGATAATAAGCATCATAGTAACCTGCGGATAGGGCGTAGGTGCCCAGCATTATGCGCCTTTTGACTTCAGGCCCGAAGCCGAATTGCCGTGTTTTTTCCGCTGCTTCTATAGCAGTGCTGGCGTTTTGTTCAGAGAAGCCATATTTTACTCCATCGTAGCGGGCCAGATTTGCTGAAGCTTCAGAAGGAGCCAGTATATAATAGACTGCTAAGGCATATTCAGTGGATGGCAAAGAGGCGTCCCAATTTATCTCCGCACCCAGTTCCTCCAGCTTCTTTATGGCTATCTCCAGAGCTGTTCTTACTTCACTCTGCATGCCTTCTACCAGGTATTCTCTGGGAATGCCAATTCTTAATCCCTTGAGGTCATGGATTAACCGTTGAGTGTAATCTGGCACAGGATACGGGACTGAAGTTGAATCCCTGGGGTCATGTGCGGCAATGGTGTTCATTACCAGGGCGCAATCGGTGACATCCTTGGTTATCGGCCCAATCTGGTCCAGGGAGCTGGCGAAAGCGACTAAACCAAAGCGGCTTACCCGGCCATAGGTTGGCTTGAAGCCGACCACATTGCAGAATCCTGCCGGTTGGCGGATGCTTCCTCCTGTATCGGAACCAAGTGCGTAGATAGCTTCATCAGCGGCCACAGCAGCAGCCGAACCACCGCTGCTGCCTCCAGGAACGCGGCTTAAGCTCCACGGGTTATGGGTGGGAAAGAAGGCTGAGTTCTCTGTGGAAGAGCCCATGGCAAACTCGTCCATGTTTGCCTTGCCCAGCATTATCATCCTTTGCGCCTTCAGTTTCTCTATCACTGTGGCATCATAGGGTGGAACAAAATTTTCCAGCATCTTTGAACCGCAGGTGGTTCGTATTCCTCGAGTGCATATGACATCTTTAATTAAAGCCGGTATGCCTGTTAAAGGCGTGATATCGCCACTGGCTATGCGACTATCTGCCTCTCTTGCCTCTCTTAAAGCTGTATCCTCAGTGATGGTGATGTAGGCCTGGACATTGCTTTCCACTGCAGCGATGCGCTCCAGGGCAGATTTGGTAAGTTCCACTGAAGAGATGTCCTTATGTTTAAGAAGCTCGTGTGCTTGATGAATGCTTAGCTGATAAAGTTCGCTCACAGTTTCTCCTGGAGCAGGTATTAATCACCTATAAGCGTACCTACTCTAATATTGTCGGCACCCTGAAGCAACTCTCTTCCTGTCTGGGAGCGTTGGCCAGGACTTCACTTTGGGGGTATGATTTGGCTGCCTCATCCTCTCTGAAAACGTTTTGCAGGGGGATGGAATGGGTTGCTGGTGGCACATCGGCGGTGTCTATTTGCTTGAGTACCTCGAAATTCTCCAGTATGTCGGATAGCTGGAGGCTGAGTTTTTCAATTTCGGCTTCACTCAATCCTAGCCGGGCTAGCCTGGCAATGTGTTTGACTTGTTTGTGACTTAATTTCATTTTAGATCGCTGAGCGATTGCTATTATAGCATCGGTTTTTTTGAGATAACAACGGGTACACCCACCTTAATCCTCTCGCGTCAAGGGAGAGGATACATTCTGTCCTCTCTCCCCATCGCGGGAGAGAGTTAGAGTGAGGGGGCACTTCAAGGCCTCAACTTACGATGAGGGGGCTGCCCTTCGGTGTTACAAGAATACGATGTGCCTATGAGGTATCTGAACTAAGTGAGGAAATAACCCAGGTACGGATTGCTATGATGCTCCCGGTCAGTTAGCCATAAAGCAGTGCAACGCAGTCTATAGAATGAACTTTACTGCAGGTCTTCGGCCAATTCGCCAACCGAGTCAAAAGCCTTAACGCGTCCAGCTCTGATATCCTCATCAGCCTCCCGTTCTCCTTCCTGCCACCTTTTGGTCCAGAAGTAAGCCTGGCTCTTATCCACCAATCTCTTCGGTATTAACACTGCCTTCTCATCTATTAATTCAATTTCCACCAGGTCGCCTTCTTCAATACCCAATTTTTTTCGTATCGGCGCTGGTAGGGTAATCTGTCCGTGCCTCGTGACTTTGCTGTATGTCGGCATCTTCCTCGCCTCCTAAGGTCGTCTCAGTGTTTCATCGTGCTGGCCAATATTACGCAGAATGATGGTATCACCCTTAATCTGGAAAGTCATCCTCAGCGAGCGACTTACTCTAGCTTCCCAGATATATTCGGTACCCTTTATCTTCTTTACCCTTAGAGCGGGATAACGCATATCCCTCACCAAATTCTCAATTGCGTTCTGAGCTAATTCTTTCTGCTCTGCGGTTAATTGTTTCCAGGCTCTCCTGAAACTCTCGGTTCGAGCAATCCGCATTGTTACGGCTCTTTTTGAATACTATCTTACGATATTACTATATTATTAACTAGCTCGAATGTCAACTGCTGACTTAATCAATCCCACAATCATCGCCTGAAGCACTTATCCTATTCCTGTTTTGCGATATAGCCCTAATTAACAATACTGCTCCTGTCCAACGTGTCACATTCTCTTTCCTTCGACTCATAATAACGGAAGTGATTACTGTGTTGATGCTGCTTCCTTGTCAGCGCAAAGCAATCTATGTTGCTCACCCTCATCTTTTGCGGCTCTGCCGCAGATTTCTCCCATCAAGCGAGAGGATACATCCTGTTCTCTCTCCCCATCGCGGGAGAGAGTTAGAGTGAGGGGGCGCTTCAAGGCTTCAGAGCTGTAGTGGCGGGGTTTATCCCCGCCCTGGTGGTCGGGGACGAGCCCCGGCCGTGAACTGCATCAACGGTTGCTTATACCTGTGAGGAAAGCTTATAATTGCAGGACCATAGAGGCTGAGAGGCCAGAGAAGAAAGAAAGTTGAGGTGGGTTAATGAACTCATATAGAGCGGATAAAATTCGCAATGTTGCGCTGTTATCTCATTATGGTGCTGGCAAGACTTCGCTCGCTGAAGCGATGTTGTTTGCATCGGGAGCTATCAAGCGATTAGGCAATGTTGAAGATGGCACTACCGCCTCTGATCATGACCCTGGCGAAATAGAACATCATATGAGCATGAACCTGTCTGTGCTTCCACAGGAGTGGAAAGGCAATAAGTTGAATCTTATTGACACTCCGGGATATCTTGACTTTGCTGGTGAAGTTAAATCTGCTTTGCGCGTCTGCGAAGCAGCAATAGTTGTTGTCTGCGCTGCTTCCGCTGTAGAAGTAGGCACTGAGCAGGTATGGTCTTATGCTGAGGAAACGAAGGTACCGCGCCTGATTTTCATTAGTAAGATGGACCGAGATAACGCCGACTTCTTTCGAACTCTGGAGGAAATACAGGCTAAACTGGCGGCGAGATGCTTACCAGTTCAACTACCTGTAGGCGCACAGAGTGATTTTCAGGGCATTATAGATTTAGTAACTATGAAAGGCTACTCAGACTCTACTTCAAAGGAGGTAGAGTTACCTCCGAAGCTTATGGAACAGGCCAAATCTTATAGAGAGAAGCTGGTGGAGGCTGTGGTTGAGGTTGACGATGAGCTTATTGCCAAGTACCTGGAGGGCGAAGAGATAAGCAATGAGGAGATTTTTGGAGCTATAAAGCAGGCGACTGTAGCAGGTAAGCTGGTACCTATTTTTACCGGCTCTGCCCTGCGTAACATTGGCATTAGCCCGCTTTTTGATGCTATTGGTAGCTATCTGCCTTCGCCTGAGGAAGCAGGCGCTACCGTAGCTGTAAATCCAGCAAGTGGCGATGAGGAGGAGGTTAAACCAGAGGCTGGAGCGCCCTTAAGTAGCCTCATTTTTAAGACTACTGCTGACCCATTTACAGGTAAAGTTAGCTGTTTCCGGGTTTATTCGGGCGCTATTTCCGGTAATTCGCAGGTGTGGAATGCCAACAAGAATAGCATGGAGCGCATCGGCCAGCTTTTTACCTTGCTGGGCAAAAATCAACACACGGTGGAGCAACTGACTGCCGGGGATATTGGTGCAGTAGCTAAATTGAGTCTAACCACCACAGGGGATACTGTTTGCGCTCCTGAGCATCATGTGACTCTTAAGGGCATCGAGTTTCCTCAGGCAAATTTGGGCATGGCAATTCAGCCTCAAACGAAAGCTGACCTGGACAAGATGAGCACAGTTTTGCCTAGAATTTGTGAAGAGGACCCTTCTCTCAAGATACATCGTGATCCTGATACTAAGGAGACCATCGTTTCGGGAATTGGTGATAGCCATTTAGAGATGGTTAAGGAAAGGATGCATCGTAAATTTGGTGTGAAGGTGAAGTTGGAACCACCGAAGGTCCCTTATAAAGAGACTATCACGTTGTCCACTAAGGCGGAATACAAACATAGGAAACAGTCAGGGGGTCATGGTCAATATGGGCATGTGTTTCTAGAGCTTGAACCTTTACCTCGTGGTAGCGGCTTTGAATTTGCCCGCAAGATAGTTGGTGGTGCTATACCTAAGAACTATATTCCGTCTGTGGAGAAGGGAGTCAACGAAGCGAAGAACAAGGGTGTTTTAGCTGGATATTCTGTAGATGACGTGAAAGTAACGCTCTATGATGGCAGCTTCCACCCGGTAGACTCCGCAGATATCGCTTTCAAGATCGCGGGGATGCAGGCTTTGAAGAAAGGATTGGCTCAAGGGCACCCTGTATTGCTTGAGCCAGTAATGAATATCAGCATAATCGTGCCTGAGACATATACTGGAGATATTGTCGGCGACCTTAATACCAAGAGGGGGCGTGTTGTTGGAATGAACCCTGAGGGGAAGTTTAATATCATTCAGGCTCAGGCACCGTACGCAGAATTGCTTCGTTATGCCACAGACTTGAGGTCGATGACCCAGGGGCGTGGCAACTTCACCATGGAGCCTGGTCATTACCAGGAGGTGCCGGCCCATGTTAGCCAGAAAATCATTGATGGCAACTGAGCTCCTCTTTACTGTAATATATCTGATATAATTGTAAGCAGAGAAAGCTATAATAGGATGAGGAGATGATTTATGGCAGTACGGTATATCCTTACTGATTATGTTAGCCAGGCTCTAGCACAAGCCGTTTATGATAAGCTAGAGGATGGCACTTTTGCTGGACGAATTCCCCTGTGCGTAGGGGTAGTAGTTTTTGGCATTACCCTGCAACAGTGTGAAGCTGAATTGCGCTCCACGCTGGAAGACTGGATTCTGGTTGGCCTTAAACTGGGTCACTCTCTGCCAGTAATTGGCGACATCAACCTTAACAAGGAGCCTCAACGTGAGCCAGTGGAGGCGGTGTAAGCGCCGGGACTTCGTTCGCTGCCTCCGAAAACTTGGTTTTGATGGGCTATACTCTGGGACACGGCACCAGTTTATGGTGTATAAGGGGTATCGCTTAGCCGTTCCTTCCAATGCCGAATATTCAGTTCCCCAGCTACGAATGATGTTACGTGAGGTGGAGCAAATTATTGGTCGCCAAATATCAGCTAAGGATTGGGAGCATCTTCAATGAGAATGCGGCATAAATATGTAGCATTGGGGGCAGTTTATGCGCTTTTTGAGGAAAAGTATCATTATCTTTTTGGTGGGCAGTAGAGGACTTGAACCTCTGGCCTCCTGCGTGTAAAGCAGGCGCTCTAACCAACTGAGCTAACCGCCCCATATGGTACGCCTGGCGGGATTTGAACCCGCGACCTCAGCCTCCGCAGGGCTGCGCTCTATCCAACTGAGCCACAGGCGCTTGGTGCCGAAGGAGGGATTTGAACCCTCACGTCCATAAAGACACTACGTCCTGAACGTAGCGCGTCTGCCATTCCGCCACTTCGGCTTTAGTACTCTGCTCCGAATTCCCTTTTCCCCAGGGAGACAAATATAATTGCCAGTAGTCCCACGATATTGAAAGGCAGGAAGGCACAGATGGCCCCGGCTAACGATAAGCCAAAGCTCTTCCTGTTTATGGCCGCGATGCCGCCAAACACTGCTACTATACCCAGGACAATGATAGCTATCCCTGCAATAATCAGCCAGGTTGGGGCTGCTCCTATATTGAAGCCATCTGTAACGCCTGGAAGGATGCAGGATTCTGGATGCCAGAATGACGTGCCAAGCATTATTGCAGCAACTGCTAACCCGCCACCAATTATCTCAAATACCCCCACTATTATGCTTAAAATACCGCCAGCGCTAAGTAAACCTCCTCTGCCATTACCCTCAGATGCCATTTCTTCACCTCCTTTTCATGGTGGGCAGTACTGGATTTGAACCAGTGACCTCTTGCGTGTGAAGCAAGCGCTCTAACCGCTGAGCTAACCGCCCCAATTCATAGCTATTCTAACCCTAAAATCCTTATTTGTAAAACTGGAGTCTCTTCCAATACAAGATGAGCCTGGAGGGAGGGATGCTTTCTAACACAAGGTGAGCCTGATGACTTAGGGCAACTCGTTTATGATTGGGACATGCGACTGAGCATGAACGATAGGAATGTACAAACAATGGAGCAGGTCAGACAATTTCTGGGAGGGAGTGAGGCGCTTGAATTCAGAGGGTTATCTGTGGGAGAGGAATACGATTGAGGAGGTAATGACACCGTGTGAAAAACCGAAATCATTGGCCCGGGCTGAGGTCTATCTACGTCTCGGCATTACCTTCGAAGGACTGGAGACAATCGCCAATCAAATGAGCGATAATCAATCTTTTTGCCTCATAAAACATCAGGTAGGTGTCTTATTTACCGCAGACATTCGCTCTACCCGGTCCATACTCACATTGTTCTTGCTTGCTTTTGCCTGGATTAACCGCGGTGATGACACTCAAAGTGCCGAATGGCTTCTTCATCACGTTAAAGGGGCCTTGCTCAAGAGCTCTCGCCATTATCTCGCTATCAGGATAGCCGGTAATGATGGTTACCGGTATCTGAGGTTTAATCTTCTTTATGCGAGCAAAAAGCTCTGC
>JAUWHP010000022.1 GCA_030605765.1 Dehalococcoidia bacterium
CAGGCTTCTTCCTTAACATATATCCTTTTCATTCGTGACCGCTCAGCTGCCAGCAGTGGACGTAGGTAACCGTTTGCCTCATTATAGGCGCCGCAAGAAACCCTGTCAACAAAAAGGAAGTGATGTTCTTACACTTAGCACAAAAGCTAACAAAAGCGCTAGGGTATGTTATCAGCATATAGAAGATTATAGTCAGTTTCCTAGCCACTCAAATATCGAATCCGGGGCTACGCCCTCCATTCTATGGCACCGGTATCTCAAGAGCATCCAGCGCCTCTGGTGGTAGCTCAATGGGAACTGGTTCATTGTGATCCTGGGCTGCCATTCCCATGTTTATGTCCATTGAAATTCTACTGCCCTGCCGTAAGCGAAAGCAACACTTTTATTTGTTTCCTCCGCAACACCTGACCTTTCCACTAATATCACTAGTCAAATTCACTCCACCTTTACTGCTGTTCCATAAGCTACCATTTCAGCAGCTCCGGACATTACCATTGAGGTTACAAATCTAGTGCCTACTATGGCATTAGCGCCCATCTTCTCGGCTTGCTCAATCATCCTTTGCAGGGCTTCCTCTCGGGCTTGCGCTAACATTACAGTGTAGTCTTTAACTTCACCACCCACAATGTTTCGCAAGCCAGCCATGATGTCACGCCCAACGTGTCTGGCTCTGATAGTACTACCTCTAACCAAGCCTAAAGTTTCTATTATTCTTTTGTCCTTTATCTGCTCTGTGGTAACCACAATCATTTTTCTACCCCCTTGAACTTGCTTTTTTCTTCCTTCGATGCTCGGTGTCTTTCCCGAGCTAGCGATGCTAAGAGAATAATAAGCCCCATGGCAATGGCAGCAATGGCAATCTTGACAGGTAAGGACAACGCTGGTAAGGCATACCGGAAGAACCGGTAGAGCCCCCAGCCTGCTAAAATCCCCAGGCCAATTCCCAGTAGAACACCACCTGTTTTTTGCATTTCACCTCCTTTACTTGATACATGAGTTGTTTAATCTTTGAAGCGGTTGGTGATAGGCAGTCTTCTATCTTTGCCGAAACCCCTTGGGGTTATCTTTATGCCGGGAGGAGCCTGGCGCCGTTTATATTCATTTCTGTCCACTAACCGTGCTACTTTCGTGACTACCTCATGGTCAAAACCCTTGGCTACGATTTGGTCAATTGACAGGTCATCTTCCACATATGCTTTCAAAATAATGTCCAGTGATTCATATGGCGGCAGTGTATCTATATCTTTTTGATCAGGTTTTAGCTCAGCCGATGGCGCCTTGCTCAAAACACTGGAGGATATCACTTCTTTACCTGCCTGGCGATTCTTATAATTAGCTAATTCAAAAACCATTGTTTTGGGCGTATCCTTGAGGGGAGCGAATCCTCCAGCCATATCCCCATAAAGAGTGGTATAGCCTGTAGCTGTCTCGCTCTTGTTGCTACAACTGAGGACCAGCCAGCCGAATTTATTGGATAGAGCAAAAAGAATATTACCCCTGATTCTTGCTTGTATATTCTCCTCAGTCACATTGGGTTGGGTGTCTTTGAAAGATGCTGCTAGCATTTGCAGATATGAGCTAAATGCTTTCTCAATAGGTATCACCTTAAACTCTATCCCCAGGTTCTTAGCCAGTAATCTAGCGTCTGATTTACTGCCTGGCGATGAATAGCGAGAAGGCATAGAAACGCCTATAACATTGTCACCCCCCAGAGCGTCCACTGTTATAGCAGCTACTAGGCTTGAGTCGATCCCCCCAGATAAACCAATAACTGCTTTCTTGAACCCATTCTTGTTTACATAATCCCTGATACCAAGAACAAGCGCTTGATATATCTCAGCAATATCATCCAGTTTCTCAATTTGTCTTGATGGCAAAGGTGGTTTGGAAATTGCAGGGTGTTGGTTTGATATTTCTATCTTGCTAACTCGCCCCAGCTCTCTTTTAAGTAATGCTGTTTCCTTCCTTCGCCGAGGCCCATGTAATTGTGTTCGAAATATTGGTTCCACATCTAAATCAGCTACTATAAAATCTTCTTCAAATTGTTTTCCCCGGGCAATAAGTTCTCCTTTCTCATTGATAATTAAGCTATTTCCATCAAAAACGAGTTCATCTTGCCCCCCAAGCAAATTATTATAGGCAACGAGAGCTACATTATCGCTTGCTCTGGTAGCTAGCATTCTCTCTCGGAAGATGCCCTTTCCAGCATGGTATGGGGAAGCACTTATATTAACTAATAATCTAGCTCCAGCATAAGCTTGTAATGTCGCTGGTCCAGCTTCGTGCCATATGTCTTCACAAATGGTTATGCCTATGCCAACGTTATAAAGGACGAAAATAGGGCATTCAATTCCTGGCTGAAAATATCTGTTTTCGTCGAAGACTCCATAGTTAGGCAGGTGAATTTTGCGGTAAACGCCAGTCAATTTCTTGTTACAAATTACCGCCGCAGCATTATATATATCATTATCGCTGTCCACGAAGCCTACTACTACCGCTATTCCTGAGGAATGTTTTATTATTTCTTCCAGATATTCCTGGTTTCGCTTGATAAACTGGGGCTTAAGCAATAAATCCTCTGGAGGGTAGCCCGTTATGGCTAATTCAGGGAAAGTTAGCAGGTCAACGCCAAGTGACTTTGCTTCATCGATAAATCGTATTATCTTATTTGTGTTGCCGCGCAGATCACCCACGGTAGTGTTAATCTGAGCCAGCCCTAATCTTAAAGTGCTCAAGTCATCTCCTCATTCAGGTATTTTGGGGTGAATTATATCACTTCGCCGAGGGCATACAGGAAATAGACTGGAACAGTCTCCCCTTTTGCCTATTGATAGCTGGTGATCCATTTCAGTTTTGCTGGTGATTGCGAAATTGCAATCAAAATTTCTAGCAATTACTGCGAACTATTTCGTCTAGCCTCAGATTGTGTAAAGCTATCCGTATGGATGGGGTTGAGGCTCGTATGGTCGCTTTGACGTTGCAAATCTTAACATTTGTTGCAGTATCTATCCAATACATAGTGACGAGTTTCGCGTCGACAAAGCGTTGAATCAAGAGAGTCGATGTCGTTCTTACTTTGGCGTTGTATTAGCCTCATTATTGTACAGGCTTCTTAGGTAATGGTATCGAGTTATTATACAAAGTGGCTGAAGACTGAAGTTGATGAAGCCTCTTGGAGCTAGAGTAAGATAACGGTTGTATTCTTTCTAGTGACCATGGCAATAAATACAGGGCAACCTTCATCGAAAACTCGTTTCACAAGCTCTATTGGGTAGGTAATTGAGCTTATTGCTATTAGGGGGACTGTTAAAAGCGCCTTAAAGGCAAACTTGTAGTCTAGATATGACTATTGGGCTATTGACCTAGTGAAGTAAATGGTTTACCCTTCATGCCAAAAAGGAGGTGAACTGGAATGCAAGCATACTGTGTGAAATGCCGAGCCAAAAGGGAAATGAAGGACGCGAAGGCTATAACCATGAAGAATGGTAGGCCGGCAACCCAGGGTGTGTGCCCTGTGTGCGGGACTAAGATGTTCAGAATAGGAAAAGGCTAAAGCTAGCATTACTGCTATTGGAGAGGCTGGGTATCCATATATGGATATTCAGCCTCTTTTTTGCTTACTTCTCCTCGTCCTCCAGTTTTGAGATGTGAACGGAACTACTTGCTTCTATTATGCCGTACTTCATGATTTTGTCAATTAAATCTTTGCTCCAGAGGTTATTTTCGATAATGTGAGCAAGCGATGTTGTATCGAGCTGAGAAACATCCGTCCATTTAGCTGCTTCTCTAATTACGTCTTCCAACTGTTGGCGCTTGGCATCATTCTTCCCTGGGAATTTTAACCTCTCGTCAAATCTGATTCTTGCTTTATAGTCGCTGCCTTTTATGGCCTCAACTTCCTCCTTTATAGCGTAATCAAACATTGCCTCTTTCACCTTACTTATGTCAGTGTCTATCTTCTTGGCTTCATTCCTAAGAGCCACATATTTGTTAACGAGCACGACTCCTGGCTCATTGAGGTACTCATTTACTGCTAGAGTTTCCACCTTGAAGAAATGTTTTCTCAGTGGACATAAATCAGGATATTCACACCATTCGCATAACCAGGATTCATTTGGTGAAAAATCCTGAGCCGACTCTATCTCATCGATTAATCTCTTAGTAGCTGCAACCAAGTTTGAGATGGTGTTCGGGCTGCGATAGGAGATCAGTTCTGTGTCAAAAGCAAGGTAATGCCAGATAAGCCTGATATTCTTAGTATGTGGCCACTTCCTCTGAACCCCGAGATGGTATAAGCCGAGCTGTCTGTCACTGTCAGCATCTTCCTGGCTAGGCAGATAGGCTGAGGTTTTATAGTCATGAATCTCATGAACATCTTCTTGAGCCCGCGACAGCCGATCTATGAATCCTGTTATCCTGTATTTAGTCTCGTCATCCAGGGAGAAATTGATGTTCATTTCGGTGCCTATGGTTATGTCCGAGTCAAAGGGCGAATACCGCTCATAGTAAGCTTTAATCATCTTTTCACCCAGAGCTCTGTAATCCTCTTGTGTCAGCTCTTCTCTCATAATAGATATTGAGTCATGCCACTTTCCCCGCCAGGTTTTATTGTAGTAAGTGAGCAAATTACTTAGTGTGTTTACCCCGGTAAACTTGAGGTTGTCATAACACTTCTTCAGGGTTTCATGAACCATCGTGCCCCGGAAGCCTTCAATGCTTTCAGAGTCCCGCTTAATCTTGTCCCGGTAGCGAAGTTTGTACTTTAGAGGACATCCTTCATACATGCTTAATTGTGAATGAGAATAAATAGGCATCTTAATTTCTCAGTCTTATGATTCTATCTTGTTTACCACTGCGGCTCATCAGAAGCATATTCACGCAGCCTCTCTCTTAGAACCTTCAAATTTACCACATCCTCCTTATTATATTGTAACAGCAAAGCTAAAGCATTTTGGTCACCATCGTTCTGGTACCTCCACCATAACCATATTGCTTCTAACCCACCGATGCCTTTCAGTTGTCGGGGGATTCTTAGCTGTTGCTCAACTGCCTTGAAGCCACCATATAGATTGTTTCTCCAACAGTCATACATGAGATCGTGATGGCGGAATTTACCCGCAAGGTTTATTCCCAGAAAAACATCAATGAAAGGAAGGTCGAATCTGCTGCCGTTATAGGTATAGATTGCGCCTACGCCCTCCAGCGCTTTGAGAAGATTTTCTTTGTTTACCTCTTCACCTACTAATTGGATGAGTTCACTGCTTCTGCTATCGCACATGTAAATGCCAATCACAGTTATATAATCATAAATCCGAGATAAGCCAGTGGTCTCTATATCGAAGTAGGCATCAGCTAATTGCTCCATTGTCTCCACTTCTGCCGTAAGTTAAAAAAGTATAGCATATACCGTTGATGGTTAGATTATCATAAATTGCTGTCCGTAATTAAGAAAACGCAGAAGAATTTCGGCGCAACCTTTTGGGACACAGGGCTAGAAGTTTGGGTAATTGTCTTTTGGCTTAAATCTTCAACTTTGGCCGCTAAAGCATATTTTATGGGGTACTTTATCTGCAGTCTTGTGTGACAGGCACGCACTCCATTTATAGTTAAAAGAGCGGGTGATGGGATTCGAACCCACGACGTCTTGCTTGGGAAGCAAGCACTCTACCGCTGAGTTACACCCGCAAGTGGCAGCACATTTATCTGCGTAGGTTATTCGAATGGTTTTAGCGTTAACAGTTTCTTGGCAATTTGCGGATATTTAGCAATAAAGAGTAACTCATCTTCAACAAGTGGTTTTTGCGTCTCCACGTTAGCATACCTCACTAGCTCCAGAATCTCCCGCGCCTCTTCAGAATCCTTGAAATGTACTGCTATCTGCCCCATGATATGTCTGAAGCCAGATATCCCGCTGTACTGGCCTGAGCATATTTCTCTGCCGGTATCTACAAGCTCTGTTTCTCCTCTGCCTACTTCTGTGAAGTCATACAGTTCATAGTTCTCAGGGTTTTTTAACACGCCGTCAGCGTGGATGCCTGAGGCGTGGGCAAAGGCATTGGCTCCGACGGCTGGCTGGTTCATGGGGATAGGGACTGCAAAGGCATAGCTGGCAAATTTAGCTACTTTCCACGCTCTTGTCAGGTCAATTGGTTTTCCCAGTTGATACTTTTCAAGGAAATCCTTAGATTTGGTAACAGCTAGAGCTGTGGACAGGCTATCAGCATTACCAGCTCTTTCTCCATACCCATTGATAGTAACATTGATATAAGCATCCTGGCCTCCATCTATGGCTCCCTTGGCTCCAGCAACAGAATTAGCGACAGCCATTCCCAAATCGTTATGGCAGTGGATCTCAAGGGCAATGCCTACGTTCTGCGCCAGCGTCTTGATAGTCTTGTAAATGCTAAAGGGGTTGTCATAGCCGAGTGTGTCACAATATCTGAGCCTGTGAGCTCCATGTTCTTTGGCTGCCAGGGCAAACTCGATTAAGAAGTCTATGTTGGTGCGGGAAGCGTCCTCCGCATTTACGCCTATGCTTTCAGCTCCATGTGATTTAGCAGCTTCCACAGCATCGATCATCATCTGTATGATATCTTCTCTGTTCTTTTTCCCCTGAAATTTACCACTGATCATCTGGTCTGATGTGGATATAGATAGATTGAGATGCCGAATATCGGGGACAAGCCTAAAGGCTGTTTCTATGTCTTGCGCAGTGGCTCTTACCCATCCTCCTAGGCGGATGGGTTGTAGTACTCCCATCTTAGCCAGTTCCAAGTTAGATTGGAGATAAAGTGATTCGTGGTTTGTCGTGGGAAAGCCAAATTCTGCCTGAAATATCCCCATCTCGTTAAGATACATATTTACCATGGTTTTTTCCAGTTTACTTAGGCCAAAATGGGCAGTTTGAACACCATCACGGTTGGTAACATCTATAAAAAAAATCTCAGGCATGTTCACCTCTTTATAATAACAACCGAGTGATAAGATTATATTACTTTCGTCATAGAATCAAACAAGGACATTTCTGGCAGCCAATGCCCTTTAATTCAAATTTGGCTTACTGACATCATTCAGTATATAGTATAGTATATAGGCTTTCAATGTCACCAATAAAAGCAGGCATAATAAATGTCACGGGATATATTGGAAGTGACCTGGCTCGTTTGCTCTACCAGCATCCTCAAGTAGAGCTTGAATCGGTTACAGGGCGAAGCACGGCGGGCCAAGAGCTGGCTGATGTTTTTCCCTATCTGAGCAAAACCAGACTTTCAATAAAGGATGAACTTGATAGCAATATCAATGTCGTTTTCTCAGCGATGCCGCACAGGTCTAGCATAGAGGTGGTACCATCATTGCTCAAAAAGGGCATGAAGGTTATCGATGTTAGTGCTGATTTCAGGCTAAAGAATGCCAGTGAATACCCTAGATGGTATGGGTTTGATCATCCGTCACCTGAATTGTTGAAGCAGGCAGTTTATGGTTTGCCTGAACTACACCGGGATGATATCGCCTCAGCCACTTTGATAGCCAACCCTGGTTGTTATAGCACCGGCGCTATCCTGGCATTAGCCCCGGTGGTCAAGGAGAGGCTTATTTGTCCTGATATAATAATTGATAGCAAATCTGGCGTCTCGGGCGCAGGTAGAGCTCTGAGCTTAACTACCCATTATTCTGAAGCCAATGAAAATGTATGTGCTTATTCTCTTGAAGGCCACCGACATTTACCTGAGATAGAGCAAGAATTAGAGAAGCTAAATCCTGAATTTTCTTTGTCAATAACTTTTGTACCTCACCTGGTGCCAATGACCCGGGGCATACTGAGCTCCTGCTATGCTAAACTAAGGGGAGGGTTGCTAGACGGCAGTGCTTAGGGAAAGCTACAACAACTCTATCAGGAATTTTTCAAAGATGCTCCCTTTATTCAGGTAGTAAGCAAGCCTCCTCAAACTAAATGTGCATGGGGGAGTAACTCTTGCTTCATCTACCCTACCGTCGATCTGAGGACAGGGAGATTTATAGTTATTAGCTGCCTTGACAATCTGGTAAAAGGTGGGGCAGGGCAAGCGGTTCAAAACATGAATTTGATGTTCGGTTTACCTGAGACGACAGGCCTTGAAACCCTGGCTGTTTACCCATAGAATAGTGCTGTTTGCCCTCATCGTCTAGTGGCCAAGGACGCCAGCCTTTCAAGCTGGAGATCAGGGGTTCGAATCCCCTTGGGGGCACTTCAATAATTCCTTAACGTCTCGTCTACTAGCGTGCCAACATATTTAGCTATTGCTGGAGCACTGGTCAAGCCGGGAGAATCTATGCCAATCAGGTTGATGAAACCAGGTAAAGCCATGTTACATTCATGATTTATGATAAAGTCTCTAAAACCTTCGTCTTTTCCCTGTGGACTTGCCTTTACGCCTGCCATCTCAGGTTCTAAATCGTGTGGCTCTATGAATGGTAAAGCAGCCATTATGGCTGATTGGCAAAGGGCTTTTTTCCTCGAATCGTCAATCTTATAATCTACTTCATCAACATAATAATAAAGAGGTCCAATTCGCATTCTGCCGCTAACGTCGAAGCAAACATGGGCTCCCAGACCGATAGTTGTCGGTACAGGGTAAATTAACCTATTCAGCAATCCGCTCTTGCGATTATTGACGCTGTAATATTCTCCTTTACAGAAACGCAGTCTATAGCTCGCTTCATCTACATCTATCCCAGCCATGCCGGCTACTTTATCGCTGTTAAGTCCAGCGCAATTTATCAGAACCTTGGTTGTAAAACTGAAATTGCCCTGGCTGTCTTCCACATTAACTCTATATCCGTCTGGTATTTTATCTATGCCAATGACTTTCGTTTCGTAAGCTATTTGAGCACCATTACTCCTGGCTTTGTCAAGAAAGTATCTTATTAGAGCCTGTGAATCTAGGATGCCTGTGGATGGCGAAAGTAAGGCACGAACTCCTCTCATATTCGGCTCTAATTGTTTCATTTCCTTCTGGGAAAGCATTCTTAGCTCTACACCGTTGTTCTTGCCTCTGTTATACAGTTTTTCTAGTTCCTCAGTTTCTGTATCATTGCTTGCCACTATGATTTTTCCCGTTCTTCTGCAATTTATGTCATGCTTCTGGCACAGGTCATAAAGAAGAACATTGCCTTCCAAACACATCTTTGCCTTTAAGGAGTCTTCGGGGTAGTAAATGCCGGCATGGATAACCTCGCTATTACGGCTACTTGCTTCTTGCCCGAATGTTCTATTCTTTTCCAGCACATAAACTTCTCTGGATTCATTAGTTACTTGCGAGGCTATGGCCAAACCCATAACGCCGGCACCAACAACAGTTATATCAGCTTGATATGACATTTCAGCTATCTGTTAAGAGTGCCGTGGCTATAACTCTCATAAAATACCAATTCAGCGAGCTCCCGCCTGGATGGCGCCCTTCCTTTTTCTGCGGGATAACCCAAAGGAGTCATCTCAACTACAGTTACACCATCTGGTATATTTAGAATCTGAGCAACTTCTTGAGGGTTGAACCAGCCTATATGCACAGTTCCCAGACCGAGTGAGTGAGCCATTAAAGTAAGGTTCTGCATTGCCAAAGCCACATCGAACATATACCACAATTCAGCTTTGTCTGGAATTGATTTGCCACCAATAAAGCCGGAGCAGCCTAATTTAGCACAAAGTACAATGACCATGGGTGCCTCTTTGATAGACTGAAGCGCTCTATTCGCAGGTGCCAGGGTTTTGGCTAATCTGGCTTTTTTCTCTTTGTCTTGAACCAACACGAATCTCCAGGGCTGACAGTTACTCCAGGAAGGTGCCCAGCGAGCTGCTGCCAGAACTGTGTTGATTTTCTCTTCTGGTATGGCATCCGGCTTATAGTGTCGAATACTACGTCTTGCCTTTATTGCTTCAAACAATTCCACAATGATTAACCTCCTTCTTATTTATCTCAGTCTATTCTTCCCAGGCGTCTTCGCCGATAAGCGGCACAAAATAGCAAATGCCCAGGTTTTCTAGCTTATTCCCCTCTTTGAGTTTAGTGGCCTTCACCAGTTCTTGTTGCCAGCGAGAACCTGTGGGAATGACCAATCGCCCACCCCAGGCTAGTTGTCCCAACAGAACTTGAGGAATAGACGGTGCACCAGCAGAAACTATGATGGCGTCATAGGGTACATCTTCTAGCCAACCTAGAGTTTTACTAGCAATGTTAACTTTGACATTGGAGTAGCCAAGTTTTCCTAAGGCTCGCCTGGCTGATGCTGCTAGCTCAGGCACACGTTCCACAGTAATTACTTGTTTGGCTAATTCAGCTAATACAGCAGCTTCATAGCCGCTTCCTGTACCTAGCTCCAAGACTTTTTCGTCGCCTTTAAGCTCCAAAGCTTGTATCATCAGAGCTACAATGAAAGGCTGGGAAATGGTTTGCCCAAAACCGATGCTTAGCGGCCTATCCTCATAGGCAGCATTATAATACTCTTGAGGCACAAAGGCTTCACGTGGAACACGCTCCATAGCCTCAACCACACGTTTATCTGCAATCTCCAAGCTAAGATTTCTAATTAAATCAGCTTTGGCTGCTTCTAAGTGGTTCATCAAACAAGATCAAGAATATTAACTGAGGATAAAAGAGAGTACTACGAGAGTTAAGATAATCGCTCCAGCAAGAATACCAATGCGTCGTAGCTCGGGCATTATATATTGATAGTGGTTGATAGGGCTTCTGGCCTCGGGAGACGTCTTACTGGCCAATTGAGGCTGGGCAGTCACTGACTTGAGTGATTGGGAATACGTGCCACGTATTTCTTTCGCTAACCTGGCACGGCGTTTCGCTTTAGTGCGATGTGATTTCTTAGGCATTGCGTATCACCTCAAAGGGGATGGGAGATTGTTTATAGATTCTAGTGCTGGAAATATAGGCATGGCCTAAAATTTGCTGAATAGATTGGAGGTCGGCACCACTTTGTAATTTGCGCGCCGCGAAGCTATGGCGCAGGGTGTGAGGTGTAATCTTGGCGCTAAGCCTTGCTTTAGAGGCATGATTCTTAACAATCTGCCAGAATCCCTGCCGAGTAAGCCGGCCACCGCGCCGATTGAGAAATAGCGCCTTTTCGTTTTCATCATATAACAAATCCAGCCTGTCATTCATGAGGAAATTTCTTAATAGCTGGTTTATGTGATGGTCAAAGCGAATTCGCCTTTTAGAGTTACCATGAAGACAGCGCACATAAGATTGTTCTAAATCAATATCTTCTACATTTAAAGACATAAGCTCGCTGGCACGCAAACCGGTGGCGTAAAGCAACTCCAGCATCATTACATCTCTCTTAGCTTCGGGAGTAGATAGCTTCATTGGCTCTGCTAGCAAACGGCGATACTCCAGTGGAGACAAATATTTAGGTATGTGCTTGGCAACTCGAGGAGAAACTAGGTTTTGTGTTGGGCTCTCTCTTAACTTACCTGAGTCAACCATGAATTTAAAAAAGGACTTGGCCGAGGCTATCTTGCGAGCTACTGTAGCCGAGGAATATCTTTTTTCCCTGAGGCCAAGCAGATACGTCTTCAAAAGATCGCTACCTGATTTGGTTATTCCTCTTGCTTTCTCTGCCTCAATGTAAGCTGTTAGCTGATTTAAGTCATTACGATAAGCAGCTAAAGTATTCTGAGAACAATTTTTTTTCGCAGCCAGATATTCAAGGAAAACTGCAATATCTTCCTTCATTAAATCCTATTCTAACATAACTGAGGCCATTTTTGTTTGCATTTAAGCTTCCTGTTACAATAGATTTATTGTGAAGCCAACCCGGCTGGAAGAACAACTAAAAATCTTGCCAGCAAGCCCAGGGGTGTATTTATTCAAGGATGAGCAGGGCAGGGTTATCTATGTGGGTAAGGCTGCTAATTTAAGCAATAGGGTAAGGAGTTACTTTGGCGCATCGAGTGGCCTATCATCCAAGATTCAGCAGCTAATATTGAGACTGAGAGAGCTTGAATTTGTAATTACTGGCTCTGAGCAAGAAGCGCTCATTTTAGAATGCAACTTCATAAAGAAATATCGCCCAAGATACAATGTGAGCCTTAAAGACGACAAAACTTTCCCCTACCTTAAAGTAGCTATCAACGAAGACTGGCCGGGCATTTACATCACTCGCCATTTTAAAGATGATGGAGCTAAGTATTTTGGGCCTTTTGCCAGTGCTGGCTCAATGCGCAAAACTTTGAGGTTGATAAAGAAAATTTTTCCTTTCCGCTCTTGCAGGAAATCTATTAATGGCTCGGGTAGACGACCTTGCCTCGACTATTATATTCACCGTTGCCTTGGACCATGTATTGGCGCTGTAAGTAAACAAGAATACCAGGAGGTAATAAACCAGGTTATTCTATTTTTGGAGGGGAAGCAGGACCTAGTGCTGCACGATCTAAGGAACAAGATGCGAGCAGCGGCACAGCAATCCCAATTTGAAAAAGCAGCTTTGATACGCGATCAAATTCAAGCAATAGAGAGAGTCATCGAGGGGCAGAGGATTGCTATCGCATTGAAGGGTGAACAAGATGTCATTGCTTTAGCGCAGGATGAGAAACAAGCTTGTATAGAGCTCTTTTCTGTCCGCAATAATAAACTTGTCGGTCGCGACTACTTCATTATGGAAGGCGCGCATGATGAAAAGCCTGATCAAATAATGACAAATTTCGTGGAACAATATTATGCATCCGCCTCGTTCATACCGTCAGTGATATTGCTTCAATACCCAGTGAGTGAAACGCCAGTGCTTTCTGAGTGGCTTAAACAGCGGAAGGGAAGCACTGTGAAAATTCAAACACCGCAGCGAGGGGCTAAGAGAAAGCTGGTAAACATGGTAGCTGAGAATGCCGATAAGGGTTTGCTATTGGCCAAGGCTAAACAGGTAAATCTAGAAACCATAAGTGCTGGCTTGCAAGAGCTGCAGGATAGGCTCTCTTTACCACGAGTTCCCTTGAGGATAGAGGGTTATGATGTTTCTGATATTCGGGGTGCTTTGGCTGTGGGCAGCATGGTTGTTTTAGAAAAGGGCTTACCTAAACCGAATCTCTATCGTCGTTTTCATATAAAAATGATAACTGGTGCTGATGACTATGCCATGATTCAAGAGATATTAAGGCGACGCTTCAAGAGAGGTGTAGCTGGTGAAGGGAACTGGGCAGTTATGCCTGACCTTATCCTTATTGACGGTGGCAAGGGGCACCTCAATGCTGCTTTAAAAGTAAGGCAAGAGCTAGGAATTGATTCTATTTCCGTGGCTAGCTTGGCTAAGGAAAAAGAGGATGTCTTTGTGCCCGGTAAGCCTGGCCCAGTTGATATACCCAGGGATTCTCCTGCGCTTCATATACTTCAAAGAGCGAGAGATGAAGCGCATCGCTTTGCCATAAGTTACCATCAGAAATTGCGGCGTAAGGAAGGCATTGCTTCCATTCTAGATAATATTCCTGGCATTGGACCAAAACGAAAGAGGGCTCTGATAAAACAGTTTGGTTCGATTGAAGCTATCAAAAAGGCTTCCATTGAGGAAATTGGCCAAATAGAAAGTATAACCTCAACTATAGCTCAGAAGGTCAAGCAGTATTTATGAACTTTACTAAAGTTAAGGCATTTTTTACAGCGAAAGCTTCAGCATCGTTATTGAAGTAAATAAAAACAGCCTCAACCTTTTCGCCTAGCTGGACAATTTTCTTCGCCCATTGAGCAAGTTCTTTGTCAGAATAGCAGCTCGAATATAAGGTAGCACTACCATGGAGGCGAATATAGGCGAAGTCGCTCGTAACTACAAGGGGGCAAGTAGAGCCGGGCATATCAAAAACACATAAACCAGCGTTGTGTCGCCGCAATATTTGGAAGAGGGAGTCGCTGAGCCATGACTCATGGCGAAACTCGAATACATGACGATATTCTTGCGGCAATGAAGATAGAAAATCTTCCAATATCTTGTCATTTCGTTTCATGTTGGGCGGCAGTTGGTACAAGAGAGGGCCTAGCTTATCCTGAAGCAAACAAGCACGTGATAGGAAGTTTTCCACTGCTGAGCCTAAATCCCTCAACCTTTTTATATGGGTAATAAATCGGCTCACTTTAACGGCAAAGACAAAATTATTGGGTGTGGATTCTCTCCAGGTGGCAAAAGCTTTTTCAGAAGGGAGATGATAAAAACTGTTGTTAAGCTCGACAGTGCTAAATTGCCTGGCATAAAATTGCAGCCATCTCGGTTTGGCTAATCTTTCAGGATAATAAAGGACACGCCAGTGATCGTAGTGCCAGCCACTACATCCAATATGATATTTTGCTGATATGTCGGTCTTCATTTTTGCCTTGATGTTTTTGAATTTTCATGTTGGGTGTATTATACTAGATACGAGGGATTTTCTGGTGACTAGAGCGGAGTGGACCCACCCGTTCCCATCCCGAATACGGAAGTGAAACGCTCCAGCGCAGACGATACTTAAGGGGCAACCTTTTGGGAAAATATGCCGTTGCCAGGAAGCTCCTCATTATTTTAATTGTGCTAAGTCGAGCTTCATGCCATCCCTGGCAACTATCACTGAAATACCCGTTTCCCTGCTTGATTTTTGTGCTAATTCCCAAAGTTTGGCTCGCCACATAGTCATGCCAAAGTGGGTAAGTATAGCTGCCTTTGGCTTTATTTGCTCAATATGCTTCCACGGGGTGTTTATGCCTGATTGGCGTTGCATATGAATCAACTTCAGAATCCCCTTGGTTTATGGTATTCGCAGCTCTTTTGAATAGAAGGGACCTTCTTTCCTACCTTACTCGAATTGCTATCTCTTGAGAGTTTGATGGATGCTTTGATTGTTCACTTTCACATAAAATGGTGTAAACCAATTAAGTCTGTAGCCTGGGTAGTAAAGGCACTGCTCCAAATTTGATAGAATAAGTTTGTGAAAAAACTAGAAATGGACATTGCTGAGCTGATAAGGGAATATCAAGCTAAGACTGGGAAATTCCTTACCATTGGTACCGCTGAGTCAGCTACCGGTGGCAGAGTGGCCGATAGGCTAACCAATGTGCCAGGCAGTTCCGACTACTTTGAGGGCTCTGTAGTATCTTATAGCAATGAGGCCAAAATCAACATCCTGGGGGCAAGAAGGGAGACTTTAGAAAACTATGGAGCCGTTAGCCCACAAGCAGCCATAGAAATGGCTCAAGGTGGTAAGAAACTGCTGGGTGTAGACATATGTGTTTCAGTTACAGGCATTGCTGGACCTTCAGGCGCTACTCCTGCGAAACCTGTGGGGCTTTTTTATATTGGCCTATCTGCAGAAGGTGAAAAATCGAGCCAGAAATACATTTTTCATGGGAATCGGGAGGAAAACAAGCGCGATATTGTTGAGGCAACGCTGAACATACTGAGGCAATACCTGCTACAATGCATTAGCAAATTGAAACATAGTTAGTAAGAATCTGATCATGGCAACATTTGACGTAGATGAAATAAAATCGCAAGCAAAGCGGAATTTTACCGAAGCATGGATGTCGACAGCAAAGCTTCTTCCAACGGGCACTAAAGTCAGTTTGCAAGGAAAAGGCAAGCCTCATATTTTACGTGAATTGATTCAAAGATCGAGGGAGATCCTGTTAAACCTTGGCTTTGATGAGGTCGAGAACCTTACGATTTTACCTGACAGCGATGTCTCTAAGCAATATGGCCCAGAGGCTCGAGTTATCCTTGACAGGGTTTTCTATCTAGCTGAATTACCTCGTCCCGAGATTGGCTTGAGCGCTCAAAAAATAACTCAGGTGAAGAAGATAGCAGCGAAAGCCGACATCGGGGAATTAACCTCAATCTTTAGAAGGTATAAGAAGGGGGAAATTGAAGCAGATGACCTTGTTGAAAAACTTGTGACCGGATTGGATATCACTGACTACCAAGCCACAGAACTTCTGGATAGAGTTTTCCCTGAGCTAAAGAAGCTGCGGCCGTTGCCCTCTAATAAAACATTAAGGAGCCATATGACAGCTACGTGGTTTCACACATTAGCAGCATTACAGTATAAGGTTAGCTTTCCACTAGCTTTATTTTCAGTGGGAACCAGGTATCGCAATGAACAGAGAGAAGATGCCCAACATCTGCGTGTTCACCATTCGGCGTCGATTGTGGTAATGGATCCTGAGATGTCTTTGGATGTGGGAAAAGAAATAACCAGAGATATCCTACAGCAATATGGTTTTTCAGACGTCAGATTCAAGACAAAGACAGCGACATCCAAGTATTATGCCCCTGGCCAGGAGCAAGAAGTTTTTGCTAAGTGCAAAGGGAATTGGCTGGAAATCGCTGATGTTGGTATGTACTCCCCTGTATCCTTAGCAAACTTCGATATTAGATACCCGGTATTTAACGCCGGATTAGGGGTCGAGCGGCTGGCAATGATTCTATATGGAGTAGATGACGTAAGAAAGCTGGCATATCCTCAATTCTCTATAGTTGAATGCTCTGATGAAGATATAACCAAATCTCTTACCTATATAGCAAATCCCAGGACTGCTACAGGAAGGGAAATTGCCAGGGCAATCGAAGAAACTGCGCGAAAATACAAAGACGAAATTGCCCCCTGCGAGTTTCTGGCCTGGGAAGATGATTCCAAACAGGTAAAAGTTGTGGAAACGGAGGCAGGTAAGAGGCTAATTGGTCCTGCAGGATTCAATGAAATATGCGTAGCTGATAGTAGCATTTATAGCGATGTTGTTCCTTCAGGAGTATATACGGGTATAAACTATATGCGTGCCATCGCAATGGGCGCAGCAGCTTTAATGGAAAGCAAGGATGAAAACTTAATTTACCAGGTGAAGACGGTAAAGCATCTCTCTGACTTGAATTTGCGAATTCCAGAAGCTATTCGCCAGCATATAGAAGGGCAGCAGAAAAAGATAGGAGTTAGTGGTGCTGTATTTGTAACCATAAAATCGCAATCCGTAAAGAAACCTTGTAAAACAGACAGTGAATAAATCAGCACAAAAACTTGCCAACTTACGTAGACCGCACAAGAATTTTATAAATCTCATGCCTTTACAAACAGGTGGCATCCTCACTGACACTGCTAAAGAGGCTTTGATAGAGTTTGGGGATGGATATTCCGTGTGCGATTTCTGCCTTGGCAGCGTGTGTGATATAACAAAACCTCCTGTCCGTGAGTTCGTACATGAGCTCTTGCCTGAATTCCTGAGCTGCGAGGTTGCTACGCTGACCTATGGGGCGAGAGATGGCATATTTATGGTGATGCATTCTCTAACCCAGCCAGGTGATTCAATTATTGTTGATGAGAATAGGCATTACACTACGATTGTCGCCGCTGAAAGGGTAGGGTTGAACGTGACAGAGGTGCCTCACTCTGGCTATCCCGAATTCAGGATTGACGTTAACGACTATATGCCACTCATAGAGAAGCATAACCCTAAACTAATTTTACTAACATACCCCGATGGCAATCATGGAAATCTCACTGATGCTGTAAGGCTAGGAGAAATTGCCCAGGAAAGTGATATCCCTTATGTGCTTAATGGAGCATATGCAGTGGGCAGAATGCCTGTAAAGATGAACGATTTAGGAGCTGATTTCATTATTGGTAGTGGCCATAAAAGCATGGCTTCTGCCGGACCTTGTGGAGTATTGGGAATGAAAAAGAAATGGGAAGAAATCGTATTGAGAAAATCTAAGGCATATAGCAACAAAGAGATTGAGCTTCTTGGCTGCACTTTGAGAGGTGTTCCACTAATTACACTCATGGCTTCCTTTCCTCACGTAAAGGAAAGGATTAACCACTGGGATAAGCAAGTAGTAAAAGCACAGTGGTTCTCCAGTGAGCTGCAGAAATTGGGATTTAAGCAATTGGGAGAAACACCACATAGACACGATTTACTGCACTTTGAAACACCCACGCTTTACGATATTTCCAAGCATGTTCGAGAAAGAGGATATTTCCTTTATGAAGAACTTAAAGACAGAGGCATTTGGGGACCACAACCGGGTATGACAAAAGCATTTAAGGTTTCCACCTTTGCCGCTGACAAAGAACAGCTAGGCTTTGTCGTAGATTCCTTTAAGGCTATCCTAAGCAAGTATGGTTGATATAAGATAATTGTAAGGATTTAGATATTGTGGGTAGATTGAGCGAGCAAGAAATAGAATTGATTAACCTATTTTCATTCCAACTCGTTGTGCAGTAAAGGCTTCGCATTTTTGCCTGTGAGCTTCTTTCAATCGTTGGAAGCAAGATTGAGATGGAGCTGAGGTAATATCGCCCGTGCTCATAAGTACGGCATCTTCGCCGTTGTCTGAATAATATTTAGGATGAGTGCTCATTATGCGAAACCCATATTTCTTATAAAGTGCCTGTGCTATCTCATTAGAAACACGCACTTCTAGAGTTATCACATTGGCATTTAGCTGGCTAGCCAGCTCAATAGTTGAAATGAGCAGTCCTTCGCCTATTCCCATTCGACGATAGTTATTTCTTACAGCAATAGCGATAATATGCACCTCATTCAACATAGCCCACAAACCGGCAAAGCCGATGATGTATTCTTTGGTACGGAGGCCGCTTTGTTCTTTCCCTGCTGGTATTGCCCGGCGATAATCAAAAAGGCGATTGAGCCAGGATGTTTCTCTGGAGTCTTCCCGGGCCAATTTGGCTCCAAATCCACTCCTGATACAGGCTACTATGTAATGAGCTGATGAATTGTGAATTTCTTGCTTGTAAGAAGTGTGAGAGTGAAACAGCCATTCGCCAGGAAAAGCCTCGTGGTCAATCTCGGTTACTTGAGGAATATCCCCATCAATTATAGGGCGAATACGATAAGTTGGTTTTTGCATTAGTTAAATTTTATCATAGCTAGTGTTATAAGGCATATCGCCTCGGAAGTTACCCTGCTATAATTAAATTATATGAGAAGTAACTCGCTAGACCTGCGTATTCAGTTGGCTCCGCATCACCCTAGAGGGTTGATGCTGGATAATCCGGTGATGATTGCTTCTGGCACTTTTGGCTATGGCATAGAGTACAGCGAGCTTATTGACATACAGAAACTAGGAGCGATTGTTTGTAAAGGCACTACCCTGATGCCGCGAAAAGGCAATTCTCAACCGCGATTGGTGGAAACAGAGAGTGGCCTGCTTAACTCTGTAGGTTTGGAAAACATAGGAGTTGATGCCGTGGTCAAGGATAAAGCACCCGTATGGGCAAACTGGCGGGTTCCGGTTATTGTTAACATTGCTGGAGAAACAATCGGTGAATATATTAGTGTGGCGGCCAAGTTGGAAGGCACTCCCGGGGTAAGTGGCATTGAATTAAACATTAGCTGCCCCAATATTTCGACTGGTGGAATTGAGTTTGGAGTAATTCCAAAACTTGCCGCTGAAGCAACTGCGGCGGTTAAAGCCGCAACGAATCTACCAGTTATTGTCAAACTAAGCCCAAATGTAACTGATATTAGGGAAATTGCTGTAGCAGTGGAAGGAGCTGGGGCTGATGCCATAGCTTTAATCAATACGCTGAAAGGGATGGCAATTGACATAAAGAGAGGAAAGCCCCGTTTAGGAAATACCACCGGTGGGCTTTCTGGCCCCGCTATCAAACCTGTCGCACTTTATATGGTATATGAGGTAGCTAAGGTTGTACATATTCCAGTCATAGGTTGTGGTGGCATATGTTGTGCTGAGGATGCTTTGGAGTTCATCATGTCCGGGGCTAGCGCAGTCCAGGTTGGCACTGCCAACCTGGCTAACCCCCATGTTGCCCTTGATGTACTGGAAGAGATAAAACATTTCATGAGGGATAGAGGAATTCGAAAACTAACTGACCTGATTGGCATTGCCCGAGCTTGATTTCCGTTAGCTCTTTGTTTAATCCCGCATGAGCTTTTGTCCAGCGATAAAAATCTCTTTTAATCCTATAGAGTATTCAGTAATGACACTCTCTTCTCTTCCGTGATTGATTATTGTTTTTACCTGTGTTAGCACAGCTATAAAGAAAACTGAGGGAGACAAGAACCACATTATCTGGCTCCCTCAGTTGTTATGGAAGCTTGCGATGCTTATTTTTTCTCAGGGTTAGCTTTGGTCAAAAATCCACTTAGCAGGTCTATGGGTAAGGGGAAAAGTATAATGTTGCTTCTATCGGTAGCAATATTACTTAATGTTTGCAGATAACGAAGCTGTAGGGCTGCAGGCTCAGTGGAAATAACGTGGGCTGCTTTAGCTAATTTCTCTGATGCCTGGTACTCACCTTCAGCGTGAACAACCTTGGCTCGCCTTTCTCTTTCGGCTTCAGCTTGGGCTGCCATGGCTCGCTGCATCCCCTCAGGCAATTCTACTTCCTTAGTCTCTACCATGCTTACTTTTATACCCCAGGGGTCTGTTCCTTCATCGACGATTCTCTGTATCTTTTCATTAAGTCTATCTCGATGAGCCAGTAATTCGTCTAGTTCGGATTGCCCCACAACGTTTCGTAAGGTAGTTTGTGCCAGTAAGTGGGTTGCCTTGATGTAGTCATGCACCTTAAGAATAGCGTTTGCGGCATCAACCACTCGAAAGTAAACCACGGCGTCAACACTAACGGTAACATTGTCCGAAGTCATACAATCTTGCCGCGGAACATCCATGGTAAGCACACGGAGGTCCACCCTCTTCATGCGTTCCACAAAAGGTATCAGGAAGACAAGCCCTGGCCCTCTGAGGCCGACGAATCTACCCAGGCGGAAAACAGCTCCCCGTACATATTCTTGGACCACTTTGATAGAATTTGATAGCAGTATTATCACCGCCATGGCGATAACAAGATAAACCATCCAATTCATTGCCATGTTATTCATTCTCCTTTTCTCTAGATTTTTTTGTCACCAGTAATTCCAGGCCTTCTACTTTAGTTATGGTCACCTCCTCATTAGCCTTTATTTTACTACCTTCGGCCAGGGCTTTCCAGAGTTCGCCCTCGGCCAGAACTGTGCCTTTAGGATTAAGAATCGTTTGTGTTATAGCTACTTTTCCCACCATATCCTCCTTGCCAGTAGCAAGTTTTCGCTTTTGACTTTTGACGATAGCGTAAATGACAAAAATGCTAAAGGCGATGGCAAAAATTATAGCTATGATAATAGGCCCCGTTATTTCCACAGGTGTTATTTCCATGGATCGCGAGTTACCTCCTTTCTAAGTCTCCAGATTTCCTTGTCACCCATAATTTCAAGGTTTCTACTTTGCTTATTACCACCTCCTCCCCAGGTGCTATTTTATCGCTTTCAGTTATGGCTGTCCATAGCTCACCTTCAGCTTGAACTGTGCCTGTGGGGTCAAGGGGTGTTTTTGCTATGGCTGTTTTTCCTAGCATTCCCTCAGCACCGGTGGCTTTGCGCCGCCTCTGGCCTCTAATAATAGCGCCAATGACAAAAATAGAAAAGGCAGCGGTAGCCGTCGTTACCCCGGCTATCAGCCCGCGGTTTACCTCTACTCCTGGACTATGGCTGAACAAGATCAGCGAGCCCATAACAAGCGAAACTACACCACCAGTCGTTAATAGCCCAAAGCTAGCGGTGAAATACTCAGCTAGAAAAAGTCCAATGGCAAGCAAAATAAGTGCTAAGCCTCCCCAATAAGCATTGAGCACTCCTAGCGAGTAAAATGCCAGAAACAAACTGATGCCACCGATTACCCCGGGGAAAACCATTCCGGCGTTAGAGATTTCCGTGATTAATCCTATAGAGGCCAGGGTAAACAGGATATAGGCAACGTTTGGGTTACTGATAGTTTGCAGAAATTCCTCAATGGTATTCATTTCATTCCTGGCTGTTGCATAACCTGTGGTGTTAATAGTAATTTCCTCACCACTGGCTAAAACAACTTCCCTGCCATTGATTTGTGAAATAAGGTCTTCCAAGTTATCAGCTCGTAGGTCAATAAGGTTGCATTCCAGTGCATCGACATCGGTGAAGGATTTGCTTTCCGTTACTGCTAATTCTGCCTCCTCCATGTTGCGGCCACGTTCCTGGGCAATGGTTTTCATCCACTTAGCTGAAAATTCAACTATTTTTTTCATTTGATCTTCAGGTATTTCCTCTCCTCCAGCGCTAACAGGGTGTGCAGCACCAATGGTGGAGCCTGGTGTCATAGCTGCAATATTGGCAGATAGAGTAATAAAGGTGCCTGCCGAAGCAGCCCAAGCACCTTTAGGCGAAACATAAACTACGATGGGAACATCAGCATTCATAATTGTAGTGACTATTCTTTCGGTTGAGTCGAGAAGCCCTCCTGGCGTGTGTAGTTCAATAATACAGACATCGGCATTCTCATCTTCAGCCTGGCTGATGCCTCGATCGATGTAGTCAGCCACCACCGGAACAATAGTGCCTTCTATATGAAGGACTGCAATCCTTGAACTGGAAGCACTAATTATGCTGCTTCCCAGGCCGCCTATTAGCGGAATTATACACAGAGCAAGGAAGAAGATACTAAATCTGATTTTGCGCATTTACCCTTTAACCTGAGATTAATTATAACCTAAGCAACCAAAAGCAACAAACTGTCATTGAAGGGAGAAGTGGCTTGGTGTAGAATAAAGCCACTTATTTCAGATTGAAGAATGGAAAGCCAAAGATGTAAGGGGATGCGTGATTTGCTTCGCAAGGATATGGCGTGTTTCCGCCATATTGAGGATGCCTTTCGAACTTGCTGCACGAGGTGGGGATATCAAGAGGTAAGGACACCCACGTTAGAATACCTTCACTTGTTTACTGCCACGGGAACGCTTACTCCAAGCAAGCTAAACAAGACATATTCCTTTCTTGATTGGGATGGTTGGAGTGGCGAAAGAGTAGTATTGCGACCAGATGGCACCATTCCTGTGGCCAGGCTTTACATTAATAATCTAAGCGAATACGAAATAGCTAAACTTTTCTATGTGACCAATATTTTCGCCTTTGAGGAGACGGGCCGTGAAAATAGAGAAAGGTGGCAATGTGGCGCTGAATTTCTGGGTGGTGTTGGGTTGACGGCGGATGTGGAAATAATTTCCCTGGCCAAAGAGGTTGTGTGTAAACTTGGACTTAACAACATTAGGTTGCAGTTATCTCATGCTGGCTTGATGAAAGCGTTAATTAAGGAACTCAATCTTAGCCACGGTGAAGAAGCCAAAATAACAGACCGTGTTTTGGATGGAGACTGGCAAGCATTGATGGAGGCAAAAACAACTAAACCTGAGTTGAACAGGCTTTTATCTCCACTTTTGAACCTAAAGGGGAAATCAAGCGACTTCCTGCAGAATATAAAAGCCTTATGTCAGCAGGTTTCATCGGACCTCAAATCTTCCATGGAGGATTTTATAAACATAACCACGTTGCTAGATAGTCTGAGCTGTAATTACGAAATTGATATCATGGCGATACGAGGTTTTGAGTATTACACTGGAGTTTGCTTCCAATTATTGGCCGATGGAAAGAAAATAGGTGGTGGGGGAAGATATGATAACCTTATTCCACTTATGGGTGGGGGGAATGTCCCTGCTTGCGGGTTTGCTCTTTACGTTGACCCTATAATGGGATTGCTCCCGTTGGAAAATAAGAAGAGAAATGCATGCGGAATTCTGATTAGGGCTGAGGAGCCTGCCCTAGAGGTAGCAAAAACGTGCTTCACCTTGGCCCAATCACTTCGTGAGACGGGGCACACAGTGGAAGTTAGTTTCTCAGAGCAGAAGCCAGATAACTATCGTTGGGTTATCTCAATTTCGCGGACTGAGCCAGATCAATTTACCATTATTGACTGCAAACAACAACGGCAGTGGAATGTAGCTTCCGTGGCAGAAATTCTTGATATACTAGCTAAGTAGAGTTACCAGTGAAAGACCAGTCAGAGTATATTAGACTCGCTTTGCCTAAAGGTAGGCTCTTGTCGCCCACGGCTAACTTGCTTAAAGAGATAACTTTAAATTTTAGAGGTTACAGCGATAACACGAGGCGGTATCGCCTTCGAGCAGCAGGATTCTCTCATCTCTTAGCCAAGATATTTCGGGAGAAAGATATCCCTATTCAGGTAGCTATAGGCAATTATGATTTAGGTATATGTGGCTTGGATTGGGTTGAGGAACTTTTAGCGAGGTATCCATCGAGTGCCTTGGTAAAAATATCAAGCCTGAATTACGGCGAAGGCGGTATATATGTGGTGGCCAGCCATCAAACGGGAATATCTAACATTGATGAATTATCAGCCAGGCAGAGTAATTGGCGGGTAGCAAGCGAGTACCCTAATTTGGCTCAGGGTTTTGCCTTAAATCTTAGAATGAAAGCGTTCAAGATTTTCCCAGTATGGGGGGCTGCTGAAGTTTATCCACCAGAGGATGCTAACCTAGCGATATTATGGGCGAAGGATGAAAGCGAGATAGAGACGCAAGGCTTGATTCCCTTAATTAAGTTGCTCTCAGTCAATGCCTCTCTAATTGCCAACAGAGAAAGCTTGGAGAAGCGGGACATGAATCAGATATTGAAATGCTTTAGCCCTAAATTGGTTTCCAAACCGCGGGCAAATACTACTGTTATTGTGGGGTTGGGGCGAAGTAATCACGTTACTTTTTGTCCGCCAGAAAAAGCTAGGAGAATTAAGCTAGCTTTACCTGATGGCCATCAGCAACTACCTGCTGCGCAGTTTTTAAAACAAGTTGGGCTTGACATTTATGGGTATACTACGGGAGCATTAAATCGCCGCCCCTCTACCGATTTAGACTGGCTCGGTATTAAAGTGATTAGGCCGCAAGATATGCCTCTGCAAGTGGCTAATGGCAATTTTGATCTGGCTATAACTGGCAGTGATTGGTTGCTAGAGCATTTGTATCGTTTTCCCTCAAGCCCTGTGATGAAATTGCTTGACCTTGGCTTTGGTAAAGTCAAGATTGTGGCAGCGGTGAGCAAAGATATGCCCATAACCAATGTTGATGACTTAAGCTCGTTTATTCAAAGTGGTAAAATTGCTCTCTTAAGAGTAGCTTCAGAGTACATAAATATCGCTGATAAATATCTTCGAGATAACTACATCAATCCCTATAAATTGATTCCAACATGGGGAGCAAGTGAAGCTTTCTTGCCCGAAGATGCCGATTTGCTCATTGACAATATCCAAACCGGGAAAACTTTGGCACAGCATGACCTAAAAGTCATCGATGTACTTTTTGAATCCACGGCTTGCTTAATTGGAAGCAAAGATAATGTCAGCCCTCCTGATAAAAAAGAGAAAACCGAATTTCTTATTCAGGCATTGCGGCGAGGGCTATTATGATGAACTCACTTCCTTTGCCATTACCAGCTAAAGGCAACGCAATCTCAAAGGGGATGTTAGCGGTGGAATCATCATGATAAGAATCGAAGGATTTGATAAAGCAAAGCAGTCGTTGACTAGAAAGAATGCCCTGGAATCTTTTGCTGGCTCCCCCTCGTTGGCAACACAAATAAAACAAATCTTCGGGAAGGAGCTTTCTCCTCAACAGGTGGTTGAATGTGTCGTCGAAGAAGTCAGGAACAAGGGCGATGAAGCCCTTTTCTATTATGCCAGGAAATTAGATGGCGTTGAGCTTGACTCCCTGAAAGTGAGCCAGCAGGAAGTTTTAGCAGCCTATGATATGGTGGATGAGGAACTTACTGCAGCCCTTGAAGCAGCAGCCAAAAGGATAAGAGATTTTCATCTTACTTATGCTGCTAAGAGGGACGCTGCGTTTGTTAGCGAATGTTTAGGAAGGCAAATCCAGCCACTGGGTAGAGTGGGTCTATATGTTCCTGGTGGCACCGCTGCCTACCCATCTACGGTGTTGATGACTGCCATACCGGCTGATGTAGCTGGGGTCAGGGAGATTATCATGGTTTCACCGCCTGGCGAGGGTGGCAAGATTCCAGCGCCTACATTGGTGGCTGCGGATATTGCAAAAGTACATCGCATTTTTAAAGTTGGCGGAGCACAGGCTATTGCTGCCTTAGCTTTCGGCACTGAATCAATACCCAAAGTAGATAAAATCTGCGGCCCTGGCAACATTTTTGTGACCTTAGCCAAGAAAATGGTTTATGGTGCTGTAGCTGTTGATGGGCTTCAGGGGCCAAGTGAAATAATGATTGTAGCTGATGAAGCTGCTAATCCTTTGCTTTGCGCTGCTGATCTTCTAGCTCAAGCTGAGCATGACGCTCTGGCTTCAGTGATTTTGATTACCACTTCACTTGATTTGGCTAATCAAGTTGATAAGGAAATGGTAAAACAGTTGCAAGAGCTGAAACGCCGCTCTATTGCTGCTCAAGCTGTGGATAGGGGAATAACGGTACTTGTCAGCAATACTGATGAAGCTGTCGAGCTGGCCAACCTCTATGCTCCGGAACACCTTTCTCTCATGGTATCTAATGCCTCAGCCATAATGCCCAGAATCCTTAATGCTGGTTGCATCTTCGTTGGTGAAAATTCGGCAGTAGCCTTGGGTGACTATATTGCTGGGCCAAGTCATGTGTTACCCACAGGTGGCAGTGCTCACTTCAGCTCTCCTCTGGCCGTTGAGGACTTCCTAAAAACTACCAATATCATTGCCTTGGACAAAGCTGCCGTGCAAAAATCAGGCCCTGCAGCTATGGTGATAGCTAAAGCTGA
Source organism: Dehalococcoidia bacterium (assembly GCA_030605765.1). Lineage (GTDB taxonomy): Bacteria > Chloroflexota > Dehalococcoidia > GIF9 > AB-539-J10 > JAGMDB01. The sequence continues at coordinate 26,641 of JAUWHP010000022.1, forward strand.
GGGACTAGATGCTCACGCCAAATCCATAGAGAAAAGGCTGCAAGAGCAAGGAGACCTTAAATAGTATTTTCCTCTCCCTTGACGGGAGAGGATTAAAGTGGGGATGAAAAGTTAAAGTGGACATAAAGAAGTTAATCAGGCCTGAGCTAGCAGCTATGAGGAGTTACACTCCTATTGAGCCTGTAGAGATTCTAGGTCAGCGGGCCGAAGGGAGAATCGTAAAACTTGATGGCAATGAGAACCCATACGGTTGCTCCCCAAAGGTTTGTCAAGCTCTGGCCGATTATCCTTACTATCACATCTACCCGGACCCGGAACAAAGGAAGTTAAGACAAACTCTGGAGAAATATACAGGCTTTGACCAGAAGAACATTGTTTGTGGCAGCGGCAGTGATGAACTGATTGACCTTGTACTCAGGCTTTTTCTCCAGCCTGGGGATGAGGTAATCAATTGTTCACCAAGCTTTGGCATGTATCCATTTAGCACTGCGGCTTGCGGCGGTAAACTAGTTGATGTGCCCCGGGATAAAGATTTTGCCATTGATATAGCTGGCGTCAAGAAGGCATTAAGTGAAAAAGCAAAGGTTATCTTTATCGCCTCGCCCAATAACCCCACAGGCAATCTTGTTACCGAACAGGAGGTCACAGAACTTGTTAATACTGGAAGTATTGTGGTGGTGGATGAAGCCTACTTTGAGTTTAGCGGTGTAACGATGGCCAATTTAGTGCTTGACTATTCCAACCTGATAGTTTTACGTACCTTCAGTAAATGGGCAGGATTAGCTGGCTTAAGAATAGGTTATGGTATCTTCCCTGTTGAAATTGCTAGCCACCTGATGAAGATTAAACAGCCCTATAATGTCAGCGCTGCAGCACAAGCAGCGGTATTAGCTTCCTTGGCGGATATGGATTATCTTCGTAGTAATGTAGCAAAAATAGTTGCTGAGCGGGAGCGACTATTTAGCGAATTAAAAGAATTGAAGTGGCTAACACCCTATCCTTCCAGAGCTAATTTTATTCTTTGCTCCGTGCATTGTCGTGCTGATTCCCTACACTATCATTCCGAGGGAGCGGAGCAAGCGAAGAAACTTGCTCAGGGTAAACTCAGCGGAGTATCTCCAGCTAGAGAAATCTGGCAGCGGCTACAAAAGAGAGGCATCTTTATCCGGTATTTTGATAGCGCACAGTTAAGGGATTACCTGCGGATAAGCGTCGGTAAACCTGAAGATACCGAGGCCTTAATTGGGGCATTAAGAGAGATAGAATCAGGAGGAATTTGAAAATGGCTGAAAGAAAAGCGATAGTAACTCGTAAAACCGCGGAGACTAATATTAGAGTGGAGCTAAACATCGATGGAAGTGGGCAATTTGAAATTACTACCGGCATAAAAATGTTTGACCATTTCCTGGCTCAGTTAGCTAAACACGGAGTATTTGACATAAAACTCTCAGCCTCAGGCAACGACCAGCATCATGTAGTTGAGGATGTGGCTATTATCTTAGGCAAAGCCTTCAATCAATCATTGGGGGAGAAACAAGGCCTCACTCGAATGGCGCATGCCGTCGTTCCCATGGATGAAGCACTGGCAGCGGTGGCAGTAGACATTGGAGGAAGAGCTTATAGTGTGGTAGAAATACCCTTTGGTGCGGCCAACATAGGCGATTTGGAGACTGATTTAGTTCGCCATTTCCTTGTTTCCCTTGCTTCTGAAGCCAGAATTAACCTTCACGTCAATGTGCTTCCAGGACCCAATGACCATCATAAAGCTGAAGCTTTATTCAAAGCCCTGGGTCGAGCCTTAGATTCAGCCACCCGAGTTGATGAAAGAATCGTTGGCAGGATTCCCAGCACCAAGGAAATTATTGAGGGCGGTGAAGCCCCCATGTCTGTGTAAAAAGGATGGCGTAAGCACCTCCTGGTATTCCACACTATCGCTACCTTGCTGTTCTTTAACGAATGCAATTATCCTTTCTTTATTGGCAGCTTCTTGTCTTCTAACGCTTTTTCAGCTACGCTTTCAATATCAACATACTTGGTGTTGATTTCAGACAACATGAAGAAAGCTGATAATTAATCCTCCCATCTATACAGTTTTTTCTTGTTTCTCAATTTTTCTAACTCACAGCTAAAGCAAATGCCATTGTGGCAGCATATAATTGCACCGCACTCAGGGCATTTCCATCTTTTGTCTTCCTTTTCAAGGAATTGATTGATGCCGTTCTTCTTGATGAATTCGAGGTTCTCTATCATGCTCATCCTGAAATATCTTCTGTAGCGCTTGTCGATATGGCTGAGCCTTTCGCAGGGGTAATCACTGCATTCATAACAATATTCAACCTTGCCACTCAGGAGCAGGGCGCATCTCTTTTTTAGGAAGGCGCACTTCTTATCTCTTGGTCTGCAACCAATGCAGTAAGGCATTCTGATTCCCTTGCTCTTTACATCATGTTGGAAAGCAAGGTATCCGCTGCATATCCTGCAGTTCATCCCGCATGGTGCGATTAGTTCTTCGCTCATTGCTTTCCACCTTAATATACATGATTTAGGAGCCATGGTCACGAGTTCAATTTATTAAACGTATCTTTGACTCATATGGCTAGATTGTGTTACCTTGTTATGCATAGTAGCTCCAAGTTCATCCACCAAGCCAGATGGGATGGAAGCCAGAGAGCAGTGTAATTCTATTAGTTATGATTTAGAAAGATTGGGGGAGTGATTTGAATTCATTTGATAGGCAATGGCAGCGCTGGTTTCCTGAAAAGAGGGATGAGAAACCTGTACCGCCTCCCGGCCGTGGACATACCTCCAAGGTAGCTATAATCATAGCTATAGTCGTGGCACTGTTCATTGTCCTAAACGTATTAAAGGGAATCTATACTGAGTGGTTGTGGTTTAACAGTCTGGGTTATGGCAGTATCTATACCACTATTCTGAAGACCAGGGTACTAATCTTCTTCTCCGCGGCCATCATTTTTTGCATCTTGTTTTTGGGCAATTTGTTGCTGGCTACACGCCTGACACCGGGTAGTGAGGCACGTTTCTGGCCCTGGGATATAGCGCGCCGGCTACAGCGGGTATCCAAGGCAGGTGTCCTACTGGGAACAACTCTGCTCAGCCTCATATTTGGTTTGGCGGCTCAGAGCAACTGGCTGGTTATGCTACGGTTCTTCAACAGGCAGCCATTTGGCATTGCTGACCCAGTTTTCCATAAGGAGATTGGCTTCTACGTCTTCTCATTGCCATTTCTTAACATGCTGCGAAGCTGGCTCCTCGGCGCTCTGGTGGTCACACTTCTCGGCAGTGTTGCAGTGTATCTCCTGAGCTATACGACGCAGCGGCTTAAATTCGATTTTGCGCGGTCGGTGCTAGCGCATGTTGGTGGGCTGGCCATGGCCATATTGGGCCTTTTTGCCTGGGGTTACTGGCTTGGCATCTGGGAGCTCGTCTTCTCCAAACGTGGAGTGGCTTTCGGAGCTAGCTATGCTGATATACACGCTAAGCTTCCGGCACAGTGGATACTCTTGGTAATAGTGCTTGTATGTATGGGAATTATTCTGGCCTCCATATTGCGGCGCAAATTTCGCTGGTCCCTCTACGCTATTGGGGGATGGATAGCGCTTGCCATCATTGTGGGGCAAATCTTTCCGGCTTTGGTACAGCGCTTTCAAGTGGAGCCTAATGAGCTGGCTCGAGAGACGCCGTACATTGAGTACAATATCCAGTATACGAGAGAGGCTTTTGCCTTGAGCCGGGTCGAAGAGGAGTCCTTCCCTGCGGAGAAATCACCAAGCCCACAGGATGTGGCACAAAACAAGGTTACCATCAATAACATTAGGCTATGGGACCATCGCCCGCTAAAGGATACTTATAACCAGATCCAGGCTATTCGACTCTATTACGACTTTAATGATGTCGATGTTGACCGCTATATCATCGATGGTGAATATCGGCAGGTAATGCTATCGGCTCGTGAATTATCTGCGGAGAAGCTGGCAGGGGAAGCACAAACCTGGGTCAACCGCCGGCTGCAGTTTACACATGGCTATGGCGTTGCCCTGAGCCCGGTTAATGAGGTTAGCGCTGAGGGCTTGCCCCTGTTGATGGTAAAGGATATACCACCTGTAGGTGACTTCGATATAGAGCGGCCGGAGATATACTTCGGGGAAAAGACGAATAATTACGTAATTGTGAGCACGAAAACCCAGGAATTCGACTATCCTATGGGTGAAGAGAATGTTTACGGTCACTACGAAGGGAAAGACGGGGTTAATATAGGGAGTTTCATTCGCCGGGTGGTCTATGCCTGGCAATTCGGTGACTTTAATATACTTATCAGCGGTGAGCTAACCCCTGAGAGCAGGATGCTCTACTATCGCAACATCAGAGAGAGGGTGAATCATCTGGCGCCATTTTTGGAGCTGGATAGTGACCCCTATATAGTTATAATGGAGGGAAGGCTATTCTGGGTGCAGGATGCCTATACCACCACTGACCGCTATCCCTATTCTGAACCGATTGGAGATGGAATAAACTATATTCGTAACAGCGTTAAAGCAGTGGTTGATGCCTACGATGGCAGTGTGACCTTCTATGTAACTGATCCAGAGGACGCCTTGATACAAACCTACCAGGCTATCTTCCCCAAGCTTTTCGTACCAGCGGAGCAGATGTCCGAATCCTTGCGAGCGCATATCCGTTATCCCGAGGACATGTTCGACATCCAGGCCTCAGTATACCAGAGTTACCATATGCGTGATGCCCGAGTATTCTACAACAAGGAAGACCTGTGGGCTGTGCCTAAGGAGATCTATGCTGGCTCAGAACAGGACATGGAGGCTTACTATATCATCATGCGTTTGCCTGGCGCGGAAAAGGAGGAATTTCTGCTCATCTTCCCCTTCACCCCGGTGAACAAGAATAATACCATTGGCTGGCTTGCTGCCCGTTGTGATGGTGAGAATTATGGAAAGTTGCTCGCCTACCACTTCCCCAAGGAGCGGCTGGTGTATGGTCCCAGCCAGATCGAGAACCGAATCCAGCAGGATACTGTCATTACTGAGCAGCTTGCTCTGTGGGGTCGTGGTGGTTCTCGAGTCATCCGCGGCAACCTTCTGATGATACCTTTAGGCAAATCCAACCTGTATGTGGAATCGGTGTTCCTCCAGGCAGATGCTGGGGGACTTCCCGAGCTGAAGCGCGTTATTGTGGCTGCTGGTGACCAGATAGCTATGGAACCCACGCTGACTGAAAGCCTCACCGCAATCTTTGGCATTGAGGCACCACCAACTGAGCCTGAGGTTGGACCGCCAACTCCAGCAGAACCAGAGGAGCCAGTAAGTGCTGACATAGCCAGTTTGATTGAGGAGGCTCAACAGCACTACGATAAGTCGCAACAGTACCTTAAGGCTGGTGACTGGGCTAACTATGGGAAAGAGCTTGATGCGCTGAAGGTGGTATTGGATCAACTGGCGGAACTTGCTGCTGAAGGGAAGTGATAGCCCATGAACATTCTCCTGCCTAACCCAGCTTGACCCCACAATTTACGTCACGCAGAATCCCAGACATTGGTATCACTGATACCCAATAGCAATAAGTAGGCCCAAAATAGTAATGTTTCGAATTGCTGTGAAAAACATGAAATCAGTATTGGGGTATTTGGACTCTTCCCTGTGCCGTTGTAAGTGCTATACTTTATGAGAGGTGGATAATTTAGTTGAAAGGGACTTCGTGAAAAAGATAGGTATTTTAACCAGTGGCGGTGACGCTCCTGGAATGAACGCTTGCATCAGAGCAATAGTTCGTCATGGTACCACCTGCAGGCTCGAAGTAGTAGGTATTCGGCGTGGTTATGCTGGCTTATTGGAAGGAGATATGGTGATATTGGGCCCCAGGTCAGTAGCCAATATTATTCAGCGTGGAGGCACTTTTCTGGAAACAGCTCGCTGTGAAGAAATGAAGACCTCCGATGGCGTAAAAAAGGCAATACAGAATTTACGCCATGAAAACATTGAAGCTTTGATAACAATAGGTGGCGATGGCACATTTCGTGGCGCCATGGCATTAGCTGAGGCAGGAGATATACAGGTGATAGGTATTCCAGGTACCATTGATAATGATGTCTATGGTACCGATTATGCTATCGGCTTCGACACAGCTATCAATACAGCTTTGGATGCTATAGATAAGATTAGAGATACCGCAGGGTCTTTACAGCGCCCCTTTTTTATTGAAGTCATGGGAAAGAAGAGGGGTTTCATTGCTCTAGAGGTAGGAATTGCTGGTGGAGCTGAGAGCATACTGATTCCTGAGACAGAAACAAAGGTTGAGGAACTTTGTCTTAATATGAAACACAATTTCAAGAGAGGCAAGAAATCCAGCATTGTGATAGTTGCTGAGGGAGATGACGCAGGTGGAGTGTTTTCTATCGCTCAGCAAGTATGGGAAAGGCTGAAATTGGATTATCGTATTTGTGTTTTGGGCCATATACAACGAGGAGGCTCACCAACAGCCAGAGATAGGATTCTGGCCAGCAAATTAGGAGCAGCAGCCGTGGATGCTTTAGCCGATGGTAGGTCAGGTTATATGGTGGGAGAATTAAAAGGGGAGATAACTTTTACACCACTAAGTGACACATGTCAGAAGAGAAAGGAATTAGATAATAACCTGCTGAAGTTAATGAAGGTATTAGCTACTTAGAAACATGAAGAAACTATCCATAGGCAAAATAAGGGGCTTGCAGCAATTGGCTAATGAGAAAGGCATCATGGCGATGTGTGCCGTTGACCATAGAGGTTCACTGAAAAGGATGCTTAATGGGGAACACCCTGAGAGCGTTAGCTACCAGGCTATGGTGGATTTTAAGCTGGATTTATCCCAATCCCTGGCTCCTTATGCTAGCGCCATCTTACTTGACCCCGTTTATGGAGCGCCACAGGCAGTTGCTGCCAACATTTTGCCTAGGAACACTGGATTGCTCGTGAGTTTAGAAAAAAGTGGCTATTCGGGAGAGCCAGAGGAGAGAATTACCGATTTGTTGCCCGGTTGGAGCATAAGAAAGGTAAAGAAAATGGGAGCTACGGGGGCAAAGCTTTTGCTCTATTACCGTCCTGAGGCTAGTGTTGCTGAAAAGCAACTGGAGACAGTCAAGAGGCTGGCTGACGATTGCCTGGCAGAAGATATACCCTTTGTAGTTGAGCCTATGAGCTACAAAGTGGGAGAGGCAGAGGCTGACCCTCAAAACTTCGCCAGAGTAAAGCCGCAATTGGTTATTGAAACTGCAAAGCAAATCACAGCCCTTCCCGTCGATGTGCTCAAGGCTGAATTCCCGGCTGATAGTGAATATGAAAAAGATGCAGGGCGATTAGCAGATTTCTGCCGTCAACTTAATGAAGCAAGCCAAACCCCCTGGGTTATTCTCAGCGCTGGTGTGAGCTTTGAACTTTTTCACCGCCAGGTCAAGCTCGCCTGCCAGGCAGGAGCTTCAGGCTTTCTGGCCGGGCGTGCCTTATGGCAAGAAGCTACTCAAATCAACTCCCGACAAGAGAGGTTAGCATTCTTGGAAACCACTGTGGCAAAGAGGCTTGAAAGCTTGACTGAATTAGCTAATGCTTATGGGATTCCCTGGCATACTAAAATAGAAGCTACCAAAGTTGACGAAAGCTGGCATCAGAACTACTGAGTGCCTTTTTGTAGGCATATGAGTAACCCTGCGTATTAGCTTCAGCAGTTTTCACCATGACTTAACATACCTGGCTATAATGTCCATTGCTTCAAATGCCTCTGAAGAAGGAAGAAAATAGGCAGTCCTTATCCGAGCGTATCCATGTTTTGGCTCAGGGAAGATCCAGATGCTTCCCCGCAGGTCTTTAAGCTCAGAGCGCAGTAGTTTGTCCTCCAGATTATAGTCGAAGTTAAGATTCTGAGACAGGCAAATATCTCCCTTCCATTCAACGGCTACCACCTTTCCCCAGGGGAGTGGTTTCTTTCTCCTGATCAACCTGGCCTTTTTCAGCATTCGTCTCTCCATTACCTTCGGGTTCTTCGCCAGGTAATCCAGGAAATACTGCACACCGTATGGGCTAGCTATGCTGATAACATTTATGAAATCTACATTCCTATCCTTCAGCTCAATAATTCCTTCTGATTTTTGCCCTGAAGCACGGCTTAGTCCTATCTCTTCCCTGTCGTCTCCGCTTTGTAGTGCGTATCCCCTTACTCCCATTTTTTGAAGGTGTTGGCAGAGCGCTTCTCTTCTTCTGGGTCCGTTTTTCTTCCTTTGACGAAGAGCTAAGGGCAACCCAATCGCTGCTAAGAGGCCCACTACGATGCTGATGATACCACTCCACCCCATATACCCTAAGCCTCTTCTAGTTCAAAGCTATAATTTCTAATAATAAGGCCAGCTAATGACCTATAACACATCTCTCTTTAGCTTCTGTTAAAGGCTAAATATTTTTCCCTGTAAGTAGTTGATAGATCTTGTTATACCGCTGCGTAGTAGCCTCGATTACCTCTGATGACAACGTGGGTGCCGGTGGTTCCTTGTCCCATCCTGAAGCTGAAAGCCAATCGCGAACTGGCTGTTTATCAAAGCTGGGTTGGGCGCGGCCCGCTTCATACTGACTGGCAGCCCAAAATCGACTTGAATCTGGCGTTAGTAGTTCATCAATAAGCGTTAGTTCACCATTAATAAGCCCAAATTCAAACTTAGTGTCGGCAATAATAATGCCCTTGCTTCTAGCATAATCTTGAGCATAGCGACAAATGAGCAAGCTTTTTTTCTCTAATTCTTTGATTAGATTAAGATTCCCTCTTTTTAGCTTTCCAGCAACCATTTCTTCAAGTTCCCTTATATCCTGATTGGTTAAAGGACGATCATGTTCTGTCTCACCCTTGGTAGTAGGAGTAAACACAGGTTGGGGCAATACCTGGCTTTCTTTCATGCCTGCTGGTAAGCGAATCTTGTTAACGGTACCGCCATCTTTGTACTCCATCCAAGCCGAGCCAGCCAGGTAGCCCCGAACAATACATTCCGCAGGAATACGTTCGGCTTTAGCTACGATCATGGAGCGGCCAACAAGGTAATCGGGGAGTTCGCCAGGGTAGTCCGTCAGATTCTTCACTTCGTTCAAAGCGATATTGCTGTCGATTACCTTGACAAGATGGTTAGGCATAATATAGGCGGTCTTCTCAAACCAGAAGGCTGATAGTTGATTAAGCACCTTTCCTTTGTCGGGAATGCCGCAAGGTAAAACGAAGTCAAAAGCGGAGATACGATCGCTGGCCACTATGAGGAGCTTATCCCCGAGGTCATATATATCTCTTACCTTGCCACGGCGCAGCAAACGAAGGGGTAAATTGGCTTCCAGCAAAATAGACATATTTAAGTATTATGTTAGCAATATGGCAAAACAAAATCAATGTCGGCTATAATCATAACGCGGAAAGATAGAGTTTTGCAAAGCAAGAATGGGATTAGGTGAATTTGCTGCAATAGGGGCTGCGTTGGCTTGGGCTGTTGGTTTCTTAATTATAAAACCAGTAAGCATCAAATTTAGCCCCGTGTCCATAAATAGCATTATACTCGGTGTAGCCTGGATAATTCTTGTTGCTATCACAGCCCCTTCAGGTAAGCTAGGCGGCTTAACCTCCATTGGCTGGCACTCCATGATTTATGTTATTGGCTCTGCAGTTGTCGGGGTGGGAGCAGGTGCAATCCTGGAGATAAAAGCGATGAGCTTGGCTGATATCTCCTTGGTTTACCCTATAAATTTTAGCCTTTATTTCCTGTCAGCTTCTGCCCTGGCGGCAATTTTTTTTGGCGAGCCAATTACCTCTTATACCGTACTGGGAGCTGTTTCTATCATCGTTGGCATCACGCTTTTGTCAAGCCCTGCAAAAACCGAGAGAGGCAGGATACTCAAATCTAATAGGACGAAGGGAATAATTTTCACTTCAATCTCGGGCTTGTGTTGGGGCGGGGCAACAATTCTATGTAAATTAGCACTTTATGCGGTTGACCCTTTGGTGCTTAATGTCATCCGGCTCCCTTTTGTCATTTTACCACTTGTAATAGTGACTCTGATTCGAAATGGGGTTTCTGAATACAAGAGATATACTCCCAAGGATTTAATCCAAGCTGGAACTTCGGGTTTTTTCGCTCATACAGTGGGCACAGTGTTGTTTTTAGTAGCCGTGAGTCTTATCGGAGCTATTAAGGCATCCATACTCACCTCCATCTCGCCTCTTTTCATTGCTCCTCTTTCCGTTATCTTTCTAAAGGAGAAGCTGACTAAGCGCGCCATCCTGGGAATTATAATTTGTACTCTCGGAATACCGCTTACTACGCTGTGATGTTTGGAGAGGCGAGAATTATTTGCCTTCCTGTGTCTTGCTTAATTCCAAACGTTCAAAAATGGCATCTACATACTTCAGGTAGTAGTTATAGTCAAACAGAGATTCTAGTTCGGATTTGGATAGATGAGCCAGTATTTGTTTATCTGCCTCCAGCAAATTTAGGAAACTCTCTTTCCCCGGCCAGGCTTTCATAGCATTTTTTTGTACCAATTTGTAAGCTTCTTCTCGATTCAGGCCTTTATTTATTAAAGCCAGGAGCACTCTCTGCGAAAAGACTAAACCGCGAGTGAGTTCAAGGTTACGGCGCATATTATCCGTATAGACATTAAGGTCTCTTATTATGGGGATAAACAGAGATAACATATAGTCTATTGCCAAGCAAGAATCGGGTAGGATGATGCGCTCTGTAGAAGAGTGGCTGATGTCACGTTCATGCCATAGGGCAATGTTTTCCAAGGAGGTTAATGCATGTCCCCTTACCAGCCTAGCAAGTCCGCAAATACGCTCACATAGCTCTGGGTTCCTCTTGTGTGGCATTGCTGAGGAGCCTGTCTGCCCTGCCTGAAAAGGTTCTTCAACTTCCAGAATTTCAGTTCGTTGCAGGTTTCTGATCTCAGTAGCAAACTTCTCCAGAGAGCCAGCCATTATGGCCAGAGTGGTCATGAATTGGGCATGGCGATCACGCTGAACTATCTGGCTTGATATCGGAGCTGGGATAAGCCCTAGTTTGTCACAAGCTATCTTCTCAATTTGAGGAGGTACAGTAGCGTAAGTGCCTACTGCTCCAGATATCTTGCCTACGGAGATGGCTTTTTTAGCCTCAGCTAGCCTTTGAGCATTACGTTTCATCTCTTCGACCCACAGGGCTATCTTCAGTCCGAAGGTAATTGGCTCGGCATGAACACCGTGAGTTCGCCCCATCATAATGGTATGCTTGTGCTCTAGAGCCTTGTTTTTCAATACAGCGATAAAATCGGTAACCTGTTGCTCTAAAATGTCAGTTGACTCTTTTAACTGTAGGCTTAGAGCAGTATCCATAATATCTGAAGAGGTGAGTCCAAGATGGATGAAGCGGGATTCTTCACCAAGGCTTTCTGCAACCGAACTAAGAAAAGCAGTCACATCATGATGAGTCACCTTGAGAACTTCAGCCATGCGCTCCAGATTGCAGTTGGCTTTCCTTATTCTGGGTATGGCGTCTTCTGGAATTTTGCCAAGTTCAGCCCAAGCTTCACAAACAGCTATCTCCACTTTGAGCCATTGGTTAAATTTGTTCTCCTCGGACCATATCTTCTTCATTCGGGGTCGTGAGTAACGCTCGATCATGTTATCCCTCCGCCAGCTTTGCCTTGTATTCCAGATATGCGTTTTTTATTTCTGCATACTTCACGCCTAAGATTTGAGCAGCGAGCAAGGCAGCGTTTTTGGCTCCGCTGGAGCCTATGCCGACACAGGCCACTGGAACTCCCGCGGGCATCTGAACTATCGAGAGCAAAGAATCTATGCCATTAAGTTCGCCAGCAGCCAGGGGAACACCAATTACTGGCAGCATTGTCCAGCTAGCCAGAATACCGGGAAGGTGAGCAGCCTTGCCAGCGGCAGCAATAATAACTTCAAAACCCCTCTCCTCCGCTTTCAAACCATACTCTCTTAGTTTCTCAGGGTTTCTATGGCCTGAGATAATGGAAATTTCATAATCAATGCCTAACTGCTCCAACATATTAGTCGTAGATTTGATTATGTCACTGTCTGTTTTGCTGCCTATTACGATGCCTACTTGTGCCATTTAAGCTATTTCCCCGAGGGCGATATCCTTGCGGTAGTGGCAGCCCTCAAAATAGATTCTGGGAATATTACTATAAACTTTTTCTCTGGCTTCAGCCATATCTTTGCCAGTGCCTACCAGGCTAAGCACTCGCCCGCCGTTAGTATACACTATCCCGTCATCACCTACCCTCGTCCCAGCATGGAAAATTAACAAATCTTTATCCACCTCATTCAAGCCTTTTATAGGCAACCCCTTTTTATAGCTGCCTGGGTAGCCAGCGGAAGCCATAACCACTCCGACACAGGCTTCAGCGCTCCATTCTATCTTGACCTGGTCGAGATTGCCTTGAATTACCGCTAAGAGTATATCCACAAAGTCGGTTTTGAGAAGGGGTAAAACGGCTTGTGTCTCTGGATCGCCAAAGCGGCAATTGAATTCCAGCACCAATAACTCTTCGTCGGTGCACATTAACCCGGCGTAGAGCACTCCCTTGTAGGTCGCTCCCTCATTGGCCATTGCTCTTATCGCTGGCAACAAAATGGCCCTGGTAGCCTTTTCTATTAGTTCAGCAGGGAAAAAAACCGGCGGGCTGTAGCTTCCCATGCCACCGGTGTTAGCCCCCTGATCATTGTCCCAAATTCTTTTGTAGTCACATACAGGAAGCATTGGTGATACTATCTTCCCATCGGTGAAAGCTATGAGACTTACCTCTCGACCGCTAAGATATTCGTCAATTATCACCTTATCCCCGGCAGAGCCGAAGATTCTTGCCTTCATAATATCGTCAAGAGCCTTAACAGCTTCCTGCATAGAACTGGCTATAATCACTCCTTTGCCAGCAGCCAATCCATCTGCTTTAACGACAATAGGTAGCTGTTGGTGTTCAAGATATGTACGTGCCTCAGCATAGGAAGAGAAATCTTTTCCTTTAGGGCAGGGAATGTGGTATTTTTCCATCAGCTTTCTGGCAAAGGCTTTGCTTGACTCTATTTTTGCAGCCGCTTTGGTGGGGCCGAAAACAGGGATACCCAGGCTATCAAAGTAATCTACTATGCCCGAAGCTAACGGTATTTCGGGGCCAACAACTACAAGCTCGATACCTTTGTCCTGGGCTACTTTGCCCAGGGTTTTTGTATCTGTAGGAAGGATGTCTAGATTTTCCGCTATGAGTGCTGTGCCGGCATTCCCTGGTGCGACAAAGACTTTTTCCACCTGGGGACTCTGGGATATTTGCCACGCTAAGGTATGCTCCCTCCCCCCACCACCAATGACCATTACTTTCAATGGTTATTATTTCCTTTTCTTATGTTTGCCCCTGTTCTTTTTCACTCCCTTTAGTTTAGGCCTATTTGCCATCGTATTCTATGAAACCTCCCTAAACTTATCAGCCTGAACAGGGTCGAGGCTCTGAATTAATTTAACCAGCTCAGCAACGTGCTCCTTCTCCTCTTCGATAATGTGCTCCAGTGTAGCTGCAGCCTCTTCGCTTCCCAGGCTCTCTATGTGCTCCTGGTATTGATTTATGGCCTGTAGTTCTCCTACCAGATCCTCACGAAGCATATCCAAATCGTCCTCTATGAGCATTCTCTCTTCCTCTTCAGGGCTCAAACTCCTTTCATCAAAAGAACCGTTCATCTTTATCCTCCTTTCTTCGGGCTTAGGCCCGAAGAGCAAACTGAATTATTAGCTAGTCTTGCCTGTGGCAAATCTATTCCCACTCTATGGTTGCTGGTGGCTTACTGGTAATATCATAAACTACCCTGTTGACGTTAGGCACTTCGTTAACTATGCGGTCTGATATTCTAGCCAGAAGGTCATAAGGCAACCTCGACCAATCAGCAGTCATGGCGTCGTTGCTATTTATTGCCCTGACCGCTATTAGATAGCCATAGGTTCTGTAATCACCCATGACACCAACACTCTTAACATCAGTAAGTACAGCAAAGCTTTGCCATAATTGGCGATAAAGCTTAGCCTTTTTAATTTCGTTCATTACAATCCAGTCGGCAGCACGAAGCACCTCCAATTTTTCCTTAGTTACTTCGCCAATGATGCGGATAGCTAATCCTGGTCCCGGGAATGGTTGCCGCCAGATCATATCTTCAGGCAAATCCAGAGCCATCCCTAGCTCACGGACTTCGTCTTTGAATAAATGCCGCAGGGGCTCAATGAGGGTGAATTTCATTATTGTTGGTAATCCACCAACATTGTGATGGCTCTTTATTTTAGCTGCAGCTTTGGTCCCAGCCGTGGCGCTTTCTATGACATCGGGGTAAAGGGTCCCCTGGGCCAAAAAATCAACCTTGCCTAATTTGGCTGCCTCCTCCTCAAAAACTTCGATGAATTCCTTTCCTATCACGCGCCGCTTCATCTCTGGGTCAACTACCTTACGAAGTCGCTCCAGAAACCTTTCGCTAGCATCTACATAAACTATATCCATCTTGAAATTTCGCTGGAAAGTATTGAGCACTCTCTCTGGTTCTTCACGGCGCAATAAGCCATTATTGATGAAGAAGCAGGTTAAATTGTCGCCAATAGCACGATAAATAAGAGTAGCGGTCACCGCTGAATCAACACCTCCAGAAAGAGCGCAGATAACCTTTCCCTTTCCTACCTGTTCCCTGATTTTATCTATGCTTTCAGCCATAAATCTAGATGGTGTCCAGTTACCCTGGCAGCCGCATATTTGGTAGACGAAATTCCCAAGTATATTTTTCCCTTGTGGTGTGTGAGCCACCTCAGGGTGAAATTGGAGTCCGAAAATATCTTCACCATTGCTTATGACAGCGTTGGGTGAATTTTCGGTGTAGGCCAGAGACTTAAAGCCAGGTGGTATCTCTACTATTTGGTCGCCGTGGCTCATCCATATGTGAAGTGGGGAAACAAGGTTAGCAAGAAGAGGGCAATTGTCATCACTTATGTGCAAGATAGCATGACCATATTCGTGCTTTTCTCCTGGGGATACTCGGCCACCTAACTGGGAGGCAATTACCTGCATGCCATAGCAAATACCCATCACTGGTAGATGGCTTTCATAAATATATGTTGGAGCCAGGGGAGCCCCGTGTTCATAAACGCTAGCCGGACCTCCTGAAAGGATAAAACCTCGGGAGTTAAGGGGAGCTATTTTCTCCCACGGAGCATCATAAGACACAATCTCGCAGTAAACATGACACTCTCGTATTCGTCTTGCAATGAGCATGCTGTACTGAGAGCCGAAATCAATCACTACTATGGTTTCTTTTTCGCCAGGTGGCAGTAGTTTGGGCTCAAATGTAGGCTGCTCACCGTGCAGTTCCTTGGCGATCTCTAGATAAGTAGAGACTTCGACATCATCACTAACAGAGATTCGGTGGCTTTGTAGCTCGTTTTCCATTTCAGAGGAAGGCTGCTGATGCACTGTAGCTTATCACTGTGTTGCATTAGCGGTCAAGGGCGATCGGATGTAGCTTACTGAGCTAAGGTTTGTTATTCCAATAATGATGGATAAAGCATGTGTTCACCTGGATCGCTGGAGTAGGTACTACCTTTTGGCACAAGGGCTTGTGTTTAATGAGTTCGATTTTCACACTCACATTATATCATCGAAAGTAAGGGCGACATACTCATTCTCACACGGAGGCCCCTTGGCAATATGCATCGTTTTCGCCTGAAGGTCGAAAATGTATGAGGCGATGGTCATCCATTCAAGAACCTCGTCGCGTTTCGGGTCTGCGTGAGAGCATATAGACCATGCTCTTTTTTTGTCGAAGTGGTTCCTGAGTATTTTTTTGATGGCATCCACATCGATGTTTCCACGCTCCTTAGCCAGTAGTGTGATTGCTCTATGCTCTCTGTGGAGTGAACCCGGGTCCATTGGTGGAAACAAATCTTTGATATTGGGGTTGGCAACTGAAAAGTGGTTTGCGTGGGCAAGCATGCCATTATCCGGCCATAGCACATTGTAAGAGCCAGGTGAAGCTTCGATATCGACGGCGTCACTGCCCTCACTGCCGGTATATCCTATGAGGTAATTACCCGAGGACGCCCTCTTAGCGGCGAGGACAGCCCCCATCGCGTCGACCAGGCTTTCCTGGTTTAGTATTTTGTGCAGTATGATCTGCATCGGCACTCCGAGCTGCCATCCATCCGAAACCATGGCATTTGCAACCACGCATACCCCTGCTGAGTTGAAACCGTGTCGGCCAATTACGCCTGCTTCGGCAAGTTGTATGACATTAGGCCCATTTTTTCGCTTCTGTTTCAATAGCACAGGTAACTTCTTAACGGCGCACTGCAGGTCCCAATTTTCGGCCATCAGCATACGCCTAGGCGAACTGGCCTCTGGTGTTACAGCCAGCGTTGTGCATTCTCCCAGTCCTCCTGCTCCCTTTAGCCATACTAGTTCGTATCTTAGATTCAGTGTCAATATATTATCGAAAGCTTGCCCGGACCCTTTGGCTACTCCGTGCATCTCTTCCATGCCTGCGGAGTCGTATTCCTCAATATACGGGGTAAATTTTCTTGCTGAACTTATCGCAGCCTCCCATTCAAGGCCTACCACAGTTTTAAAAAGCTTTCTATATACACCTATTGCTTCTTCTATGAGCTTTTTGCATTGTGAACCGTACTGATAACCTATTTCATGAGCATCTCCTTCAACGGAGATTATAGGAAATGGTACTTGCTTCATCGTTTATACTCCATGTTTATTTATTTTCTATTGCCTCAAAACTAATGGGTTAACTGACTATGCACATGAATCCTAGCCGCTCATCTCTCAACTAACTGCTTTAAACACAAATCAGCCACCTGACTGTAAGTGGTAAACCACACATTATATCTTTTCATATAGGATACTAGGCCTTCCAAAATAGGCATCCTTGATACCCTTCCCATGTCTCTGGGGTGAATCACAAGATTGAAGAATCCAACCTCTTCATAAAGGCCATCAAATTCCTCTTTCCATAATTCTAGAACCCACTGTGGTTTTCTTTGAGGTAACACAAGGCTCATACCGGAGGAAAAAGGAGGCGACATGAATGAAATATCATTGAGCGGCCAAGCCCAGGGTATTTCAATCATGTTAACGAATTTGCCGTCTATCTTCACTTGATAAGGCTCATCATCATCCATAAAGCTACTGTCATAGATATAATCCATATCCCGACAAAAGCTAAGGGTTTTTGCTGATATAGGGCGGCCATAAGCTGCGGCTCTGAACCCTCGTGGAGGTATCCCTGTTATATCAGTAAGGATTTTGTGGGCTTTCTCAAGTACATCTTTTTCTTTCCTGGGTGTAAGCTCAGAGAAATTCTCGTGTGTATAGCCGTGAGCTGCTATTTCGTGTCCAGCTTCTGCGATTTCTTTAATGCTATCAGGGTAACGTTCTGCATCCCAGCCAGGAACAAAGAAAGTGCCTTTTACGTCATGCTTATTCAGCAGCTCCAGGACACGTGGTACACCAAATTGGGGAGAAAATCCGCCAATATCAAAGGCACCTTCGATATTTCTACTGTATCCCCACTCCACGCTTTCAGCATCGTATTCAAAAGATAGGGAAACTGCACATTCCGCCCCATTTGGCCATCTAAATTTCATCTCGCTACCCTTCTTTACTATTCCCTTAGCACCCAATTAACCACCTCACGTAAATTAGTGATCCATACGCTGGGGGTTGCCTTTATGTGATGTATGAGCTTGTCCAGGACTCTCAATCTCGAAATCCTTCCGATAGCTCGAGGATGGTTTAAGTAAACGAAGAGACCTCCAATCTCATGGATGCCATCGAACTCTGCCATCCAGTATTCCAGAACATCTTTGGGGGCGCTGATAGGCATAAATGAAGGCGGGCCAGGTTTATCCTCGTAGCCGCCCCAGAAATAGGGGAAATCATCTGTAAGCCAGGAGAAGGGTATTTCAGCCATGTCTACCTCTTTCCCCTCCAGCTTCACTCTGGAGGGGAAGTAGTTCTTAACGGAGCTGCTATCACAATCATAGCCATTTTCCAGGAGCATCTTCATGGTTCTCGTTGTCAATGGCCCACCGGGTGTTCTAAATGCTTTAGGAGGTGTTCCTATCATATCAGCGATAATCTTGCCGCTTTTGTTATGGATCTCCCTTTCCTCGCTTTCGCTCAATGTGCTAAAGTTTTCGTGGAGGTAGCCATGAGCTCCTATCTCATGGCCTCGGTTGTGAATCTCCTTGACTCTTTGGGGGAAACGCTGAGCAACCCAGGCTGGAATAATGAAAGTGGCCTTTAAACCATGTCTATCCAGGATATTTAAGATTCGCGGCACTGCGATTTTTGGCCGATAATCACCTGCAGAGTTATGCCCTAAGGTATTTCCTTCATAGAGCTGCTGTTCTGCGCACCCATCAACATCAAAGGTGAAAATCACTGCACTCTTGTATTTATTTGGCCACTTAAACTTCTCCATTTTCCCTCCTCTATTTGACCCCTTGCTGACTGTTTAACAAAATTCATCGGTTTTATATGAACACTTCAGGGGAGTTAGCAAAGAAGAAGCGATTTGGATGCTTGAGTAAAGCAGGGTAATTGCTCTTATGTGATAATTACTCCACTTGAAATCACTTCGTCAAACTTCACAGGGCAGCCCGCACCAGCCATCCTCTTCAGAAATCTTAGCGGGTCAAGACATTCAGGTCCGATTACTCCCTTGTTTGCTTCTCCTTCTACGCACATCTTTGCGCCTATAATGGCT